>JAPLMX010000172.1 GCA_026386805.1 Phycisphaerae bacterium | reverse complement strand
ATGTCCGACGGCCTGACCGGCCAGTGGCCGCTCGACGAATCGGCCGGGGCCACCGCCCAGGACCGTAACCTTCCCCGAACCATTCTCTGGAACCGCCAAGTCGGCCGCCAGCTCTTCGAGCACTACATCGGCCCCGACCTCGACCAGCTCGATCAGGAATTCACGGCCTTCTGCCGCCAAATCACCCGCGGCCTCGTAGTGACGCGAGTGGACGAGAACGCCCAGCTCGCGTCGAGCAAGTGAGCTTGCTGATCCGGATGGATGTCTGACCTGGAAGGGACCCCGCGCCCCGTCATTCCCGCGGAGGCGCGAATCCAGGAACCCACCGGAGGGGAACAGACCTCCGTCTTTGTGGCAGTGCCGTTTGCGGGAATTGGCTTTGTTCTTCGGAGCCCCTGTGCGGGGGTGAATCCATCATAACTCTTTGGTAGACAATCACTTAATACTTGTGGCAGCCGCGCGGAAATTGGCTTTGTTTCGCACGGCAGGTCCTCGGCTTCCGGCCGGGGGCCCCTTGAAATTGGCTTTGTTTCGCATGAATCGTGGCTCATCCGGTTTTCGCGTACGTGCCGGTTTAGAGCGGCCCAAGCTTGTCGCCCCGGACCCCGATCCGGGGCGCCGGTGCCAGGTCTGCCGTCGGGAGAATTGGCTTTGTTTTGCATAATCGGCCTGTACGCGTCTCACGGGTCCCTCCCTACGCCGCCGGGCGCCCAAAGTTGGCCTCCTACCGCTCCCGACCAGTCTGGCTACGCTCGCTATTCACTTTTCAATTGTGACTTCACGCTAATAGTTGCGTGTCTATCATACACATCTTAGGATGGGCTGTCAAGGGCAATCTGGGCACAATAGAGACTGCGGGTGCGGTCGCCTTCGGTGGTAGATTCCGGTGGCATCACCAAGGCCTTTGGCCTTGACGACGGTTGTGTCGCGGCCATCTTGGCCGCGCCGTGTCGAGGGCGTCCCGCCCTCGAATCGCGGGCAGGATGCCCGCGACACAAAGGCGCCATCGTCAAGGGCGGAACCCTTGGCGATGCCATCCAGGCTTTGACTCGTAAAGAGTTGAACCTTGTCCCCCTCTCCTGCCGTCATTGTCGGGTGGCAGCGTCAAGGCCGAAGGCCTTGGGGATGGCGGGGCATCCGTTTGGATTGAAATGCGCGACTGTCCGGGGTAGAATAGGAACATGAAGACAATCGAACAAGTTCGGAAAGAAGCAATGGCGCTGTCTGCGAGCTGCGAGCGAGCGTGCCAGACTTGCCCAAGACTTGATCGTGAGTCTTGAAGATCCCGACGCCAGCGAATTTGGCTCTCAGCAAAAGGCCGAGATTTGCAGGCGTGTCCGAATGGTGAAGAAAGGCAGAGCGACAGGTCGTCCGGCGGCCGAGGTCTTCGCTGACATTGAGGCCAAGCTCGAATGACTTCCGTCGGCACTTAGATCTGGCTGATGTCCACACAGGTCTTTTACAGGAGTATCCAGGCGTCTGGCATTGGATGACGTAGACGATACAATACAACAAATGGCCGGCGCACTCTATGTGGAGGCACCTTGGCTGAAGATAGACACAAAGGAGTTCTTGCTGGTTACAAGAAGCTGGGTCCTACCAGTCGTTTTGTTTTCTTGCTCAGTATCGCATCGGCAGTATTTACAGTTGTTGGATTCGTACTTGGTCTCATTTTCTCTGAATACTACTATATTCGGTCCCAACGAGCCTCTATGCATTTCGCGAATGTGACGATGGCGAGACCGACTCCATCCGTTCGGAAATTCCCGGTGATAATTGAGGATGGCACCAATACACAAACGATGCCCACTCCGGGGCGATATGCTCCAGCCTTCAGCCAAACCCCATTCAGTTTCTTCATTACAGCGGACGGGACCATCAATCTGCGCGGAGAGATTCGCGATGCAGAAGGAACCATAGTCGCTGAGGCAATTGGTGATTCAATTCGTGTCATTCAGGCGAACAAGTTTGATGTCAATTCCGACTCTAAGGCAATCGAAGTTGTTGATGTCAATCAACGGCCGGTCTTTCAACTAACGGTAATACCGTATGAGGACTTTGCAGCAGAGAGGGTTCGACGTCGCGCTGCCAGGGAGACGAAATACGGGGCAACATCAGGTCCACAAGAGGAGAGCTTGAAGGAAAAGACGACTGAAGAAGTCATACGCCTGTCTTACGTCACTCAACGCGGCGAGACATGGCTAGTCTCCTCTCGTCATGGAAGTGAAATGGTAAACGTTCTGGACGAGTACGAGTGGTCGAAGATCCCACGTCTATTCTGCTATCCAGGCTATTCGCACCCAGGAAAACGAGTAAATCGGGTAGAGGAATAGACAGTCGTCTGTTTCTCAGAGCGGCTGGTTATCAATGATGACTTGGTAACCTCGCGATGTCTCTGTCAGCACTCGGTGTGAGTGAAATGCTGATGGGCGTCGCTGTTCAGCCTGTGCGTCAGACTGAGCCGCCTCTGCGGCGGGACTTCGGATTCTACTTCGCGGGTATACCAAAGTCACAGTAGTGCTCCCGCCTTTCGGACGAATGTCATCGTCGCCTTTGTGTCACCATTTGAAATAGCCGCCATAGTGGCGGTAGAGGAGGCCGATGGAACGCATGGAGAGGATGGCGACGACTTGCACCAACAGATTGCCGCCCAGGTTCTTTGCCGTGGTCATCGTGTCTTTGCCGATCTCCTGGGTGGTGTGCATCTCCACGTAGCAGGTGGCTACGAGGAGCAGGACGACCGTCAGGTAGGGGAGGAAGGCCCGGAAGAGGGGGGCGAGGAGGTAGTCCGGCCGCAGGAGCGTGAAGTCCTGGCCGACGGCGAGGGTCAGGATCGCGGCGGGAAAGAGGAAGAGGCCGCCGATCTGGAAGACCTGCAGGAGCAGATGCAGCGGGGTGTGGCCGGACCAGATGTGGTCAAAGGTTATGCCGTGGCTGTTCGCGAGCGATAGCGTGATGATAAAGGGCAGCTCGACCAGAAAGAGCGTGTACGTGAAGATGAAGATCGGCTCGAGGACGTGCCAGAGGAAGGTGACCGAGGTGCCCACGTCGATTTCCGGCAGCACGTCTTCGTCGCAGGCCGTCTGATAGATGATGCTCAGGTAGAAGCCGAAGAGCCAGCCCCAGATAATGATAGGGGCGACGTAACCCAGGCAGCACGCGCCGGACAGGAAGAACCGAAAGCAGACCACCGCGATCACGAACGCCAGCGGCGTGACGCTTTCGGGTCTGACGAAGATCCTCCAATTATCGAGAAAAACCGCCCGATAGAAGCCCGGAATGGGTTCTTCTCTGGGCTTAGGCTCCGGCGCGATCTTCTCCGGTTTCTCGAAGCTCGCGGCGGGGATGAGGAACTTCTGTCCACACGTGAGGCATTTCGCCCGCTGGCCGGCGTGCTTGCTGTCGAACGCGATCAGAGCCCCACAGTTCGGGCAGTTGAACTCGATCGTCATCGCCGCACCCGTCAAAACACTACGCCTTGGTGAAGCTGCCGCAGAAAGTCCTCGACAGGCAGGACGTCCAGGCCGTCGTAGTGATATGCACGTGGGCCGGTATATACGCCGACCATCCGGTCTACTACAATACCGGGTTTTGTTTTCAGATCGCGCATGGCCCGTTCCCACTGCCGGTTCCATTTCCCGGACAGTTTGACCTCCAGGAGAACAACGTGGGCCGGCGACTGAGGGCGACCCTGCCGAGTCTCGATCACGAAATCGATCTCCGTTCCTGATGCGGCGGCGTAATAGGCGATCGAGCGGTGCCGACGGCCGGCCTCGTTGAAGACTCGCAACTCATGATAAACGAGGGTTTCCAGGGCGAACCCCAGCCAGGAACGGTCCACAGGATCGTGGAGAAGTCCTGCGGCGGCACGGGCCACGCCCGGGTCAAACCAGTAGAACTTGGGATGCGTGTGCTCGCGCACCTTCAGGCGGGGCTGATAGGCGGGCAGAAAGTGCCCTACCAGCGTGTCCGTGAGAATGGAGAAATATGCGTCCACGCTGCTGCGCGGGACACCTGCTTCACGCGAGATGTTCTGTGCGTTGACCGCCTGACCGTTGAGCTGGCCGGCAATTCCCAGGAAACGCAGGAAGGGCGGCGTCTTGCGGACGAGTCCTTCTTCGCGAATCTCTTCCTTGAGGTAGGTATTGACATACGCGTCAAGGATGTCTGCGGCGTCTTGCCGATTTGTCTGGACGATGGGCAGCAAGCCCCACTGGAGGCAGAAATCCAGGTCGAAGCGGTGGGCCAGTTCCTCGGACGAGAAGGGTTCCATGTGCACTGTCAGGGCGCGTCCTGCAAGCAGGTTGACGCCGGTCCGCCGGAGTTTGCGGGCGGAGGACCCGCACAGGGCAAATCGCCACTGACGCAATTCCATCAGGCGATGGACTTCGTCCAATAGAGCGGGAATCTTCTGAATCTCATCGAGGACGATCCACGACCCGGGCGGCCTGGCGCCGGCCATCGCTTCGAGTGCATGGGGGTCCTGAGAAAGCTCCAAGAAGAGGGACGCATCCAGTAGATCCAGATACGTCGCTTGATGGAAGATCTCTCGAAGCCACGTGCTCTTCCCTGTGCCGCGAGGACCAAAGAGGAAGAAAGACCGCTCAGGGGCGGCGAACGACCGCTTGATATGAGCCTGCTGCATCATTGATGCTATTTTACAATGTTTCTGTAAGATTGCAATGCTTTTTTACAGGACAACCGTAATATTGCACTCCTCGTCAATCCCGCTGCATGCAGTCCACGAAGGCTTTGAGATCGTTGACCCACTTCTGGGCTTCGAGCAGGTCTATCTTCTCGTCTTTGACGAGCAGGGCCATGTGCTTCTCCAGCGTGATCATCTTCTCGTCGGACTTGTTGCGGGTTTTGGTCTGGAGCTGCGAATAGAGCTGCTCGATCTTGCCGGTGCGGATGTTGTTGGCGACGGCGTAGTTGTTGTTGAGGATTTCCATCACCACGATCCGGCCTTGCCCATCCTTGCGGGGGATCAACTTCTGGCTGACGACGTAGGCCATGCCCAGCGAAAGCTGGTTGCGGACTTCCGACTGGCGACCCTCGGGGAAGTAGTCGAGGATGCGGGTGATCGAGCCGGTGACGTCCCGCGTGTGCAGGGTCGAGAACACCAGGTGCCCCGTCTCGGCCGCCATGAGTGTCATGGCGATGGTCTCGGCGTCACGCATCTCGCCCACGAAGATCACGTCCGGGTCCTCCCGCATCATCTCCTTGAGGCCCTCGTGGAAGGATTTGACGTCCCGGCCGACCTCCCGCTGGGAGATCATCGAATACTTTTGCGGCAGGATGTATTCGATCGGGTCCTCCACGGTGATGATCCGGCAGGCGGTCTTTTCGCTGATGCGTCCGATCAGCGAGGCGATCGTGGTGGATTTGCCGGCCCCGGTGATGCCGGTCATGAGGACCAAGCCAGCCTTGAGGTCGAGGATGTCCTCCCAGACGTTATTGGGGAAGCCGATGTCCTCGATCTGGGGGACGTCGAGCGACAGCGCCCGGATCGCCGCCGCGATGCCGTCGTTCTCCCGGAATACGTTGATACGGAACTGCAACGACCCCATACGATAGGAACCGTCCACGCTGTGGTCCGTCTGGAGCTTCTGGAGGCCGTGCTCTTTCAGCAGGGGGAAGATAAGCTGTTTGGCGACTTCCGGCGTGACGTTCGGGCCTTTGAGCTTCACTAAGTTGCCGTCGATCCGGTAGGCGGGCGGGGAGCCGACCTTGATGTGCAGGTCCGAGACCCGCATGGCCCCGTGCTCCTCGAAGTATTTCAGCATGTCGAGGATGCTGTACTTGCCGAGGTTTTCGGTCGGGTAGACCTTCGTAGAAGGGGAGTATTCCTGTGCCATCGCTTGTGTCATGACTTTCTCCGTAGTAGCCAGGGCCCACGCCGCAGTGACGCGCTTTTTCCGCCAATCACCTTATTATACCGGTGGGACCGGCGGCTGCCAAGACCGAGAGCGATGATACACAGCGCAAACACGGAGCGGCTCAACCTGATGGGTGGCATCGTCAAGGGCTTGTTCCTTGGCGATGGTCCCTCGCACGGGAAATCCGCCATCGCCAAGCTCCGAAGACTCCGCTTGATGCGGCCACCCACCATGTCTTACGACTTTGTGTTGGCCCTGCCCCATTCGGCCGGCTCAGGGCATGGCTTGGCGATGCCACCCGGGCCCACGCGTGTCCAGGACAAGCGGATACGGCGTCGGATGCTCAGCCCTTCTGGCTGCTTTGCCTGAGCCAGTCCTGCAGGTTCCTGGCGAGGGTCTCGACGTCCTTCTTGGCCATGATGTGCTCGATGAGCTCGTCCGGGAGCTTCAGGTTGAGCATGGCCTTCCGGACCCTCTGCCAGAGCCGGTTGCGTTTGGCGTCGGTGTCCGCGAGGTAGAGTTCCCCGATAAGCTCCTGAAGCTTCTGGAGCATGATGGTGTCTAATTGGTTGTAGTATTTGGAGATGATCCGCTGCTGGTGCTCGGAGTAATCATGTTGTGCCATACATCGATCCTGTGAAGGGGTTTGGATATACGTCCTTCATATCCGAAAGGGCCCCAGGGGGCAAGGGGGAAGAAGTTTGAAGTGTGATGTTTGAAGTTTGAAGTACGGAAATGTCGAGGTCGGGATTCTTTCGATACTTCACACTTCAAACATCACACTTCGCACTTGTCCCTCTCGCCTTTTTTCTGGTCTTCTCGACGTGGGCGACTATAATCTCGTGAGATCTGAGCCAAGCTGGACGCCGAAAGGGTCCCCCAACTGTTGAGTACGAGATGCGCGCCGGTAAACGATACAAATCAGTGATGATGAGCGTACTGATCGTGCTGGTCGGAGCCGCCGGCCAGGAGGCCCGCGGCCAGGCGGGGCCGCCGTCCACGTGGGGGCAGCAGGACGTGATCGCCACGGGCCAGCATTGGCTCAGCCGGGACCTGCACCTGACCGCCGGGGTGCTCCTAAGCTGCAAAGTCGCGCCGGGTCAGCACTTGCTCCTGTGCGAGGAGGGTTTCACGATGGCGGTGGCGGGCCGTCAGTACACGAGCAGACGCGGCTTGGTGTGGATAGCGCCGGGCGGCTCGAGCCAGGGCCACCAGATCCAAGTCTATCTCGCCGATCGGGTCTCCGGCGGCAAGGGGGGGGAGGGACAGGCGGTCGATGTCACGGAGACGGTGCTCGAACGGGACAGGGCCGTGGTAATCAAGACGAGCATCAGCGGCGAGGTTTTCGTCACCGCCGAAACGAGCGACGCAGGAAACCCCCGGAAGCTGCCTTGGTACAACGAGGCGATGTCCGCCTTCGGAAAGGCCGGCCTGGATTTGCCGCCGGCGCCCGAGCCGCTGGTCCGGCCCGCTTCGGCCAAGACCGGCGTCGTTGAGCCGAACAAGCCCGCCGTCGGCTATACGATCAATATCGCCCCGCTCACGGAGGCGACGCCGAAGTTCGAGCGGACCGTGTTGGAGGATGGGCAGGAGATCATCACCTTCATCGGCAGGATCTACGTCTGGTGGGAGCCGCCCGCCAGCGAGAAGGCGGGACCGTCGCAGCTTCTGGAGTTCGAAGCGGATAGCCTCGCTCTCTGGCGCACGGCAACCGGCGCGAAGCCGGGGGCCAGGGCTTTGTCCGCCGCACAGCAGCAGGGGGTGAGCGACATCTACGTCACGGGCAACGTCGTGTTCCGGCAGGGGCAGCGGACGATCCGCGCCAAGGACATGTACTACGACCTGCTGAGCCAGCGTGCGGTGGCCAACGACGTGGTGTTCCAGACGTTCGACCCCACGCGGGACGTGCCCATCTACATCCGCGCCAAGCAGCTCCGGCAGATGGCCGAGAACGAATTCGAAGGGGACGAGGTGGTTGTGACCACGAGCGAGTTCTGGAAGCCGCAGCTTTCGCTCGAAGCGGCACGAATCCGTATCACCGACGACACCCAGGAGGCGGAACCGGGCGGGAGCGCCCCGGACAGCGCCTTCGACGTGGAGCTGAAGAACGTCCGGTTCCGATATGGCAACGTGACGCTTCTGGCCCTGCCGAAAGTCCACGCCGACCGGGAGAGGCCGGACGTTCCCATTCGGAGCATCCGCGCCGGATACGACAATGCCTACGGCGCCGCGCTCGAGACCCGCTGGTACCTGAACCGGATTCTTGGCCTGCGCGAGCCGGAGGGCACGAACAGCACGCTTTCCGTGGATTACTACGGCGAGCGCGGCCCGGGCGGCGGCGTCGAAGTCGATTACGAGAGAGAAAACTACTTCGGCTCGTTCCTGGGCTACGGGATTGACGACCATGGCACGGACCGCCTGAGCCTGACACGCAAGGATGTGGACGTGCCGGAGGACCTGCGCGGGCGGCTGCGGCTCCAGCACCGCCAGTATCTTCCCTACGGCTGGCAGTTGACCGCCGAGGTCAGCTACCTGTCGGACCAGAACTTCCTGGAGCAGTTCTACCGCACCGAGTACAACGTGGGCAAGGAACAGGAGACGCTGCTGTATCTCAAGCGCATCCAGGACAATTGGGGCTTGGCATTCCTCGGCAAGGTGCGAACCAATGACTTCCTCGACCAGGTGGAGGAGCTGCCGTCCGCGGAGTACCACCTGACGGGCCAGTCGCTGTTCGACGACCTTTTCACGTTCTATAGCGACAGCCAGGTGAGCCAATACCGGTATCGGGCCAGCTCCACGAACCCCGTGAGCATGCCCGGCGACTACTTCCTGTTCACGGGCACCCGCAACGAGCTGGATCTGCCACTGACGGTCGGCCGTTCGAAGATTGTGCCCTTCGTGGCGGGCACCTTCGGCTACGACGACGGGGCGGGTTTTCAGGCGGGAATCGACAATGAGCCGACGACCCCCGAAGACGCGGTTTGGATGGGCGAGGGGGGCGTGCGGATGAGCTTGCAACCCTATTGGTGCATCTACCCCCAGGTCCAGTCCCGGTTGTGGGACCTGTACGAGTTGCGGCACATCATCGCGCCCACCGTCACGGCGGTGAAGTACGTCGCCAGCGACGTCGTGGCGGACCAGCGGGATGTCCTGGACCTGGGGATTGCCCAGCGGTGGCAGACGAAGCGGGGACTGATTACGAATCGGCGTACGGTGGATTGGCTGGAGTTGAATACGGATTTCGTGTGGGTGAACGAGTCGAACCTGGAATCCACCGGCCCCGATCTACTCACCTGGAATACGCCGTTCATCCCCTTGGTGGACCGGTCGGCAAGAATGCTTCTCCCGCTGGACCGGCGCTCGACGGACCTGTTTGGGCCGCGCCAGAACTACGCCAGCGCCGATGCGATCCTGAGGCTGACCGATGCAACTTCTGTACTGGGCGATAGTTACTTCGGTATGCAGACGGGCGAGTTGGAACAGGGCGATATCGGCTTCTCCCGCCTGGTCTGGCCCGACCTGAGCTATTATGTGGGCAACCGGTACTTGCGGGAGTTCAACTTCGGCTCGGAGAAAAGAAGCTCGAATGCCGTGACGTTTGCCATCACGTACATCCTGGACCCCCGCTATACGCTCGTGTTCTCCGATCAATATGATTACGGTTACGGGGCCAATATCGCGACGGACGTGACGCTGATCCGCAAGTACCACCGGATGAATCTGGCCCTGACGTTCAGCATTGACGGAACGTTGGACGAGAAGAGGGTCGTATTGGGTCTATGGCCCGAAGGCATTCCGGAACTGGCCCTCGGGCTGCGAAGGTACATGGGAATCGGGGCCTCGGATGTGTATCACTAATGCCGCAGCGCCGGGTGCGTTCGGTTGGTGGCTGTAGAGCTTTTCTGTGTCTGAGTTTGCGTAAGAACGGGGCCATATTCGTCCGGCGGGTCTTGAGTCTGTCGAGGCTTTGGGGTATTCTTGTGGGCAAATTGGGTTTGCCGCAGTGGCGATAGGTTGGAAGGTTTTGTAAGGAGCAGATTATGCCGTTGGTTACAACGAAGAAGATGTTTCAGATGGCTTATAAGAACGGCTACGCTATTGGCGCTTTCAACGTCAATAACATGGAGATTACCCAGGGCATCGTGGAGGCCGTTGCCCAGGAGAAGGCTCCGCTGATCCTCCAGATCTCCAAGGGGGCCCGGGAATATGCCAAGAACAGCTACTTGAAGGCCATCATCAATGTGGCGGTCGCCGAGAATCCGGATATCCCGATTGCCATCCACCTCGACCACGGTGACACGTTCGAGACGTGCAAGCAGTTCGTCGATGACGGGTTCACCTCTGTCATGTTGGACGGCTCGCACCTGCCTTTCGACGAAAACGCCGCACTGACCAAGAAAGTTGTCGAGTACGCTCATCCTCGCGGCGTGGTCGTGGAGGCGGAGCTGGGGCAATTGGGCGGCATCGAGGAGCATGTGGCCGGCGTCGATGACGTCAGCAAGCACCTCGCGGACCCGGAGCAGGTGGTGGAGTTCGTCAAGAGGACCGGCTGTGACTCGCTGGCCGTCGCCTGCGGGACCAGTCACGGGGCGTACAAATTTAAGGTCGAACCAACGATCGCGTTCGACATTATAGAGAAGATTGGTAAGAAGTTGCCGGGCTTTCCCCTGGTCATGCACGGCTCCAGCAGCGTGTTGCCCGAGTTCAAAGCCCTGATCAATAAGTACGGCGGCAAGATGCCGGATGCCATGGGGGTCCCGGAGGCCATGATCACGAAAGCCTCGAAGACGGCCATCTGCAAGATCAATATTGACACGGACTTACGTATGGCGCTGACCGCCAAGATCCGTCAGGTCTTCGCCGAGAAGCCTGGGGAGTTTGATCCCCGCAAGTACCTGGGCCCCGGCCGGGACGCCATTCGGGAAATGGTGCGTCACAAGCTGCACGTCCTCGGCTGTGCGGGCAAGGCAAAAGAATGCCTGTAGGATTGATAATTGATGATGGATGATTGACGATTGCATGCGGCAATCATCCATTATCAATAATCCATAATCAATATCGAAAGGGGTGTTCGTTGGAGTCTCAAAGACCAAGCCGATTCGGGTGTATGGATAATGGGCGGACCGTTCGCCGTCGCAGCGCACGCGTCACGTATACGGTAATGCTGTTCTGCGTTCCCGTGTTCGTGTTTGCCTGCTGGTTTGGCGGCTACAGTTGCTCGGCCCAACCCGGAAAGATCATCGCAGGGGACCCCAAACGCGACGTAGCGCGTTTGGGAACCCCGGCCCAGGGGCTGGCCTCCGTCACGACGGCTCCCGCGAGCGTGTCGCAGGAGGCGCCCGCCAAGGTGGATGTCGTCACCGGGGCGTGCCGGATGATTTATGAGGGGAAGTTCGTCGACGCCGGGCAGTTGGCCCAGCAGGCTGACACGGCCGAGAAGCCCCGCGTGCAGCAACTGGCGGGCATCATCCATGAGTATGAAGAGCTCGGCAGCCACCGAGGGACGGCTCGACAAGAGGCGTTCCAGAAGCAGCTCAAGGAGCTGGACCGGCTCAAGACCTCGGGCGTGTTGGATCGGCCCGATCGCCGCGTCGCGGCGGACAAGGACGGTCTGGGCCAAGCCGGCCGTGCCCGCGATGCGAACGAGCCCAACGGGATTCCTGACATTTTGGCCGCGATCGCCAAGGCGGGCGAATTCGCCAGCGGCGCTCAAAAGAAAGAGCTCCTCAGCGATCCCTATGTGGCCAAGGTGATTCAAACCACGGTCGATCGGGGCGCCGCCTTGGAGGCCGAGGGCAAGTGGCTCGACGCGTACACCAGCTACTTCTATTGGTTCCAGGCGATCGATCCCAACAACAAGGGCTACACGCAGCACGTGGAGGAGATTCTGGATCGGGCCGGGATTGCCGCGTCCTTCCAGGACAGCCCGTGCGAATCCCGCAAGGAACGCTTCGAGGGTGTCGAGACACGCATGCTGGAGAAGGCGCTCGATGTTCTCGATCTGCACTATGTTCGGACCGTCGATTACGCCCAGATGGCGTCGAAGGCCATCAAACGGTGCGACCTTCTGGCGCAGGTGCTGGTCACGATGTGCGCGAAGGACCCCAACGCGGCCCGCGACAATTCCTTGTCGGCGCCCGACCCGGCGAAAGTGACGGCGTGGTCGGCGGCCCTGAGCGGGCTGCGCGAGGAGGTGGAGCGCGCGGGCCAGGGGTTTGGCAAGAGCGACTTCATCGCTATTCTGGACAAGGTGCTGTCGTTGAACGATGCCACCGTGGAATTGCCGCAGCGGCCGCTGATCGCTCATTTTACCGAAGCGGCCCTGGAGGTGTTGGATCCTTACACGGTGATCGTGTGGCCGCGCCAGGTGCAGGACTTCGAAAAGCAGATGACGAACGAGTTCTCGGGCATCGGGGTCGAGATCTCCCGGACCAAGGGGCTGTTGACGGTGGCCAGCCTGCTGCCCGATACGCCGGCCTATAAGTTCGGCCTGGACGCGGGAGACGTCATCGAGGCGGTGGACGGCATTGCCACCAAGGACATGAGCCTGCTATGCGCCGTGAAGAAGATCACGGGTCCCAAGGGCACCAAGGTCGTGTTGACGATCCGGCGGCCCACCGAGGGCGCTCCCCGGACTCTGACGGTTACCCGCGACCGGATCGTTGTCCCGACGGTCCGGGGCTGGCAGCGGACGGCGGAAGGGAACTGGCAGTACCTGATCGACGAGGCCGACAAGGTTGGCTACGTTCGCGTCACCAGTTTCTCCGGCGAGACGGCCAGCGATCTCGAAGCGGTCCTCCGCACGCTCGAATCGAACGGCCTCAAGGGCCTCATCATCGACCTGCGTTTCAACACGGGTGGTCTGCTGGATAGCGCTGTGGCCATCTGCGACAAGTTCCTCTCCAAGGGACTCATCGTCCGGACGCAGCCGAAGGACAACGTCATCCCGTCGTTCGAATACGCCCACGCGCGCGGGACGCACCCGAACTACCCGCTCGTGCTCCTGATCAACTCGGGATCGGCGAGCGCCTCGGAGATCGTGGCCGGCGCCCTGGCCGACCCGGCGCATGAGCGTGCCGTCCTCGTGGGAACTCGGACGCATGGGAAAGGGAGCGTGCAAGGCATCACATATTACCCCGGCGGCGGGGCCCAGTTGAAGTACACGATGGCCTACTACCATCTGCCTTCCGGCCAGCGCGTCAAGAGCCGCGACGAGGTCGAGAAGGAAGGACGCAAGGACTGGGGCGTGGGCCCGGACGTCGAGGTCAGTATGACCAGCGACGAGCTCCGGTTGATGCTGGAGACCCAGCGGAATAACGACGTGCTGTCGCAGACGCATAAGGACGGCGACAAAGGCACGGTCACCCGGCGAACCGTCGAAGAGACTCTGCGGGCCGATCCCCAGTTGGCCGTAGGGCTGCTCGTTGTGAAGACGAAGCTGATCGAAGCCGGCGCCCTGGCCTCGCCCAGTGTCCTGGCCGCCGACTGAGGCGATGGGTTTGTTTGTTGTGCGAGGACCCCGCGAAGGCGGGGCCGCGACCTACTCTGGAGTACGACCTTGGCCAACCCAGCCGATACGGATCGATTCGAGCAACAAAGGCAAGAGAAACTGTCACAGATTGAGGCGATGGGGCTTGACCCCTATGGCGCCCGGTACGAGGACGTCGAGCCGGCCGCCTTGGTGAAGGCCCGGTATCAGGACGGGGATGAGAGTCAGCGGGCGCGGTCCGCGGGCAGAATCGTTCTGCTCCGGGACATCGGCAAGCTGATTTTCATCACCCTGCGCGACCGCACCGGCACGATCCAAGTGGGCCTGAGCAAGGGCATGCTGACCGACCAATGGCCGCTGGCCAAGCTGCTTGACATCGGCGACATCATCGGCGCCGCCGGCAAGCTGGGCAAGACCAAGACCGGCGAGATCACGATCTGGGTGGAAGAAGGCGGCCTGACGTTTCTGAGCAAGTGCCTCTTCCAGCCCCCGGAGAAGTTCCACGGTCTGGCGGACGTCGATCAACGCTACCGGCAGCGCTACGTGGACCTCTGGGCGAACCCCGAAGTGCTGGACCGCTTCCAGAAGCGCAGCGAGATTGTGGCGACCATCCGGCGGTTCCTGGGATCCAAAGGGTTCGTCGAAGTCGAGACGCCGATGATGCAGGCCATCGCGGGCGGGGCGGCCGCCAAGCCGTTCATTACGCACCACAACGCCCTGGATTTGGATCTATATCTGAGGATCTCGCCCGAGCTGTTTCTCAAGCGGCTCTTAGTCGGCGGCATGGAACGAGTGTTCGAGATCAACCGCAACTTTCGCAACGAGGGCCTCAGCCGCCACCACAATCCCGAATTCACGATGATGGAGTTGTACCAGGCCTACGCGGACTACCGCGTGATGATGGACATCACCGAGGAGATTGTCTCGGCGTGCATCGAGACCCTGGGCTTGAGCGCGAAGGTGCAGTTCGGCGAAGCCGAGATCGACTTTGCCCGGCCCTGGCGGCGGGCGAAGTACGCGGACCTGCTCAAGGAGTATAGCGGCTGCAATATCGACGATATCGCGGCCATCCGGGCCAAGGCCCGCGTGTTGCAGATCGACGACGCCGGGATGGACGATCCCGTCGTGGTCAACGAGGTCTTCGAGACCACGGTGGAGCACAAGCTCATCGCCCCCACCTTCGTGATCGACTATCCGGCCATCCTGTGCCCCTTGGCCAAACGCAGCCGGACCGATCCGAAGTATGCCGAGCGGTTCGAGCTGTTCGTCGTGGGCATGGAACTGGCCAACGCGTACACCGAGCTCAACGACCCCGCCGTGCAGTACGAAAACTTCCTGCACCAGCTTCGCGGCCAGGACGAGTCTCTGACGAAGATGGATACCGACTACGTTACGGCGTTGAAGTACGGCATGCCCCCGGCCGGCGGGCTGGGGATCGGAATCGACCGGCTCGTGATGGTCCTGACCGGCGCGACGACGATTCGTGACGTCATCCTGTTCCCGCTCTTGAAGCCCGTGGCGCCGGAGAACAAGTAATCCTGCGCGCGTTGTGAAGACGCGAGTCGTGCAGATGCTTGCGCGGGAGAGTGGGAATTGGGTGGCACGCCCAAGCGCAGCTTGAGCGTGTCTTACGCGTGCGACGGAACACATCTCGGCGAGCACGGTCAAACAAGTTTGGCCGTGCCACCCGGAGTATCGCCTGTCAGGCGAAAGGCGTGCTTGGCTGTGGCCTCATGTTCCTGAGATGGCGTTTTCCAGGCGGGTTGCTTGATGCTGAAGCTGTTCCTCTGGCTCAAATACGTTCGAAGGCGGCGGATCATTCTTCTGAGTGTGGTCGCCGTGGCGATGTCGGTCTCTCTATTGATCGCGGTGGCCAGCCTGTTTACGGGCTTTATTGCGGCGTTCGAGCGAAGTGCGGTCGAAGCGATCGGGGATATCATCATCCGCGCGCCCGAAGGACTCATGATCGAGAAGTATCCGGCGTTCATCGACCGGCTGGAGCACAGCGAGGTTGTGGAGGCCGCCACCGCCTCTCTGTCGGCCCAGGGGCTGCTGCACATCCGCGCAGGCAATGTCCGGCCCGTGGCCATTTGGGGGATCGAACCCCAGCGGCGGGAGCGCGTGGTGGGGTTGAAGAGAAACTTGATCCGCCAGGGGAAGCGGGCGGGCGAGCCGTCGTTTGCGGTGGCCGAGGCCCCCGGCGCAACCGGAGGGTTCGTCGGGATCGGGGTGCTGACCAAGCCGGATGAGCAGACCGATCAGTACGATCAGGAGGCGGTCTGCAAGGAGATGATGGATAAGCCCGTGTCGCTAACGACGGGGACGATGGAACTGTCGGCGGACGGCCAGCGCAACGCCAGGCGAGCGGCTATCCCGTTTCGCATTGCGGACATCATGTTCACCGGTGTCTATCAGTTCGACAGCAGCTTCGTGTGTCTTCCGATCGAGACGCTCCAGAAGGCGCTCTACAAGAACGAGAAAGGCCCTGTGGCGACCATCATCAACGTCAAGCTCAGGCCTGGCGTGACAGCGGAATTCGCCGCCGGGCAAATCCGCGAGCTATGGCGGGTGTTCGCGACGCAGGAGCTGAACTGGGGGCCGATGGCGATTGACCTGACGAACATCAAGACCGCCCGGGAAATGCAAAAAATCTACGTGGCTGAGTTCGAGAAACAGAAGTACGTTCTGGAGGTGATCTTCAGCGTCATCAGTTTCAGCGTGGTCGTGCTGGTTTTTTGCATTTTTCACATGATGGTCCGGCTCAAGCAGAAAGATATCGCGATCCTCAAGAGCTGCGGGGCCGCGAACTCCTCCGTAATCGGGCTGTTCCTCGCCTTCGGCATCTCGGTCGGCGTCGCCGGCTCCGGCCTCGGCGCCGTGTTCGGGTATGTGATTACGCGAAACATCAATGAGATCGAAGCGTGGATTCGCATCGTCTCGGGGCTCAAGCTCTGGCGGAGCAGCGTCTACATGTTCTCGCGCATCCCGAATCAGGTCGATTGGAACTCGGCGCTGCTCTTTGGGACCCTGGCGATGGCGGCTGCGGCGGTGGGGGCGCTGGTGCCGGCCCTGGCGGCTGCCCGGACCCGGCCCGTGGAAGTCTTGAGGCACGAGTAGTGTATAGACCGATCCTCATAGCACGGTATCTCCTGAAGCGGCGCATCACGCACTTTGCGATTGCGGCGGTGGCCCTGTGCGTTTTCACGGTCGTGGTCGTTATGACGGTGATGACCGGCTTGGTCGGGGATTTCAAGGAGAAAAACCACGCCTTCACTGGGGACTGCGTCGTCGCCACGGACTCGCTTGTGGGGTTCCCGTACTACGAGGAATTCATGGCGCTCGTGGAACGGACCGGCATCGCCGCGGGACTGTCGCCGGTCGTCAAGAGCTATGCGCTGTTCAGCACCGACGTCGGCGGCGGGGAAGACAGTGTGGAGATCCTCGGGCTCGATCCCGTCCGGCACAGTCAGGCGACGAACTTCGGGCAGACGCTGAGCTTCCGGGCCAAGCAAGTGGACAAGGCGTTTGTGCCGACGTACGATCCCAATGCCTTCGGTTGCATCGTGGGGATCGACAGGACGATGAGCCGCAACGACCGCGGGCAGTACGCGCGGTTCAGCGGACCCTTCCCGTTTTCCGTGACGTTGACCTGCTTTCCGTTGACGGCCAAGGGGGCCCTGTCTAAGGCGGCGACCACCCTCGTCAATACGAAGAAGTTCTACCACAGTGATGATTGCCACACGGGCATCGCGCGGGTGGACACCGATTACGTGTACGTTCCTCTGGAGCAGGCCCAGTTGCTGTGCATGGATGGGGGCGCCAAGAGGATCACCGCGCTGCATATCAAGTTTCGCCCGGGTGTGGGGGAGGCGGAGGGCTGCCGCCGGGTGGCGGACCTGTGGCGCCAGTTCCAGAAGGACAAGGCCGAGGCCCCCAACCGCGGCCTTTTGGACACGGTGAGCGTCCAAGGCTGGAAGGAGTATCGCCGGTCGGCCATCGCCCCGACGGAGCAGGAGCAGCTCATCCTGAGCCTGATGTTCGTGCTGGTCGGCATCACCACGGTCTTCATCGTCTTCGTTGTCTTCTACCTGATCGTCAACAACAAGAGGAAGGACATCGGCGTGCTCAAGAGCGTGGGCGCGTCGAACACGGGCGTCCTGTCCCTATTCCAGGGCTTCGCCTTCGGAATTGGGCTGATCGGCTCCGGCGTCGGGGTTCTGCTCGCGTGGTTGTTTCTGTCCAAGATCAACCGGATCGAGCAATGGAGCTACGAGCACCTCGGGATCCAGTTATGGGACCGCACGATCTATGTGATCGGGGAGATTCCCCACCACGTGGAGCTTTCCGTCGTGGCGGCGATCGTCTCGTTCGCGATTCTCTCTTGCCTGGTCGGGGCGCTGGTGCCGAGCTACTTGGCGGTGCGTCTGCGGCCCGTGGAGACCCTCCACGCCGGTCGGACGTAGTGGTAAGCTGGGTGTGCGGACCGACTTCCATGGCGTGTGTGTGCCCCTTTTGTCATCCTGAGCGTCAGCGAAGGATCTCTGGGCTGAGCACGATGACAAGCGTTGGTTACCTTCGTGGCCCAGATGCTTCGCTGCGCTCAGCATGACAGATGTGAGTGGGCTCACCACAATGCATAGTTGCACACCACGACGGTGGGGCGGGAATCCCAAGGGTCGCCATTGACTACCGGCGGCAATTCCAGTATGAACTGCTCTGGCGCACGCGGTGTTTTTCCAGGGCCAAAGCCATTGAGCGACGTGGGACGCAGTATGAGTGAATCGCCGGCGATCTTGAACGCCCAGAACGTCCACAAATCCTACCGGATGGGGGCGACGCCGGTCGTCGTCCTCAAGGGCGTGGACCTGGCCGTGCGGGAAGGGGAATTCATCGCCATCGTGGGGGCCTCCGGCAGCGGCAAAAGCACCCTCCTGCACATCCTCGGCGGGCTGGACAGGCCCGATAAAGGCGTCGTCCAGTTCCAGGGCCGTGATGTCAATCGCATGACCTCCCGCGAGCTGAACCAATACCGCAATGAGACGGTCGGCTTCGTATTTCAGTTCTATCATCTCTTGGACGAGTTGAATGTTCTGGAGAACGTGGTCCTGCCGGCGATGATCTCTCGCAGCGTCCTGGGCTGGCTGGCGGCGCGTCACAAAGCCCGGCAGCGGGGCGACGAGTTGCTGGGTCAATTGGGCTTGCGCGAGCGGGCCCGGCACAAGCCGTACCAGTTGTCGGGCGGAGAGCGGCAGAGAGTGGCGATCGGCCGGGCCCTGATGAACCAGCCGAAACTGCTTTTGGCGGACGAGCCGACCGGAAATCTTGACTCCGCGACAGGAAATGGTATCCTGAACGTTCTCGAAACGCTGAACAAGGCCGGACAGACGATTGTCTTGGTGACGCACGATGAACGGGTCGCCCGCAGGGCCCAGCGCATCATAACACTGGTGGACGGAAAGGTAAGAGCTTGAGTCCGTGGGAGGCATGAGGTTTTTCTATGGCATTGAAGATTTGGCTCGATATGGGGTTGGTCGATGAAAAGGATGCCAAGATCTCGGTTTTCGATCATGGTCTCCTCTACGGCGATGGGGTCTTCGAAGGAATCCGCGTCTATGACGGCCGCGTGTTCGAATTGGAGGCGCACATCCGGCGGCTGTTCGAATCCGCCCGGGCGATCCGCCTGCCGATTTCCATGACGCCAGAGGAGTTGACGGCCGCCGTCGAGGAAACCGTCAAGGCGAACAAGGTCGGGGACGGCTATATTCGGCTCGTTGTGACGCGGGGCGTCGGCACGCTGGGCCTGAACCCGTTTACCTGCCAGAAGAGCGGCCTGTTCATCATCGCCGACAAGATCCAGCTCTATCCCCCCGAGCTGTATGAGAAGGGCATCAAGGTCATCAGCGCCACGACGGTGCGCAATCACCCGTTGGCGCTGCCGCCCCAGGTGAAGAGCCTGAACTACCTGAACAATATCCTGGCCAAGATCGAAGCTCTGGACAGCGATGTGCCGGAGGCGATCATGTACAACCATGAGGGCTACGTGGCCGAGGCGACGGGCGACAATGTCTTCATCGTCAAGAATCGCGTCGTCTGTACGCCCCCGGTGGAGGCGGGTGGCCTGGAGGGTGTCACGCGGGGTGTAGTCCTCCGGTTGGCCCAAAGAGAGGGCCTGGAGGTCATCGAGAAGAACCTGACGAGACACGATCTCTACGTGGGCGACGAGTTCTTCCTGACCGGGACGGCGGCGGAGGTCATCGGGGTCGTTCAAATCGACGGAAGGATCATTGGCACCGGCGCCGTGGGTCCCGTCACGCGGCTCTTGCGGGAGAAGTTCTTCCGGTATGCCCGTGGGAAGGAGCAGTAGCGGCGTCTCGCAGGGCACGCCCGATGTCTACACGCCTGAATAGGGACCTGCCGCTCATGACGCATACGCCGGAGAATGCCCCGTGGAGGGAGATCGTGCCGTTTCGGCGGATCGACTCTTCGCTGGGGCTCGTCAGCGATCTGATTCGCCAGTCGCTCCAGGCGCGCACCGCCCAGGGGGACTTGGCGTCCTTCCTCGATCATCTCCGGGCTGGCAGCGGCAAGATGCTCCGGCCGGGCTTGGTGCTGTTGGCGGGAGAGTGTTTCGGACCGCTGACCGATGAGCATCGGCGGGTCGCGGCTATGGTGGAGATGGTCCACCACGCGACCCTGCTTCACGACGACGTCATCGACGAGGGTCTCAAGAGGCGGGGGAGGCCCACGGCCAACGCCCTGTGGGGAAATGAACGCGCCGTGCTTTTGGGCGACTTCGTCTTGAGTCAGGTCTTCCGGATGGCGGCCGATCTGGCCCCGGCCGTCGCGCGAGTTCTCGCGCAAACGGCGACGCGGGTCTGCGAAGGCGAGCTCCGGCAGACCATCCAGAAGCGTAACTGGCAGCTCAGCGAAGCCCAATACATTGAGATCATCACCGAGAAGAGCGCCTCGTTCTTCGGCGGCTGCTGCCGGCTGGGGGCCATGCTGTCGGGGGCGGACGAGGAGCGGATCGAGTCGCTGGCCCGCTTCGGCGTGCTGGCCGGCATCGCCTTTCAAATTACGGACGACCTCCTGGACATCGCCGGGGATGAGAACCGGATGGGCAAGACCTCCCAGAGCGACTTGGCGAAGGACAAGCCCACCCTGGCCGTCATTCACCTGCTGGGAACGATTGACTCTACCGGCAAAGCCCGGGTCGGCGCGCTTCTGGACTCGGCGGGCCGATCGCGGCGTGAGCTGGTGGACCTGCTGGAGCGGCAGGGCAGTCTGCGGTACGCCCGCCGGCGGGCAGCGGACTACGTGACGCAGGCGGCGGGAGAGCTTCAGGACGTGCCGTCAGGCCCGGCGAAGGAGGCCCTGATCGAGACCGCCCATTTCATGGCCAACCGCACCGTGTGACGGGTCGAACCAGTTGTCATCCTGAACGGAGCGTAGCGGAGGGAAGGATCTGGGCTGCGAGCGAGAGAAACCTCCGATTCGGTGGCCAGATTCCTTCGGCAGGCTCAGGACAGGCTCTTCGGCTTCGCCTCAGAGCTTGCCCTGAGCTCTGCGAAGGGATGACAGAATCCGTACCGCGCACGGATTCTTCCGAATCCGTATCAGAACGTCCGAACGCTCGGCCGCTTTTCCTTCCTGCTTTCCCTCATCTTTGTGACCTCTGGGGCTTCCTTTCTTTCTGGTTCTCTTGACTGATTAGTGGGGGGGTTTGAGGGGATAAGGGCCTCGGCCTAACTCTGAAGGTCCAGGGTAGTCCCTTCCACTTCGCCGCTTCGTCGCCGTCCCGTTTTGGGTGAGGGCCGACGCCGAAACGACGAAG
>JAPLMX010000099.1 GCA_026386805.1 Phycisphaerae bacterium | reverse complement strand
CGCCACAGAATAATGTCTTACGCATGTTCGGGCTCCTTTCTTTGAGCGTCAGCCATCCTGGTGCTGCCTTCCACCGGCAGCTTTCTGATTCCCAGTGTAGCGGCCTCGGGGAAGGAACCCTATATGCTTATCAGCCCTCGAAGTCCCGCCAGTCGTACTGTCAATAATATCTTTGACACCACAGGCGGAGGAGAGTACCGTCATCTATCGATGGAGAGGTGCAGACGGCATCTGCAACTGAGTGTACCTCTCCTAAGTAGGTTTGGCACGTGTGGCTCGATTCGTCGATCTGAGGACCAATGATAGAGCGTGATTTTGACGTACCGTTTATCGCGGACCTTGCTCATCGCGAGAAGCAGATTCAGCAGAATTACCGGCCAATTATCGCCGTGCACAAGTGGTTTGCGCGGAGGCCCGGCACCCTTTTCCGTGGTATCCTGTTGGCCGAGTTCTCCGGTAAGCCTCTACGCGAAGTATTCTACAAGGCCAACCGCTTTACGGGCGTGCGAATTGTTGATCCATTCATGGGCGGCGGCACGCCTGTCATTGAGGCAAATCGGGTGGGCTGCGATGTGTTGGGCTTAGACATCAATCCCATGGCCTACTGGATCGTGAGGCAAGAAATCGAGCAACTGAACGTTGAGGAGTATACGGGTGCCGCACACTCGCTCCGCGGAAGCATCGAGAAGGAGATCGGTGATCTCTACCGGACACGTTGCGCGTATTGTGGCACGAAGGATGTGGACGTAAAGTACTTCCTTTGGGTGAAGGTCATCGAGTGCTCGCACTGCCACAAGGATATCGATCTCTTCCCAGGTTACCTCCTTGCGACTGATTCTAGGCATCCCAGGAATGTCTTTGTCTGTCATGCGTGCCATCAACTGGTCGAAGTCCGCGATCGCGAGAAACCGGGACTGTGCGACCACTGCAAGGCGGATCTGACAGCGGGGCATTGCGCAAGCCGGAATCGGTGCAAGTGCGCGGAATGCGGAACCGTGAATTCGTTCCCCAGACCGGATTTGGGCGCACCGCGTCACAGGCTTTTTGCGATTGAGTACTTCTGCCCAGAGTGTAACCTTCATCATAATGGCAGATTCTTCAAATGTCCTGATGATGACGATCAGTCCCGAATTGCCAAGGCTGAGCAACGGCTATCGCGAATGCGTCTGAAATATGTCCCTCAGGACACCATACCCCCGGGTGATGAAACCAGTCGCTTGCATCGTTGGGGGTACACGCGCTATTCAGAGATGTTCAACGCGCGTCAGCTTTTAGGCTTAGAGCTCTCCGCCAGGCTGATTGCGAGAATAAAAAATGCAAGCTTGCGTGGCGCTCTGGCGACGAACCTATCCGATCTGCTACGCTATCAAAATATGCTTTGCCGCTATGACACCATGGCGCTTAAATCCCTTGACATTTTCTCTGTACACGGTTTTCCTGTCGGCCTCACGCAATGTGAGTCGAACTTCATGGGGATACGGAGCGCGCGAGCCAAAACGTGCATGGGGAGCGGGGGCTGGGCGAACGTGATCGACAAATATACAAAGGCCAAATCGTACTGCAGTAAGCCCTTTGAAGTGCGATATCAGCAAGAGCGCAAGGAGATTGTGCCCATAGAAGGAGAGTGGATCGGCTGTGTTCCCAATGGGACTTCCGACAGCGTACGGATTGCGGACCTACGTTGTTCAGATGCAGGCACTCTTGAGGTTCCGCCCGCTAGTTTCGACGCTGTTCTTACCGACCCACCCTACTTTGGAAATGTGCAGTATGCCGAGTTGATGGACTTCTGCTATGTTTGGCTCCGACAGTTGCTGAAGACAACCGTGCCGGGTTTCTGCAAGCCGTCCACTCGTGATCCACAGGAGCTAACTGCGAACGAGGACATGGGCAGGGGGTTTACGCACTTCACTGATGGTCTCTCGACGGTCTTTCGAAAGATGGCTCGCGCATTGAAAACCGGCGCACCTCTTGTGTTTACGTATCATCACAATGATCTATCCGCTTACTACCCCTTGGCCGTTGCCGTGCTGGATGCCGGTTTGACATGTTCGGCATCTCTGCCGTGCCCAGCGGAGATGAGCGCATCCATCCACATTAACGGAACTGGTTCATCCATTATTGATACTGTGTTCGTCTGTAGATCCACCGGCGCGTGTCCAGCAAAGTGGATTGCTACCTCTCCGGAGCATCTTGCGAACGTTGTCAGGCACGATTTGGCCATGCTGAAAAGTGGAGGAGTGCGACCTACACGTGGAGACATAAGGTGCATCACCTTTGGCCATCTGATACGGCTCGCAATATGGTCCCTGCGACAGGAATGGGACAGAGATGAAGAGACCATGAATCGCGTATCGAGAATTGGAAAATGGATATCCTGTTTTGGTGATTTCACGGCGGTAGAGCGCTACCTCGGCCAGGACATAGCAGTACATCTCGATGCACCCTTGTTTGAAAAACATACCCCCAGAGAGAGATGCGGAGTCCAACATGCCGATTTATCCTTTTGAAGTGTCCTATGAGGAGATACTCAGAAACCCGGATCAGTACGTTGAGGCGGTCTTCTCTTGCCTGGAATCAGAATTCCTGAATATGCCGAAAGGTGAAGGTTTCATTACGTACCCTGTCTTCGAACGGGGTTATGAGGCCCTCAAGGCATCCACTCAAAGCTTCTCGCACATGGAAGTCGGATCGGTGCTACCTACAATTGTCAAGGAGCCAATCTCGCTGGTGGTTCTGCGCACG
The DNA here is from genome assembly GCA_026386805.1 of Phycisphaerae bacterium. Lineage (GTDB taxonomy): Bacteria > Planctomycetota > Phycisphaerae > Sedimentisphaerales > Anaerobacaceae > PLanc-01. The sequence continues at coordinate 22,235 of JAPLMX010000099.1, read as the reverse complement.
ATGCTTGGTTTCACCCCACCAGAGTGGGGCTATCTTGCTTCACAACGGGCATGCCTTGAAATACCCCAGGGTTTTACGCGATCCCTCGACCGTAGAGTGCGAATAGCCCCCGAAAAACCAATGAACGCGAGTGGCCTCATGGGCAAGAGGTTGGAAGCGATGGTGGCGACTGCTTGCGAACTGCTGAAGCGAGGCGCTCCAAACGTGCCGGATAACCAAATTCATCGATTAGACAAGGCTGACACGAGAACTGGTACTCGGAGCATGGAGAACGTTGCGGGATTAGGCGTTCCGTACGCAATGTTGCTGTACGAGCGGTTTCTTGGCAGGCCTTTCGCGGGTCATCGCGACTCCGTCAGTGAATTGGTCGGCGATAGCCTTGAATCGGCGGTTGAGGATGTACTTACACGTGCTGGCGTCAGCTACCGAAAGACGAAACGTGCCGAACGAATAGAAGGCTTCGATCAGACGCCGGATTTCATTATTCCCAGCGAGTTTAACCCGAGCGTGATAATCGAGGCAAAAATAACCGAGGACGACGGAACCGCACGTGATAAGGTCACGCGGATTCTACGCCTTTGCTCACTGAGTCTCGAGGGGAGTACCACGGGTGAACCGAAGTATGAAGTGGTTGCCTGCATTGGCGGTCGTGGCTTTGGAGTCCGATGCGAGGACATGAAGAGGCTCATAATCCATACGAGAGGAAAGATTTTCACGACCAAGACGTTGAATCGCCTCGTTGATAACACGCGTCTCCGCGAATTCCGCACCAAATCTCAATAGCCCCTGAGTTCATGTGGCGCGTGAAGCATGGAGGGGGGCAAACCGGCGACAGTCACTATTCTCTACTTGTAATGTCTTGTTTTCCCCTCGGCTCTCGGAGTTGCGAGGTCACCCCACTCATTTCGGCCTCACCACATCTGTCCGGCCCACACAGGGTTCCAACCTTTTCGTCGCAGCTTCATCAGGGAGTGTTCATCTGGGGGGGAACAGGACGGTGTCAGGTACTCTTTCCGGAGAAGCCGGTGTAACTCGACTTGAGCAACGGGTTTATCAGCGTGCATCGGCGTATGCGGCATCTGTCAAAGCACAATAGGGTCACGCACCACTCCGGGTGGCACGGCCAAACTCGTTTGACCGTGCTCGTTCGAGGTGTTCGGTACGCATGAAAAGGCACTTGTGCGACGGACGCCCCGTCAGTTGTGCGGCACGGTGTTCGCGTCGGGCGCCGTCGGGCGCGAAGACATATGCGGAGGGCCACCTCTGCCTGCCGGTGGACCTCGCCAACCGCCCGGTGGCGCGGGACCGCGGCCATAGCCTGGACCAAGCTCTTGCGGAATATGCCGGATTGAGCCCGGCAGGTCCAGGAATAGCCGCTCCCAGAGACGCATCTGATCCTCCGTCAGCACACCCGCCATTTGCTGGCTCATCAGTCGCAATTCCTCCGCGATCACCTTCTGACCGTCACCCTGGATCTGGTCCAATCGCGTCATGTGGCTCTTCAGGATCGGCTCGACCTGCTGCCTTTGCTCAGGCGTCAGATGCAAGGGGCCGCTCAGCCGCGTGAGCATCATCTTGACGGCATGCACCGGAGGCTGTGGTCTGTCCGGCCCCAGGTGCGGGATGATCAGCAGGGTCACGGCCGCACCGCTGAGCATGCCGGCCAGGAGAATAATCAGGCCAAAGAAGGCCATGCGCCAATGGTGCAGCCTTCGGAGCAGAACTGTCGGGCTTTCGCCACTTTCACTTGGATTTACTGAATTGCCCATGAAATTGCCTCTGCGATCTCGTTCAGCGGCCCTGCGGACCGGACATAGAGAATAACAGCCGCAGCGGCGGCAGGAATGGCCACGGCCGAAGCGGCCGCCGCCAGCCACAGCCACAGCCGTTCCGTCACCGTCAGGGGCTGAGCCTCCTGCGCCGTGAGGATGTGCAGCACGTTCTGTGCGACATCCACGCGCGGCATCTGCTCCGCCTGGGCACGAGCCGCCAAACGTTCAATCTTCTGTTCCCAGTTCATTCGATCAACTCCGTCCCACTCTGCTCGATCAGCTTGCGCAGCCGGTTGCGGGCCCGCATCGTCTGGACTTTGACCATCGTCTTGGTCCACCCGGTCCGCCGCGCCGTCTCGACCACGTCGCACTGCTCCAAGTAGCGCAAAGTCAACACCAGCCTGTCGCGAGGCGCCATCTGCGCCAGGAGTTGGTGCAGCAACGACGCGGCATGGTCCGGTTCGAGTGCGGCCGTAGCAGGGCCGTCGCCCACCGCCTCATCCCACTCCTGCAAGTCAAAAGGCTCGGTTTCCTTCCGCCGGGCCTTCTCTTTCCAGTATCGGTAGCCCATGCGGGTGGCGATGCGTGCGAGCCAGTGCTCGAACGGCGCGCTGCCCTGGTAGCCGTGCAGGCTCAGATAGGCTTCCACGAAGACGTCCTGAACCAGCTCTTCGTGGGCCCTGCGGTCCCGGCTAAACCGCCACAAGATCCGAGCCACGTGATCCTGGTGACGCTCGATCAGCCGCCGATAGGCCTCCGGATCGCCCCGGCGTGTCTGCTGAACATCGTCCCAGTCGTTGGACGTGGAATCCCCCGGGGTATCCTGCCGCCGCTCAGGCAGGGAGTGCGCCGTGGCCCGCACCGACTCCGCGAGGGCGGCCTCGATGAGGGTGGCAAGCTCCGCCAGTAGGCAATCCGCACCACGCATAATTCAAAGAACTAACAAAGCTCACGATTCTCGGCAAGCCAATTTCCCAACCGGCGTCTATGGTGTCCGATGGGAACGAAACGCCGGCCCGAGGGTTGGTTTCGAGTCGAGGCAACAAACGCTCATCGCTCAGAACCAACGGTCGGGCCGGTCACCGCACATCAGCCGCACTTATTGCTGATGCTGCATCTGCCGCCACGGAGGTCCGCCGGCCGCCCCGTTCGGTCCGCGAGGCCCGCCTCTCCAGCCACGGCCAAAGCCGCTGCCGGCCAGGGGGCCTCCTCGGTGTCGCGGGGGCGCCAGCTTCTCCTGGATTTTATCGAGTTCCTTGCGTTGCTCGTCCGTCAGCACGACCTTGACGGAGGCCAAGGTTTTGGCCTGGAGAGCGGCCTGGTTGCCGATCGCAGTGCCAAGGGTCGTTGCCGCAGAACCAATCTGCTCTTCGGTCGCCCCGGTGACCACAGCCTTGTGCAGGGCGTCCCTGGCACTGACAACCACTTCGGCGGCTGTATCGGCATCGGCCTGCGCCTTCTCATGAATGGTGCGGATTTGCTTGGTCTGTTCCTTGGTCAGGTCCAGCCACCAAGCCAGGCCCCGGAGACCACCGAGTCCCTGTCCGAGCGGACAACAGAGCGGGCATCCGCCGCCCGGCCCACCCAGTCCCATGGGCCCCGGCGCCTGGCGGCCATAGCCCAGGCCCGGCCCGGCCGCATGACGCGGTCCCCGGCCCGGCCCGCCGCCCCAAGGCTGCGCCAAGACTTGACTGCTCAAAAGCGCGACCACCGCTCCTACGACCATCAGTGACTTGCGTCCGGTTTTCATACTCGGCTCCTTTCAATTGCGTGTGTTCCTGTTTTCTGTCACCCACTACGTCAGGGCCCTTCTGACAGGATAGTGAAGGGAGCACCGTCGCAGGTTACACCGCAACGGAAAGTGCGTTGGATACAGGAGTTACAGTACTTCCATTGCCGTTCTTTCATGGTAGTTCTCCTGGGCCCGGCGGGGCCTTCCTCAAGGGGAACTACCTACCCAAAAACACGCACGAAACGGCAGAGCCTTGTGAATGCTCACCGGCAGAGCCGGTGGTTAACGGAAACGCAATTTGGACCGAAAACGCCCAGGCGGCGTGCGTCCGGTCTCATGATCCCGCCCCGTGTTCAGGGGCTGTGGCGGATCGGCTGTGAACCATGGAGTCTCTGTGGGGCTCGGGCAATAACGAGAGCAGCCCCATCTCCGCCACCCGCGTCAGCAACTCGATGATGTTGGTCGCGCCCAGCTTCTGCATCAGGTGACGGCGATGGACTTCGACGGTTCGAGGCGAGCGATGCAGCGTGTCGGCGATCTCGCGGTTGTTCTTGCCCTCGAGGACATAGTACAGAATCTTCCTCTCGGCCCTCGTCAGAGATTCCTCCAGAATGGCGGCCGGCTGGGCGTTTCGTTCGATCAATCGTTCCACCGTCTGCAGAAAGGCATCCCGGTCGACCGGTTTCTCGACGAAGTCGACCGCGCCCGCCTTCAGCGCTTGGACCGCCAAGGGCACATCGCCATAGCCGGTGACCAGGAGCACGGGAATCCACGGCAGTCGTTCCTTCACTTGCCTTAGAAGGTCCATCCCGTCCGTCCCCGGCATCTTTACATCCGTGATCAGCAGGCCACACCTGTGAGCAGCCAAGTGCGTGAGACAATCCTGGGCGCGCTGAAAACACTGCACGTTCACGCCGGCCCGCTCAAGCGTTTTGTGCACCACGGAGCACACTTTCGGCTCGTCGTCCACAAAAACCACCTGTGCTGCTCTCCTGCTCTCCATTCCGTCGCTCCCTTTCCGACCGATGCCCCTCGGCGAAGCACGGTTTATTTCGTCTCTATTGGCAACGTGAGGAAGAAGGTGGTCCCTTCGCCCCACCGACTGTCCACCTTCAGATGGCCGCCTACCTGGGACACAAGGCGCTGGACCACGCACAGGCCAAGTCCCGTTCCTTCGCCCGGCGGCTTGGTCGTGAGGAAAGGCTCGAAAAGGTGCTCCAGGACCTTGGGGACGATCCCGCCACAATCATCGGCGAATTGCAGCTCCACCGCGCCGGCCCGCCTGGCGCCGTGGATGCGGAAGCGGTGGTCCCGCAACCCATCCGCCGCCTGGACCGCGTTCTGAGCCAGAATGAAGAAGATCTGCTCGACTTCCTTTCCATACGCATGGATTGCCGGCAGATCGTCAGGCAGATCCACGTCCAAAGCGATGCGGGCCTTGCGTGCGCTGTCGTCCAACAGCCGGATGACCCTGCGAGCCACGGCCAACAGCGCGACCTCGCCTGTCGTCCCATCCGACATCTTGCCCGCAAAGTCATGGAACCGCCGGATCATGGCGGTTACGCTGGCAATCTCCGCCAGCCCATCGCTCAGGTCTTCCCGCACGGTCGGCTCGCAGGACGTACCTTCGAGCGTCTTCATGGCATTCTGAATCGACAGCCGGATGACCATCAACGGCTGTGTCATCTCGTGCGACAGCATCGCGCTGAGCGTGCCCAGCGACGCGAGATGCTCGGCCCGGATCATCTTCTCCCGATAGGTGTCCAGCTCTGGCCGGGCGGTTTGAAGATCATGGATGTCCCGCGCGATCACCAGCACCGACGTTGTTCCGCCGGCGCTGTCCTTCAATGGCTTGACCGTGGTGTTGTACCAGCGGAGTTGACCCTGGACACTGGAGCGCACGATGACATTCTCGCCCTGGCGGGCTTGGATCACGCGGCGGACCGTCTGCATCTGCCGATCGGCGATCTCCTTCGGGAAGAGATCCTGCATCGTCTTGCCCACAAAGTCGGAGGGATGGCCCGCGAGCGCCCGCGCGGCGGTCGTATTCATGAAGAGAAAGGCCCCTTGAACATCCACGATGCTGATGGCCTCCCCCGCATTCTCCACAACGGTGCGGTATCGCTCCTCGCTCTCCCGGAGCTGACGTTCCAATCGCTTTCGCTCGGTGATATCGACACAGACCTCCGCCACCAGCCATTCGCCGTCTTCCGCCTGAAAGGGGATCGTCGTGACCTCCGTGGGTGGATCTCCCTCCCGGAGCACAACACCGTCGTGCACCACGGCTTGCCTCATCGCGAGCGCCTTGGGAATCCCGCATTCGGGACAGGGATGATCCCTCCCCCGGTAGTACTCATAGCACTTCCGGCCCTGGTAGTCGCCGTGGCTGTTCCGCCAGTTGGAGTCCACAAAGCGCAAATTGCAGTGCTTGTCCGTAATGTTCAGGCTGGTCTTGGCGGCACGGAGAATGAATTCGGTTTGGCGCTGCAGGGATCTGATTTCCTCCTCGGCCCGCCCGCGTTCGGTGATGTCTTGGCCAAAGACCGCAATCTGCCGCACGTCTCCTTTCTCATCAAAGACCGGGTAGGCACTCGTGAAGAAGCACCGGCCCGCCCGCTCATCTTCGAACCGGACCGGCTGCTTCGTGCGAAGCACTTCGGAGATTCGCCTTGTCCTGTACTCGACGGCGGACGAGGGAAACTGATCCTCGCCCACGTCGGCGATCTTGGTGCCGATCAGCACGCCGGGGCTCTTGCCAAAGCGCCGGGCCGCCGTCTCGTTGAGTGTCAGCACGGTCCCCTGGCGGTCCAGCAGCAAAATGGATTCCGTCGTAGCGTCGAACAACGAACGCAACTTCTCCGCGCTTTCACGAACGGCCTGCTCGGCCTTTCGCTGCTTGGTGATGTCTCGGATGATGCCCTGGGTGCCTTCAATGCGGCCGTCCACGACCAACGGGCTGACGCTGATCTCCACATGGTGCTCGTTTTCCTCCTTGTCGCTTATCACGATCTGATGAGTCGTTCTCTGGCCCTTCAGCGTATCGGACCGGGCCATCTCCAGCTTGTCAAACTCCTTCTTGGGCATCCATCGGTCATAGTGGGTGCCGATCACCTCCTGCGGATCGAATCTGAAGGTCCTTTGGACGGCCTGATTGATGGAGAGCAGAGTCCCCTCGCGGTCCGTGGTGTAGATGATGTCGTTCATGTTCTCGATGAGGTCTTCGTAGCGTCACCGATCACCGGCACGCAACTGCTCGCTCCAGATCGGCAACGCGCCGGCGCAACCCAGCCGCCTCCTCTGCGGACAGACAGCGGTCTGTTCGACCATCGCCCATGTCGCTCCCCTACCCAACCACCGCCACACACGGCCCCAGCCGTCACAGTGATTCAACGACCGGGCATCCAGCCAATACAGACACATCCGGGGTGCTCATCACAAAGAAGTGCCCCTATGGTAGCGTGCAGGGACCTGGGGATCAAGGAAAACTTGGATACTTGGAGAGGATGGCAGCCCAGGGAGCGTGAATCCTATCACTTGCTCGTCAGCACGCCTTCGAGGCTCCGGTCGGTCTCATCGGGTGTCGCCGCGGCCGTGTGCTGCGCTGTCAACGGCAGCAGGACGGTGAAGGTCGTGCCTTTCTCCAACTCGCTTTCGACTTCGATCCGCCCCCCATGCCCCGTGACGATCTTGCTGATGATGGCCAGACCGAGTCCCGTGCCCTTGATCTCTTTGCCCGGCCGCTGCACCCGAAAGAACTGGTTAAAGAGCTTGGGCAGGTCTTCCTTGGGAATGCCGTAGCCCGTGTCCCTGACCTTGATCACAAGCTGCTCCTCCCGGCGGTGCACCGAGAGCAGGACCCGCCCCCCTTCCGGCGTAAACTTGATGGCGTTGCTGATGAGGTTCGTCAGGACCTGCATGATCCGGTCGCTGTCGAAGACGCCCGTCGGCAAGTGGGTCTCCAGCTCCAGGGCCAGATCCACCTTGGTCTTGGCGGCGTGAGGCTGCATGGTCGTGTAGGCCTCTTCCACGACCGCCGCGATGTTGTTCTCCTGCAGGTTGAATTTCATCTTGCCGGCGTTGAGCTTCTGGAAATCCAGCACGTCATCGATCAGCCGGGCCAGCCGGTCGATGTTGCGCTTGGCGATGTCGAGAAAATGCTTCTGGTCCTTGTTGAGCTTGCCGGCGATTTCGTCCTGCACGATAATCACAGCCTCCCGGATCGCCGTCATCGGCGTACGCAGCTCGTGCGAGACCGTGGAGATGAATTGCGATTTCATCTCCATGGTTTCCCTCAGCTCTTCCTCCGCGCGCTTACGGTCGGTGACATCGTTCAGGGCGACGACGACGTGCTTGGTCCCGTCGAGGATGACCGGCTCCGCACTGACCGAAAGCCATGGCTGGGCATGGTCGCCCTCATCGTTCAGCCTCGGCCGGACCTCGACCCCGCGAACGGGCTGGCCCGAAGCCAGGACCGTCTCGATCGTCTGCCACAACGTGCAACCGTCACACGAGCGGCCGGGCGTGTCGCGGGCTTCCAGCCCGCGATTCGAGGGCGGGACGCCCTCGACACGGGCGCCGTCCTGGACGTCCGGACTCCGCAGACAGCCCAACGCCTGGCAGGCGTCGTGACCGATCATGCTCCCGTACCCCTTCCCGGACATCTGCCGGACCGTGTCGTTCGCACGCACGACCAGCATCTGCTGGTTCACCAGCAGCATGCCCAGCGGGGCCGCATCGAAAATGGCCTCCAGGTTCTTCTGCTTGTGATCCAGGATCTCGTGGATGCGCACCCGTTCCGTGATGTCCTGGATGACGCCAATGGAGCCGGTGACTTTGCCCTCGGCATCATGGATGACGTTGAGGGAGATGTCTACGTCGATCACCTGCCCGTCGCCCCGGATCATCTTCGTCTCGATGTGGTGCTCCACGCACCGGCGACGGACGCTCAGGTCAGGAATCCGGTGCCACTGGTCCTCGGGGCAGAAAGCCTGGATGGGCCAGCCCAGAAGCTGGTCTTCCGTCATGCCGAACAGTTGCTCGGTGAACTTGTTCCAGGAGATGAGTTTCTCGCTCTCATCGACCATCGTGATGGCGACCGCCGAGTTCTCGAAAATCGTGCGGTACCGCCGCTCGGCCGCCTGAAGCTGATGCTCCGCCTTCTTCCGCTCCATGGCGTAGCGAACGGCGCGCATCAGCAGATTCGCATCCACCTGTCCCTTGACCAGGTAGTCCTGCACGCCGATCTGGACCGCCTGCGTCGCCATGTTCGCATCGTCCAACCCGCTGAGCACGATAATGGGCGTCTGCGGCGCCTGCGCCTGGAGGCGAACGGCCGACTCCATGCCCTGGCTGTCCGGCAGTCCGAGGTCCAGAAGGATGATATCAAAGGAATGATTCTGCAGCAGTTCCACCGCGCCCGCAAGACGGTCCGCGTTCAGAACCTGGCACGTCCCGAGGGAGGATTGCGCCAGCAGCCGCTTGAGCAGCTTTCGATCGATGATGTCGTCTTCAACGATCAGAATTCGAAGTGCATCCTTCATCAAGAATCAATCCCCCGAGTTACTTGTCCTTCAGGACCGCGTGGATCTTCTCCAGGAGCTGCGCGAAATCGAACGGCTTGGTCACATAATCCGAGATGCCGCGTGTGGAGGCGGCGGCAATATCCTGGGGCTCGCACCGCGCGGTGACCATGATCACCGGGATGTGCTTGAGCGCGGGGTCGGCGCGGAGCCGCTCGAGCATCTCGTGGCCGTTCATTCCCGGCATGTTCGTGTCGAGCAGGATCAGGTCCGGCTTCTGCGCCGCCGCCTGTTCCAGCCCTTGCTGCCCGTTCGACGCGGTCACCACGCTGCAATTGGCGAATTTCAACCGATACTCGACCGTGCTGACAAGGTCCGGCTCGTCATCGACCACCAGAATCTTCACCTGAGACGTCTTCTTCTTTGTCTTAAACAGTCCCAACATGACGTTTCCTCCTACGGGGACTCAACCTGTGCGATGCGTTGCATACTTTGTCACACGCCCCTGGACTCCCTCACCGCCCGGGGCCTTTCGATTCCCGACGGCGTAGAGAGTCACCGCGAGATGGCACCCAACCTGCCCGGAGCCGCCGTCGAGGAAGTCGAATTGGCAGGAGTCGATCGAGATCCTCGGCCGGTTGTCCCGAAGCCGTTCGAGCAACGCGGAAACCTGGCCTGGCTGTCCCAGGGCGTCGAGATTCAGATGGGATATCTCAATCACCACGGTCTGATTGGGGTCCTCAATCCGCGTTGTCTTCCCACCGCCGGCGAAGTCGGCCATGACGACCGCGCAGCCGGTCTCCTCGACCAGGGGCAACAGGCTTCGGACAAATGTCTTGGCCTGGTCCGCCGTGAACACCCCATCCTCCAGCTCGGCCAACTCCCGTTGCAGGGTGTGCCATTGGCTGACCTTCGCATCGACGGTGTCGGCAATCCTGTTCTTCTCTTGGGCCACGCAACCCACTACCGCCCCGTACTTCTGCATGGCGTGCAGATAGCCGAGGTGCGGCGTGAGCACCCAGTTGTACAGGGCCAGCACGCCGATGATGATCAGGGCGGCGGACGAGGCGTTTCTCGTTGCCTTTGGGTACCTGCGAATGCGGTCTGCAATCATGAGGATTTGCCTCCCTTCGCCGTGTCGGGGGCGTCCCGCCCACGCTCCGAAGGCATCCCCGTGTCGCGGGCATCTTGCCCGCGACTCGAGGGCGGGACGCCCTCGACACGGGCCTTCGTCTTTAGGAGGCAGTCGATCCGGTACTCCAGGCGGCCGGCGGCGTCCTGCTGTCTCCGAACGAGCGCCAGGGAGATCGATTCGAAGGGCCTCTGGCTTTCGAGATTCCGCACGAACGTCTCGGCCGCCGGGCAGGACGGCGTGAGGCCCTTCAACGACAGGGTCTTGCCGTCACCGCACAACAACTGCGTGATCGAGACATTGGCGGGCGCGGCCTGTCGGACCGCATCGAGGATGCCCGGCCAGTCCGCCTCATGCCTCCCCGCCATGGCCTTGCGCAACGGATCCAAACGGAGCCGAATGCGCGACATTTCCTGATCCAGGAATTTCTCTTCGGCAATGAGCGCCGGCGCGGCGTAGAGCTCCTCTGAGAGCCTGGTTTGCTCGATCCTTCGGTCCATCGCGCTGGTCGTTCGCGTCAGAAACACAGTGGTGGCGAAAATGCCAAGAAACACGATGACGCTGACCAGCGCCGTTGCCACCAGATGCTGGGAACGCGACCTCGCCTCCGTCACGCTCTTCGGCAGCAGATTGATCTTCAGGTCGGTGCCCGCCGGGCCCAGCAGCGCCAGAGCGGCTCCCACAGCCGCCGTGGACACCTTTTCCTCTTTTGTCGAGGCAGACCCGGGCCAGGGCTCCCATGCCTCGACGACCGTAAGCGACGTTATTCCGGCCTCGGCGGCCAGCAACGCCTCAATCTCCTCCGCCCTGTGCTCACCATCGCCCAGAACGACGCAGGTCTGCCAATCCCGGCCGGCCCCAGTGGTTTGGGCCTCATAGTAGCGGTCCACCGCGCGCAACTCCTCCGCCAGCCACGCACAGAGCGATGGGGGCGTACTCGCATCACTGGGAAGGTCCCTGACTCGGACAAAATCCAGCGTGCCTCGGAGGAACAGATTGACCGTGAGCGTGCGCGGGCCGAGCATAGCGATCATCACGTCGCCGTCGTGTCGCGATTGTCTCCGCTGCTCCAGGAAAGCCCTGGTATACGCCCGCATGGAAGGCTCGACCACGTCCACCGCGATCCCTGCCTCGCGGCACTCGTCCACGATTTCCTGGATCTCGTCCACGTCCGCCGCCACGGCGAGTAGACGCTTCTGCACGCCAGAGCCGACGCCGCAGAAATCCGAAACCACGTTCTTGCCCGATAATGCCACGTATTGCTGCAGCTCGCTTTTCACGAACTCGCCGATGTTCGCCGGCATGTGTTTGGGCAGGTCGAGCAACTGCGTCACCATCGAGTCCACCGACAGGGCCACGGCGGCCCTGGCTCTGCGAATCTGGGAGCGCCGGCCGAGCTGTGAGAGCAGCCGTGACAGCACTTTGCCGTGGCTGGACTCCTGTTGCCCCGCGCCGCCCGCCGGCAGGTCGGCGTTTGCCGCCGCGACGGTCCGGACGCCCTGCTCGTCCCTTTCCACCAGGGCGACACTGATGCGACGCTCGCCGATGTCGATGCCAAGGACTGTCTTCGTGTGTAATCTCATGGGTTGATCCGCCATCGATCGATTTGTACGGCGCCGGGAGGCCCTCCGGACGATCTCGTCACGTCGGCCTGGATCTTGGCCACGAAGCCGCGTGCCGTCACCGCCGTGGACGTCACGGCCGAGCCCTCGACGACGACCGTATAGGACCCAGAGGCAAAGGGCTTGTCTGCCAGCCTGGTGTTCCAGCCTGGATCCTGCCTCAGCCGGGCCAGGGCGTCGTTCAAACCGGCTTCCGCAATCGCCTGGGCCTCGACGCCGCCCGCCTGGTTTTGCACGAGTTGAATCTCCTCGGTATTGATCTGCAAGTGGCCCATAACGACCGCCGCAAGAAGGGCCACGAGGAGCACGACCACCAGGAGCACCGAGCCGGTCTCGCAGGGATGACGGACTGCTGAGGATGGATTATTGAGGATTGCCAACGGATGCTCCCTGGTCCTTCGTCAACGGATTGACCCGCAGGCAGCATGCGCCCGCGAGCGATTTGCCCTGGGTGAGCTGTCCTGTGCTCTTGAGTCCGACCTTCCAGCTCACCAGCCGAACACCCTCCGGCGTCGGCAAGGGCCTGTCGAAATCGGCGTCGCTGTAGCACGCAAATCGCAGGTACTCCACCGGCCCGGCAAGCTCGCCCAGCTTGCCCACGGGTCCAAACTCGATGTAGCCACGCGTTCCCACAGCACACCGATATACCACGCCGTCTTGGGCTTCGAACTCAATATATCCGCCGTCGTCCGTGCTCGCACTGAAAGCCACGATCCTTCGGGCCTGGGCCAGATAACGGCACAACTGCTCGTTCAAGACCCTGGCATTCTGGACCATCTCCAGGCTGGCCCATCGCGCGTCCGCACTGTTGCGGATACCGGCAAACAACGGCATGAGCGCCGCAAAGACCGTCGCCATGATGGCGGTCGCCACGGTCAACTCCACAAGGGTCGTCCCACGCGGTGCGGCCCCTCTGTCCCTTGTGCATCCGATTTTCAGCGCATTACGAGACGGCATACACAAGTACCATCGGCTTAAAGGACCGGCGGCATTACTACCGTCTCGCCAGCCGGGTGGACAGCGTGACCTCCACTTCCTTGGGGGATAAGACGCCGTCCCCATCCTGGTCCAGGCCGACCGACACCGCCACGGTTTTCAGGTCGGGGTCCTCATCATCCGTCACCATGCACAGGTATCCATCGCCAACGGCCTTGGAGCTGACGCGATAACATGCGTCGTAAGAACGAAGGCTGCGGGCCCGGATCCACTCCAATTCCCGCTGCGCCAGCAGGAGGCTCCAGCTCTTTCGCTCGATGGCACGGTCTTCGACCTGCGCCAGCGTCAATGCCTTCAGGAGCGGTGCGATGGAGATCACGAGTAGCGCGGAGGCCACGACGACCTCGGTGAGGGTCACGCCCCTTCGTGATTGCGGATTGCGGATTGCGGATTGCGGATTCGCACCGGATATCTTCTTCAATCCGAAATCCGAAGTCCGAAATCCGAAATCACATGATGCGGGAATAGTCATTTTGGGACGTTGCCTCGGCGCCATTCGACCGCCCCCGTTGCCGGCACGATCTCCAGAAGATAGGTCTTGCCCTCCGTCTGAATCTGCAGGCGTGTACCGCTGCCGGTTTGCAGATTGCCGAGCGGGCCGAACTCGAATCGCCGGCCGCCGCGGCACCGAACCCCGGCGGGAATCGTGCCGGTTGTCACCGCCCTATGGCCATGCTGATCGATGATCTGGTAGCTGTGGTAGGGCTCGGAGTCATCCATCGCCAGGACAAAGCCCTCCGGGCTCCTGGCGGCGTGCGTGATGGCCAAGGCCCGCGTGTGGCGAAGGTCCGTGGCCAGCCGCTCCACCAGGGCGTCGGCTCTGGCCCCCCAGACGGCGCCGAAGTTGAGCCTTGGCACCGCAACACACGCCAGGATCGAGATCACCAGGACCACGGTGACCACTTCCACCAGCGTGTGCCCGAGAGATCGACGATGAATGATGGATAATGGATGATGGGTCATTTATCGGCAATCATTCATCAGGATTCAATGCTCAATGGGTATGGCCCGGAACTCGGTGCGTATTCGTGTTGAACTGGTAGGCTGTCCCAAAGGGGCACTGCGGAGCTCCATCGGGGAAGTAGTTCGGGTCGCCCGTGATGACGGTGAGCCGCTGGGGCCACGCGCCCTTGTTCGCATAATACAGCTCGATTTGGGAGTTGACCAGGTCCACGTTCGTCTCGCAGGCGCTGATCTTGGCATTGGTCGCGCCGCTGATCATCCGCGGCACGGCGATGGCGGCCAGTGCCCCCAGGATCATCACCACCACGAGAAGCTCCACCAGAGTAAACGCCTTTTTGCTGTGCATCACATTCTCCTTTTGTACACTCATGATGACGTAACAGCCCCAACAGACTATCGACGGAAGTCCACCCCTACTTTATGAAGGTAACAAGGTCAGAGGTTCTTACCTTCTTCCGTTCTCACCTTCTGGCCCTCTCTTTACCTCAAGTGGGCCATATAATCGAACATGGGCAGATAGACGCCCATCAGGATCAGGCCGATCACCAGTCCCATAACGATGGTCAGGGCCGGCTCCAATTTCACCAGCAAGGAAGCCGCCAGCTTATCCGCGTCCTTATCCAGGAGGTCCGCCGCCTTGGCGAGCATCTCCGGGAGAATGCCGGCCTCTTCGCCCGAGGCGACGAACTGGACCACCATCGGCGGGAAGATGCCGTACGCCTGGAGCGATCCGGCGATGGGGCGACCGGCCCGAATCGCCTGCTGCAGATCGTCCGCGATCTCGGCGATCTCTTCATTGCGAGCCACCCGCCCCGCCGTCTCGACGGCCTCAATGATCGGGACGCCTACCGAGATCAGCATTCCGAACGTGCGAACGAACTGCGAGACGAGCACGCAGCGATTCAAAGGGCCGAGCAGAGGCATTCGGGTCTTGAGCCGGTCCCAATGGATGCGCACGTTCGGATGGGCGAACAGGCGGCGAACGCCCAGCACGCCCCCCAGGATCGCGGGCGGGAGCGTCCACCACCAGTATCTGAGCACCACGCTGAGCGTGACCAGCATCTGTGTCGGACCCGGCAGTTGGACGTGCATCTTCTTATACAGTTGAGAGAACACCGGAACGACGAAGATGAGCAGGCACGTCACCACAAGGGAGCACACGACGCCGACCACAATGGGATACACGAATGCCGCCCGGGTCTTCTGCTGAAGGTCCAGCCGTTTCTCCAAGTATCGTGCACTCGCCTCCAGCGACTGCGACAGTCTTCCCGACGACTCTCCGGCGTCGATCATGCCCAAAAAGAAGTCGGAGAAGACCCTCCGATGTGGCTCAAAGGCGGCCTTCAGGCTGGAGCCGGCTTGCACATGCCGGCGAACGTCGGTGATGATCGTCCGAAAGGCGTGGTTGTCGGTCTGCTGCTCGAGGGTCTCCAGACAGCTCGCAATCGGCAAGCCGGCGGAATACATCCCCCCGAACTTGTAGGCAAACGAAGCCACGTCCCGTTGGCGGATGTGACTTCGAGGCCGCAGCGACGCCCGCTGCCGCCGGGCGTGGATGAGCACGCACCCGAGCTTCACCAGCTCGCGTCGCAGGGCTTCTATGCTCTCGATGTTGGTGTAGAGGCTGCTGAACTCGTTGCCTGCACCATCCCGGGCTGTGTACTCGTACGCTGCCATTATTCGCTCTTGAGGTCCACCACGCGCATCAGCTCATCGATCGTCGTCACGCCCCGCAGCACTTCCTGGACGGCGTTCGTGCGCAGCGTCCGCATACCCTCCTGGATCGCCTGCTCCTTCACGTGGGTATCGCCGGACCCGTCCAGGATCATGTGACGGATCTTCTGCGACACGGGCAGGATCTCGTAGACGGCCTTTCTTCCCTGGTAGCCCGTCTGGCAGCAGTACTGGCATCCGCGGCCACGCACCAATTTCGGATTTGGGTCGTGAGCTTTCTTCAATCCGCAATCCGAAATCGGCAATCCGAGATCGGCCAAACTCCTGTCCGGCTCGTACGTTTCCTTGCACCGGGGGCACACCGTTCGTACCAGCCGCTGGGCTACGACCCCCAGCAGGGCCGAAGCAACGAGAAACGGCGGGATTCCGAGGTTGATCAAGCGAGATACAGCCCCTGCCGCATCGTTCGTGTGCAGAGTGCTCAGGACCAAATGGCCCGTGAGGGCGGCACTGATCGCGATCTCCGCCGTCTCCAGGTCGCGGATTTCTCCGATCAGAATGATGTCGGGGTCCTGCCGGAGAATGCTGCGCAGCGAGGAGGCGAACGTCACGCCGGCCGCCGGCTTGACCTGCACCTGCGTGATTCCAGGCAAGCGATACTCGACGGGGTCCTCGACCGTCACGATGTTTCTCTGGAGCGTATTGACGATCTGAAGCACGGAGTAGAGGGTCGTCGTCTTGCCGCTGCCGGTCGGACCCGTCAACAGCAGCATCCCGTACGGATTCACCAGCAATTCTCGGAACTTGCGGTTATCCTCGGGGGAAGTCACGACCTCATCCAACGACCACCGCATGGCGTTCTTGTCCAGGATGCGAAGGACGATTTTCTCGCCCCCCACCGCCGGCAAGGACGACACCCGCAGATCGTATTCACGGTTCTCATGCCGTAACGAAATGTGCCCATCCTGGGGGATTCTCTTCTCTGAAATGTCCATCTGCGCCAGGATCTTGATGTGCGAGATCACTTCGGGCTGTGCGGCGATCGGGACGTCCACCGCCCGGCGGAGCATTCCATCGACTCGATACCTCACGCGCAGCTCCGAAGTCTGCGGCTCGATGTGGATATCGCTGGCGCGGGCCTCGATGGCGCCCCGGATGATGGAGGCGACCAGCTTCGTAATCGGGTCGTCGCTCACCTCTTGGGACCGCAGTCCTGAATCCAATGTGGCTCCGGCGACAGGTCCGATAGGATCTCCCTCGTCCTTACCGCCCGGGCCGCTCTGGCCCTTGAGCCGCATGGAGGCGATCGCCTGCTTGGTCACATTCGCCACGTCGAAATGGTAATGGATCGCCTGCTGGACGGCTTGCGGCGTCGCGGCAACGGTGACAACGCGATAGCCGGTCTTCAACTCCACCTCGTCGCGGGCCCGCAGGTCCAGCGGCGAGCTCATCGCCACGATCAACTGCCGGTCTTCCCGCCGCAGGGGGATCAGGTTGTGACGATTCGCTATGTCGTGGGAGATGAGATGAGCCACCATCGGGTCGATCATCTCGGGCGATAGATTCACGAAATCAAGCTTGTTGACGGCGGCGACCGCCTTCGTGATCTGCTCGTCGTCCACCAGTTTTTCCTGTTGAAGCAGGCGCAGCAGGCCCTCGCCGGTCTTTTCGTGCTTGGCCAGCACAGGCCGCAGATCCTCCGGCGAAACCACCTTCTGGTCCAGAAGAAACGAGATTATAGGGTCATGCTCATTCACACCGTACTCCCCAAATGCCGTGTTTCGCAGGCTTTATCGACAGATGGGAAGCAGCACGTTAGAACCGTACGCACAATATCGGAAGGAGAAAGGTGACAGGTGATATTCTGGGTGGCACGGCCAAACCATGTCCTGAGCGAAGCGAACGGATCGTTTAACCGTGCTCGCTGGGACGTGTTCCACCTATAAAATCAGCGAAACAGGCTAAGATAGTCACAGCCCCAGATGCGCGCGTGCGTAGGCGAGACTGTCCTCGACGATTCGCTGCTCGGCCTCCACCTGCTGGTCCAAAGGCAACGAGCTGACCATCGGCAGCGGCTCGCGCGGGGCCTTGGCTCTCACGGTACGAAGCGTCCGCACCAGGTCCGTCGCAGGCACGCCGGGCATCGTCGTCCAATACTTCGGCGTCAGCACCGGCACCCGTAGCGGGTCGCGGGCGATGACCTCCAGGTTGAAATGCACCTCCGGGTGCGCCTCGCGCAGCAGCCGCACCATCACCGGCACGTCGAAGAAGCCCTGCCCGATCGCCGTCTCGCCAAAGAGGAAGCCCTCGTCATACTCCTGCACGGCGTGGTCCCTCACGTGCACGCTGAAGGCAAACGGCGCGTACGCCCGCACCACGTCCATCGGGTCCTCGCACAAAGCCAAGCTGTTGCCCGTGTCCACGCACATGCCGATCCACTCGCTACTCAGCCGCTTGAGCAGGTCCAGCATTTCGTCGATGCGATGGCCTTTATGGTTCTCGACGGCCAGGCGCATCCGATGCTTCGCCATGATCGGCTCCACCAGCCGCAGTCTCTCAGCCGCCCGCTGCGAGGACCGGGCGAACTCCTCGACCGAGCTGAATTGCTCGTACCGCCGGCCGGGGATGGTCACGGTCCGCACCACCGTTGCCCCGACCGCCTTGGCCGTGAGCACCTCTTTCTCGAATCGCTCGGCGTCGAAGCGGCTGCCCGCGAGGTCGGTGCTGCCTTCGATGTACATCTCGTGCGCTTCCGCCCACTTGCGAAGTCCGGCACAGTAAGGCTCATCCCGCACACCCAGCGGAGCCTGCATTCCGCCGGCCCCGAGCTGATAGCACCGTTCGAGAAAAAGCAGCGGGTCCGAGAGATCGCCCTTCTGTCCCTTCGCTGCCTGGTCCCTGTCGTGAATATGCCAGCAATCGCTGGCCAGGCCCATCTTGGACCGGCGCACAGGCTGGCCGGCAGCCGGGGCAAGTCGGCTCAGGACCGCGATACCGGAACCGGCGGCCAAGCCTCCAAGAAATCGACGGCGGTCAAGGCCCACTGTGACAGAATCGGTTATCCGCATGAGTTTCACTCCTCGTATGAGCACATCGGTAGCAGCACCAGGAACGCAGGCCCCTGTTCGTAGTGTGCTCGTAAGGGCCTCGTAGCATGGGCGTCCCGCCCATGAGTATCACGGGCGTCTCGCCCGTGGAGGCAGGGCCAAAGCCTGCCCTGAGCGAAGTCGAATGGGATGGCCCCGCGACTCATGGGCAAGATGCCCATGCTACTGAACGCCTTGCGGCGTCACTACTACAAGCGGCATCAGACTACGCCCAGGGCACGCAACTGGGCGTCCCAGGGCTTGCGGTACGGGCGCATCAGCATTTCATTGGCCTGCGGATCGCCGACGATCTGCTCCTTCTCGGCGTCCCAGGTAATCTTGCGTCCAACGCGCAAAGAGATGTTGGCTAAGTGGCACGTCGTCACCACCTGGTGTGCGCTCTCGATATCGGCGATGGGCTGTTTGCGCGAGCGAATGCACTCGAGGAAGTCCCGCGCATGCGCCACGTAGTCCTTGGCGCCGTCGCCACTGGAATCCTTCTCCTTCTCGGTCCAGACCTGGTCCTGCGGTTCCGGCGTCATCTGCGGCCCGCCCGGCGGGTGCCCGCCCAGAATGTTGGCCATCGTGTTGAAGGGATTGGCTTTGCGGTCCGGAAAGACCTCGTAGCCGCCGCGTCCCACCGACATCATGCCGCGCGTGCCATAGAACACGACCCCGCCCATCCCCAAGCCCGCGCGCCCCGCCGTGGCCTCGCGGTACACGCAGATGCCGGTGAAGCCGGGGTAGTCGATCAGCACGTCCTGGCTGTCGGGCGTCTCCATGTTGTCCTTGAGGTAGGTCCGCCCGCCGGTGCTGTAGACCGACTTCGGCGCATTGGCGCCGGTGAACCACTGCACGATGTCGAGGGAATGCTGGCCCAGGTTGGTCATCTGCCCACCGGCGTAGTCCCAGATCCAGCGGAAATGATAGATCCCGCGATTGGGGTTGTACGCGTGCGCAGGGGCCGGTCCCAGCCACAGGTCCCAATCCAGCTCCTTGGGCGGCTCCTGGTCCGGCGGATTGCCGAAACCGGGCATCAGGTTGCGAGTAAAGGTGTCCTGCACGGCCACGATCTGGCCGAGCTTGCCCTCCTGGATGAACTTGCGGGCCCGCTGGAAGTTCGGCCCGGAGCGGTTCTGCACGCCCACTTGGACCACGCGTTTGTATCGCTTCGCAACGTCGATCATCCACCGCCCTTCGCGCACGAACAGCGTCATGGGCTTCTCGACGTACACGTCCTTGCCCGCGGCGCAGGCCATCATGGTAATCAGGGCATGCCAGTGGTCCGGCGTCGCCACGACCACGGCGTCGACATCCTTGTTGTCGAGCAGCTTGCGGAAGTCTCGGCACTTGATGACATTGCCCCCGGCGATCTGGGCGCCGAGGTCCGCACGCGGGTCGTAGGTGTCACAGATAGCCACCATGGAGACATCGGGCTGCTTGGCGAAGTTCTGGGTATGGATGCGGCCCATCAAGCCGATGCCGATCATCCCGATGCCGATGCGTTCGTTGGCCCCGGAGACTCGCGCCCAGGAGGCGGCGGTCAGGGCCGTAGCAGCACCCGCCTTGACAAACGTCCGGCGATTGATTTTCCCCTTATCGTGTTCTCGCAGTGTCTGTTTCATGGGCACGTCTCCTTCCAAAATCGTCCAACTTCAGCACACAAGGTAGGGCGAGCATCCCCGCTCGCTACAGATGGCCGGGCGGAGACGCACCACGTACGCCCCAAACTCATTGTAAGGCAGCGCCGGGTGACATGTCCACGCATTTTGCGGAAAACACCAGGGGGACGGAATCCGCAATCCGCGGGCACCCCGCCTACGCTGGCGGCCAGGACGGTCGATGTCGCCGGAGCGTTTGGTCATGTCTGTGAAATGCGTAGCTCTGCCCCCGGTTCTTCTGACCCCCTGTTCTTCGATCCACAATCCCCGCAAACCAGGATTCTTCAGCGAACTTGCCAGCTAATTCGTCCGACAGGACACGGAGGGGCCACCTCCACTTTACCGGAACTGTCCGAGTCTTTCGGCAGTTCCGGCACAAGGAACCTGGATTCCTGCCCGTTCGGCTGCGCTCAGGGCAGGCTCTTCGCAGGAATGACAGCGTCACTATCCGCGCCAGTCCGTGTGTCAACTTGCGGTTTCGTCACCTCTCGGCAGAACTCAAGGGACCGGATATTCTTCTACGGTGTGATCCTCTTGATCCGTCCGCCAGGCTTTTCGCAACTGCCAAGGGCTGTCTTGGGACGCGCGGGTCAACTCATAGTGATAGGTAGAGACATCGCCCTTTTTTGTGGCATCGAAGGTGACAGAGTCGGGATTAGAACGAAAACGAAATACTCTCTTGATCGTTCCACGGCCCCTCTTTGACCACCCGGGCAGTTGGCCGTTTTTCATCAACCTCTTGGCGGGTTTGAACGCCGAATTTCCCGCCGCTTTGGCCGCGGCCAGCACCTCGTCCGTGACCAGAGGACCACTGCCCGTTCGTTTGAGATACATGGTCCGGTGGGGAAAATCGAAGGTGACGAGATGCCGCGCCAAGAACCGCAAGCCCGGCGAGTTTTCCCCACGGCCGCCCTTCCGAGCGTCGAGAACTGTCACCGGGTCCGCATCCGCCATTCGGGTCCGCAGGTGTTCGTGGACCTGCACGTCCTGGTCGATGGCGGGCAATCCCTGCGCACGGTCCACGATCTGACGGAGCAAATCGAGCAGATCATCGCCAAAATCGCACCGGACGCCGACGTGACGGTCCACCCCGAGCCCGTGTAGTTGCGTAGGGTGGGCTGTGCCCACCTTTCTGGACAGCCGAAAAGAAACGTTCGTTACGTTGAAGCTCCGCCATCTCAAGAGCTGGCTGTGAATTCCCCTCGTTAAAGCTTAATTTAAGGGCAGCCCCCCATAGTCCCTGAGGGCAGTCCGAGCTATTCGCCAGGAAGATTCAGAACGTGTTCGCGAAGAGTCGCCCAATCTGACATACGCCGAACCAGCGACTCGCCGTTCACCTCATTCCATGGATGTGCCAGGACATAACTCTGGACGCCCTGCGCAGCGAATGCCTCCGCCTGCGCAAGGTCATCCTCAACGGAAACAGCGAACTGTGCAAGCACAGTGTGCTTTTCACCGTGGCGGACGAAGTGTAATGAGTGCTCAGGAAAACTATTGATGTCGAGCCATTCGACAGTCGGTTTTCTTGCTGACCGAAGGCGTGATGTGACAATATGCAGATCGAACTTATCCCTAAAAGCAGTCAAGTGGTCTTGGATACCTTCATATGGCTTGATGCTGAGGATATGGCGCTCTTCCGAGAAGACGCGGTGGATGGCGCTCCAGTCCATTCTGGAAATCTGGTTACCCCTACGATCCTTGCACTCCCAGTAGTTGAACGTGACAACATCTTCGTATTGGAGATCAACACTGCCACCTGTGAAGGCTAGAATCACACTGCGCATGACCTCGTCCGTGCGCGCGAGTACGTTGTCGAGGTCGAGACAAATTCTGGCTTTGCCCATGATAATCTAAACCTCAGTATGGACCCCAACGTCACGTCGAGGAACGTTGCAGTGGTTCCACCGTGATGGAGACCTTCACCTTAGCATAGAACCTGTTACTGAATTTCGCATAATACAGTGACAAGTCACTCAAAAAAAAGACCGGTGTGCTCCAAGAACCCGAACAGGAGTTGTCCGTTCTGTTGCACACGCTCCATGCCATCCTCCACCGCTTGCCCCACCTCCCCGAGGTTG
>JAPLMX010000244.1 GCA_026386805.1 Phycisphaerae bacterium | reverse complement strand
CTACTAATATCGAGTGAAGGGGCTAGCCCATGCTGAGAAATGTCAAACTTCAAACCAAACTGCTGGCCTGCGGGATTCTCCTGACGATCCTGCCGCTGGTCGTCACCTCCCTTATTGTGCTCCGGCAAAACGGCAAGATGGTGAAAGTCGCCGACGAAGAGAGCACGAACCTCGCCTACGCCGACCTGGACCATATCGCCCAAAACATGGTTGGCATGTGCAAAGCACAACAGGAGTCGCTCCAGCAGAGCGTGAACCACTCCCTGAACGTGGCGCGCCACATTCTTCAACGAGCCGGTGCGCTCCGCTTTGCGCCGGAGACCGTCGCCTGGGACGCCGTCGATCAATTCACGAACGTCTCTTCGAAAGTGGAATTGCCCAAGATCACGGTCGGTGACGCCTGGCTGGATAAGATCACGGATATGAGTAAGCCGGCCCTCGTCGTGGACACGGTCCAGGACCTCATCAACGGAACGTGCACCATCTTCCAACGAATGAATGACGCGGGCGACATGCTGAGAGTGTGCACGAACGTCCAGAAGAAGGACGGGACACGCGCCATCGGCACCTACATCCCCCGCACCAATGCGGACGGCACGCCGAACCCGGTGATCGCCGCGGTCCTTCGCGGTGAGACCTACCAGGGGCGTGCCTCGGTCGTAGGTCGCTGGTACATGGCGGCGTATGAGCCGATCCTCGACCCGAGCAACAAGGTCGTCGGCATGCTGTACGTCGGCGTGCCCCAGGAGAGTGTCACCTCTCTGCGGGCCGCGATCATGGCCGCCAAGGTCGGCAAGACCGGGTACGTCTACGTCCTGGACTCGAAAGGCAACTACATCATATCCAAGGACGGCAAACGTGACGGCGAGTGCATTTGGGAGGCCAAGGACGCCGGCGGAACGCTGTTCATCCAGGAAATCTGCAAGAAGGCCTTGCCTCTCAAGCCGGGCGAGACCGCCGAGCAACGCTATCCGTGGAAGAATGAAGGTGACGCCGTCGCCCGGGAGAAAATCGTGCGCCTCGCGTACTACCCGCAGTGGGATTGGATCGTCGGCGTCGGTTCCTATACGGATGAGTTCTTCCAGGCGAAAGACCGCGTCCTGGCCATCGGCAAAAGAGGCAATATCACCCTGTCCATCGTCTTGCTCGCCGCCTCCCTAATGGCGGCGATCACCTGGTTCCTCGTCGCCCGAGGCATCGCGGGCAAGATTCACCGCATCGTCGCTCTGCTTTCCGAGAGTGCGGAACAGGTGGCCTCGGCTTCCGGGCAGGTCTCTGCGGCCTCGCAATCCCTGGCCGAAGGCGCCACGGAGCAGGCGGCGGGCCTGGAAGAGACCTCCTCGAGCCTCGAAGAGATGTCCTCCATGACCAAGCAAAACGCCGACAATGCCCAGCAGGCCAATACCCTCGCCGCCGAGGCGAAGAAGTCGGCCGGCACCGGGACCGAATCGATGAGCCGTATGAACGCGGCGATCCGCGAGATCCAGAAGAGCTCCGATGAGACCGCCAAGATCATCAAAGTCATCGATGAGATCGCCTTCCAAACCAACCTGCTGGCCCTCAATGCCGCTGTCGAGGCCGCCCAGGCCGGGGAGGCCGCCAAGAACACCGCTCGCATGATCGAGGAGTCCGTCAAGAACTCCAAAAATGGGGTGGATATCGCCACGGAAGTCGGCAAGGTCCTCAATGAGATCGTCCAGAGTGTCGGCAAGACGACGGATCTGATCGGGGAGATCGCCGCCGCCAGCCAGGAGCAGGCCCAAGGCATCGATCAGGTCAATACCGCCGTCGCCCAAATGGACAAAGTCACTCAGCAGAACGCTTCCAACGCCGAGGAATCGGCCAGCGCTTCGGAAGAGCTCAGTGGGCAGGCCGAGTCGATGACACAAGTCGTCGGTCAATTGGTCACTCTGGTTGGGGGTTTGAAGAGGGGCCAGCACCACCTCAACACAGAGGTCGACCACCCGTCTCCCAAGGTCAAAAAGGCCGCATCGAAGGCACATGCCTTGGGCAAATCGGATGAGGCGTTCCACAAGATTGCCGCTCCTTCGCTGGAGGCCAAGCGTGCCGCCGCCAAATCGGCGAACAAAACGATCCCGCTCGACGACAGCGAGGCAATGGACCGTTTCAACTCCTGACAATCTGTCAGCAAACCGCACATGTCCAGGTGGGCCGCCTCAACGGCCCACCTGGAATGTGCCGGCTCTCACCTCTTTCTGCAACGATGGCTCAGCCCACCCGGTCCGCCACGACTCCGTCGTACACCCGAAACCTGAATGGACTGGATTTTCCTCTTGACATTGGGGAAACCGCCTCATAGTATCCAGACAAGTTCTTTGCCAAGTGCATAACTCGGCTGCAGGTCTCAAGGCCCCCCGGTCTTGGGATACGAAAACGGGAACGCGGTGAGAATCCGCGACGGTCGCGCCGCTGTGAGCATCTGCTCCGAACACCTTCGGAAATCCGCGAGGCGTAGTCCACTGTCCGCCCTGGGCGAACGGGAAGGAGCCTCTCGGTAAGATGCAAGTCAGAAAACCTGCCTGTAGTCGTTTACGCATGTGGGGACGCCCAGCGCCGGTATCGCATTGGGGACCCCTTGTTGTGTTCTCGCGACCTGGAACGCACGTGCGATGGCGTCCATACCCTTCTGACAAAGCCGGGGGGGAATTCGGACAATAGCCGTCGTTTCTTTCGCGGGAACGACGGTTTTTTTATTGTCCGGACTTCGACGAGCTCAGTCGAGTCGCAGACGGTCTCGCGACCTGGACCGCTGCCAAGAAGGAGGTAGACCATGCAATGCACGTCGCTTCGCCCCGGATGGGCACCTGTTGAACTGTGGATTTGTGTTCTCACTTTACTGCTGGCGGGGGCGTCGAACGCGGCCATCGCAACGTTCGACGAGTTGGCACTGCCGCCGGAATCGCATTGGAATGGCGCCGACGGCTCGGGCGGATTCACCAGCGGCGAGGTCCATTTCGAGAACCACTACAACGCCGACTGGGATTCCTGGGATGGGTTCGCCTACTCCAACCGCACCGACCCCAACCTCGCGGATTGGCAGGCCCAGTACAACGCGATCCCCGGCTGCGGCCAAAGTGGCTCCGCCAACTACGGGATCGTCTTCGTCGGCTGGGAGACACTGCCCACGCTGACCCTCACCACGCCTCAAGTGCTCAGCGGCCTGTACGTCACCAACAACAACTACACCTACTACGACATGCTCCACGGCAGTGCCTTCTCCAAGAAGTTCGGCGGCCCCACGGGCGATGACCAAGACTGGCTCAAGCTGACGATCATCGGCCTGGATGCCGCCGGCCAAGCGACCGGCACCGTGGATTTCTACCTGGCGGACCTGCGATTCGCGGACAACGCCAAGGACTACATCCTGCGCTCGTGGGCCTTCGTCAATCTGACCTCGCTCGGGGAAGTCAAAACCCTTCAGTTCAATCTCGATTCGAGCGACAAAGGGCCCTTCGGCCTGAACACCCCCACCTACGCGTGTATCGATACCATCGTCCCTCAACCGCCCATTGCCACGTTCGACGACCTGGCACTGCCGCCGGAATCTTGTTGGAACGGTGTCGACGGCACGGGCGGATTCACCAGCGGCAATGTCCATTTCGAGAACCGCTACAACGCCGAGTGGGAGTTCTGGGACGGGTTCGCCTATTCCAGCCGCACCGACCCCAACCTCGCCGGCCTCCAGGCCCAGTACAATGCGATCCCCGGCTGTGGCCAAGGCGGCTCTGCCAACTACGGGGTCGTCTTCGTCGGCTGGGAGACGTTACCCACGCTGACGGTCGCCACCCCGCAAGTGCTTAGCGGCCTGTACGTCACCAACAACAACTACACCTACTACGACATGCTCCACGGCAGCGCCTTCTCGAAAAAGTTCGGTGGCCCCACGGGCAACGACCAAGACTGGCTCAAGCTGATAATCACCGGCCTGGATGCCGCCGGCCAAGCGACGGGCCGCGTCGATTTCTACCTCGCGGATTTCCGTTTCGCTGAGAACACCCAAGACTACATCCTGAACTCCTGGGCCTTCGTCAATCTGACCTCGCTCGGGGAAGTGAAAAGCCTCCAGTTCAATCTCGATTCCAGCGACAAGGGGGCCTTCGGCCCGAACACCCCCACCTACCTGTGTATCGATACAATCGTCCCCTGCCAGCCTTTCCAGGGGGAATGACCTATGCCAGGACAGATGACAGCATGCATCCTCTCGTGCGTCGGAGCGGTGGTGGCCGCCTTGGGCGGTCCATACACAGAATCGGGGGTCAACGGCTACATCGATCCGGTCACGTGGCGTCACGCAGAGCCCCACAGCTCACACGCCGTGCTCAACCCGATCTTCCGCGGCTGGGCGACGACGGTTGCCGAGTACTCGCCGGCGGACCAGGTATGGTCCGGCCTTGGCGTATGGAACGATCCCACCAAGGCCCTGGGCCCCGCGACGGGGCAGAATTTCGATGTGGTTAGTCTGGGCGAGCTTGACCTCAAGGAGATCGAGCAGGGCCTGCCCCCCGGACATATCACACTTGTCTTTGGCGATCCCTGCGATCCCAACGACCGAGCGGCGATCCGAAATGGGCAAGGGTACGATTTCGCCGTCTTTGAGAATGCGTTCCTCTCGCAGTCCACCACGCTTCAGGGCTCTTTCAAGGGTCAGATGCTGGCGGAACTGGCTTACGTCGAAGTGTCGATGAACGGGCGGGACTTCGTGCGATTCCCCAGCGTCTCGCTGACGCCGGGTGCGGTCGGGCGCTATGGCACAATCGAGATCAGCAACGTCTACAACCTCGCCGGCAAGCACCCCAATGCCAACGGCGTCTGCACGGGAACGCCCTTCGACCTGGCGGAACTTGCAGGCCACCTTCTCGTGGTCTCCGGCGTGGTCGATCTCAACGACATCCGATACGTGCGGATCGTGGACGTGCCGGGTAACGGCAGTTTCTATGACGATGCCACCGCGTGGGTCGCCCCAGGCACATGGCCGAAGTGGACCCACTACTCAGAGAACCATCCGATTTACGACATGTGGCCGACCTGGGGCTCCGGCGGCTTCGACCTGGAGGCCGTCGGTGTCCTTCGAGAGCAGGAACTCTCGGCTGACACCAACCTGGACGGAGTGGTCGATTACCAAGACCTCGCGGCGTTGGCTGACGCTTGGCAAAGCCGGTTTGGGGACGAGCGGTGGAATGGCCGATACGATCTGGCCCATCCCAAGGATTTCGTCATCAGCGGTCGCGATTTCGCCGTCTTCGCCGCCCAGTGGCGTCACGTTGAGCGATGGCGGGCGGAATTCAAGGGCAAGTGAGAACCTATGCGAAACTCAATGCGACATCCTCAAGGCCCTGAACCAGTCGATTTTCTTGTCATGCTGAACGGAGCGAAGCGGAGTGAAGCATCTGGCCTACGGACGGAACTGTGCAACGAACGCGAACGGTTCAACCCATTCACGGCCCAGATCCTTCGCTTCGCTCAGGATGACAGACGGGCTGGTCGATGCGCGGCTGACGGTCATTGCGGCAAAAGGGCCTTCACGCTGGTGGAGCTGCTGGTCGTCATCACGGTGTTGACCTTGCTGCTCGCCCTGCTGATGCCGGCCCTGGCGGGTGCTCGCTCGCAGGCCCGGGCGATGGTGTGCCGGTCGAACGTGCATCAGCTCGTCCTGGCGGCCACCGGGTACGCGGCGGAGAACGACGGGTTCTACGTCCCGGCGGCCAAGGATATGTGGGACAACGCCGGCCGCTGCCGCTGGCACGGCGTCCGCCGCAGTCTGAGCGAGCCTTTCGATCCTGCGAAGGGGCCGCTCGCCGGGTATCTCGCCGATGGGCAGGTCAAGGAGTGCCCCGCCCGCGTCAACTTCGTCAAGAGCGGCGATTGGAACACCAGCTTCGAGCAAGGGTGCGGCGGCTACGGGTACAACATGGCCTATGTCGGCAGCCGCCTGTGGGACCCGGTCGTGACCGGCCTGCTGGCGATGCAGCAAGCCTACGCCCGCACCACCGCCATTCACGAGGTCGCCAACCCGGGGGCCACGCTGCTGTTCGCCGATGCCGCCATGGCCAACGGCGGGGACTCTCTGATCGAATACTCCTTCGCGGAGCCGCCTTTCGCCGTCATGGGCGGCCAAGTCATGACGGACTTCCGGATGTCCCCGTCCATCCATTTCCGGCACGGCGAGCACGCCACCGTCGGTTGGGCGGACAGCCATATCGGGTCCGAGCCGATGGCAAGCCTCGACGCAACCAACGCCTACGGCGTTCCGTCCTCCGGGCTGAGCCTCGGCTGGTTCGAGCCGGTGGACAACAGTCCCTTCGATCTGCATTGATTGAGCCCGTATTCTGACTGGAGTTTTGCAAAATGGAGATTAGGCCTATATTCTTCCAGGAAATCTTATTCTTCGATTTCCTGGAAGAATCGGTGCCAGTTCGTCTCTATCAACTCGTTACGGTTTGGGAAGGAAAAATCGGTGGTATCCCCAGATGACTGGAGTTTTCGGTCCGGGTTGGTCGATCCTCAGGGCAGATGCCAACGGTCTGTGAAACCAAGGGTTGGCGGGCCAGGAGCAAGACGATGCGACTGATCGAAGACTTTTGCTGCCAGAATATCGAGTGTCCGGATCGCGGGATTCGCGGCCG
>JAPLMX010000168.1 GCA_026386805.1 Phycisphaerae bacterium | reverse complement strand
GCTGGATGAGCAAGTGTCGTGCGATTCTGATTCGTTACGCCAAGAAGTCATGCAATTACCTGGGCCTGATCCAACTGTGCTGCGGCCTGCTTTGGTATCGCCGTCAGCACCGCCTGAGCCTTTTGAGATAGTTACTTAGTCCACTACGTCCAAGAAAGGACAAGAGCCATGTCAGTAAAGACCATCGTGGAAAAGGCCCTGGAGCAGGGCCGGGGAGTTTTGCGTCTGGTGCCGAACTGGGTGCCGCGCTCGTTCTGTGTGCCGGGCCGGCGAATCAAGCTGCATCCGGATGACTACTACGCGATGGGCGGCGAACGGGGCGGCATCGACGAGCGGTGGTTCGCCTCGACGACGCCCGCCGACAACGGGCCGCTGACCTCGCCCAACGAGGGACTCAGCTTTGTCGTCTTCGAAGACGGCAGCAAGACCGAGCGGGTGCGCCTGCGTGACGCGATTGAGGAACTCCAGGGCGAGATCATCGGCAACCGCCTCTGGAAAAAGCACCAGCGCTGGCCCATGTACTCGAAGTTCTTCGACAATAAGGGTGCGCTGCCGCACCATATCCATCATCGCGACAAGCACGCCAGGCTCACGGGCCAGTTGGGCAAGCCCGAGGCGTACTTCTTCCCGCCCCAGGTCAACAACTACGGCGGTAATTTCCCTTACACCTTCTTCGGCCTCAATCCCGGCACGACGAAGGACGAGGTCCGCCGATGCTTGGCCGATTTCCTTAAGGGCGACAACAAAATCACGAGCATCTCGCGGGCCTACCGCCTCGATGTCGGCACCGGCTGGGACGTTCCGCCGGGAGTGTTGCACGCGCCGGGCAGCTTGTGCACCTACGAGCCGCAAAAGGCGTCCGATGTCTTCGCGATGTATCAATCGCTGACGGGCGACCAGATCGTCCCGAAAGAGCTGCTCTGGAAGGACACGCCGAAAGACAAGCTGGACGACGTGGGTCACCTGCTCAGTGTGATCGACTGGGACCTGAACGTCGATCCGAATTTTCAGCAGAATCGCTTCATGCGGCCCAAGCCGGTCTACCCGGCCAAGGAGATGGCCAAGCAGGGCTTCACGGAGAACTGGATCTGCTACAAGTCCACGGCCTTCAGCGCCCAGGAATTGACGGTCCAGCCGGGCAAGACCGTGACCATCAAGGACAACGCCGCCTACGGCTTCATCATGATGCAGGGCCACGGCACGATGGGCGTGTGGGATATCGAGACGCCGACGATGATCCGCTATGGCCAGTTGACGTACGATGAGTTCTTCGTTACGGAACAGGCCGCCAAAGAGGGCGTCACGATCACGAACCCCTCCCAGGCCGATCCCATCGTCATGCTCAAGCACTTCGGACCGGACTACCCCGACCTGAAGATCGAATAAGACCGCGGTTTGATTTCCGGATGGGAGAATTCGGGTGCGCTCCTCGGAGCGCACCTTTCTTTTTGAGGAGTTCGTTTGGAGTTGGAGCCGGTTTACATTACGATCCACAAGGTGGACAACGTCAGGCACGCGTACCTGGGCCTGGAGGGGACGATCCTGTCGTTCGATCAGAGGCAGGCGGCCCTCGATTCCGAGCTGTTGATCCCGGTCGAGCTGGTCACGATCTCGGAGGGCCTTCGCTTCCAGGGTCAGCGGCTGATCGTGGCCCTGCTGTGTCTATTGCTGCCCACGCTGCTATCCGGAATGATTTGGGGACTATTCTCCGGTTGGGACCCCGCAGGGGAGATCGAAGGCACGATCGCCTCGGAAATCCTCGCCGTCTTGTCCGCGGGGATGCTCTTGGCGGGGTTCATCGCGTTCTTCATTCTGCTGGTCATGTTCTTTTCCCGGGTCAAAACGATCCGGCTCAAGATCGAGCCGGGCGGCACCACCATCGAGTTCTACAGGCACCGCAAGCAGGCGGCCGAGATCAACGATTTCATGGAGCAGCTTCGGCTGCGGCAGGGCATTATCAGCAAGTCTCCTGCGGCCCTGGTCCCCCGGCCCGCCGGCTTCATGAAGGAGCAGTCGATCATTCCCCGCTTCGCAGCACTCCTGTGGCTTGCCAGCTTGCCGGCGCTGCTGACGCAGAGAATCCCGCTGCTCTTCTTAGCCGTCGGGGTCCTGGTCTGGTTCGCCTATCGCCAAGTCCAATACGGCCGGCAGCCCAGGGAGTACCGCCAGGCGATCCGCCACTACCTGCGGGGCGACTACAATGACGCCATCTGCGCCTTGGAGGGCCTGCGCCGCCGTATCCCGGAGTATCTCCCCACCTACTTCTGCCTGGCGGAGGCCTGCGTGCGCGGGGGCCGATTTGAGGAGGCCCTGGAGGTGGCGTCCCGGCTGGCCGGCGACTATCCGGATGTGGCCCATCACATGGAAGCCGACATCTGGCTGTTCAAGCGGATTCACGAAAGACGCGGCGGGACCGGCTGAACGGCCCGGGTTTATGCGAGCTTTGGCTTCTTGACCGGCAGAGATACTTGGTTTTGAGCCTCCGGCGCAATATAATGGGAGCACGTTTCACGTCCCTGGTACTGGAGTGAGGTAAGCGCAAGATGATTGGACCGGCGAAGATCCTGATGCCGCTGTTGGTATGTCTCCTGGGCGGTTTCACGCCAACGACTGACCGTGCACAGGCGGCGACTGTGCCCTTGGTTATCAACGAGCTGATGGCGGCTAATGGCGGCTTCAACCGCGACTCGCAAGGCGAGTCCGACGACTGGGTCGAGATCTACAATGCGGGCAGCCAGGCGATCGACATGGCCGGGATGTACCTGACCGACGATCTGGCCGTGCCCGGAAAGTGGAGAATCCCGACGAATGCGCTGCAACTCACGAAGGTCGCGGCGAAAGGCTACCTCATCATCTGGCTGGATGGGGACACGACGGATGCGGGTCCGCACGCGTCCTTTGCCCTCGATTCGGCGGGCGATCAGATCGCTCTGTTCGACACGAATGGAACGACGCTGATCGACGCCATCTCTTTCGGCCGCCAGCGGGGCAATATCTCCTACGGCCGTTACCCCGACGGGGCCAACGGATGGTTCTTTCTGAGCACGCCGACGCCGGGAGTTGCCAACGCCGCCGCATTCCAGGATGTCGTTGCGGATACGAAATTCAGCCGGGACCGCGGGTTCTACGAGGCGCCCTTTGACGTGACGATTACCTGTGCAACGCCGGGGGCGACGATCTTTTACACGCTGGACGGTAGCGAGCCTGTCCCGGTCTCGGGACGGCCCCTGGCGGGCAACGTGTACAGCGGTCCGATCCGGATTACCGCCACCACCTGCCTGCGGGCGCGGGCCGCCAAGGATGGCTGGTTATCCAGCAACGTCGATACGCAGACGTACGTCTTCCTAAGCGACGCGGTTACTCGCACCCAGGCGGAGGTCCTGGCTCGCGGCTACCCGAACAAGTGGTTCGGCAGCTACCCGGCGGACTATGAGATGGACCCACAGGTCTATGGCGACCCGGCGTACTCTGGCCAGATGGACGAGGCCATGCGGGCGATCCCGACGCTCTCGCTCGTGACGGACAAGGACAACTTCTTCAGCCAGACGAAAGACGCGCAAACCGGCGGCATCTACATCTATACGGGCCATTCGAGCACGGGCGGCCAGGGCTGGGAGCGGCCCGTCTCCGTTGAACTGTTCACGCCGGACGGGGCCACGCAGCTCCAGGTGGACTGCGGAATCCGGATTCAGGGCGGCGAGGGACGCAGTCCTCAGAAGTGTCCCAAGCACAGCCTCAGCCTGCGGTTTCGCAGTGCCTATGGCCCGAGCCAACTGCAGTTCCCGCTGTTCGCCGGCGGGCCGGTGGAGTCCTTCGACTCATTGGAGCTTCGCGGCTTCTTCAACAACGCTTGGACGCATTGGGACCCCGGCCAGCGGCAGCGGGCGCAGTACATCCGCGACCAGTGGATGCACGATTCCCTGGTCGAGATGGGCAACGCCGACGGCGGTCGAGGGTTCTATGTTCACCTGTACATCAACGGCATCTACTGGGGTATGTACCTTGTCCAGGAGTGGCCGGTGGCCTCCGACTATGCGGCGTATAACGGAGGCGACAAGGGCAGAATCGATGCCCTCAACGGCGGCTCCGCGACGAATGGGACTACCCAGGCCTGGACCGAGGCCAAGAGCATCGTCGCGAGCAAGAACTGGACCCGCATCCAGCAGGTGATTGACATCGACAACTTCATCGATTGGACCTTGCTCGGCTATTTCGCGGGCAACCAGGACCTCAAGACGGACGGGAACTGGCGGGCCGCCGGCGGCGGGCCGGACCGAAGACCCTGGCGATTCTATTGCTGGGACGGCGAGCGGGTGTTGGAGGACGTCAACCAGAACGGCATAGGCCCGGTAACCGATCCCACGGGGCTGTACAATTCTCTCGTGAGTATCGAGGAGTTCCGCATTCGGTTTGGCGATCACGTCCACAAGCACCTGTTCAATGGAGGCGCCCTGACCTCGGAGCGAACCGCCGCACGCTGGACCAAACGGGCCGATGAGATCGATTTGGCCGTGATTGCGGAGTCAGCCCGGTGGGGCGACTACCGCCGGGACGTCCAACAGTACAGCTCGGGACCTTTTTATCTCTACACGCGGAATGCGTACTGGGTCCCCGAGAGAAACAGGCTTCTGAACGACTACTTCCCGCGCCGCACGAGTATCGCTCTCAGTCAATTCAAAACGCGCGGGCTCTATCCGAGTGTGGACGCCCCTGAATTCAGTATCAATGCGCGGCCTCCGCACGGTGGGCACATCAACGCGCGTGACTTGCTCTCCATGGCCCCCGGCGGCACGATCTGGTATACGCTCGACGGGACGGACCCTCGCTCGCCGGCGACAACCGCCACCACGACGGTGGCAAACGTGCTCGTGGCGGAGAGTGCCGCCAAACGTGTGCTCGTGCCCACGGCGGCGGTCAGCGATGCGTGGAGATCGGACCCGGCCTTCAACGACGCCACCTGGCAAAGCGGCTCCGGCGGTGTGGGCTACGAGCGAAGCACGGGCTACCAGACGCTCTTCAAGATCAATGTCCAGACCCAGATGTACGGGCGTAATGCCTCATGCTGCGTGCGGATTCCGTTCAACGTCTCGGCGGCGGACTTGGGCGGTTTCTCCGGCCTGATGTTGCTGGCTCGGTGTGACGATGGCTTTGTAGCGTACTTGAACGGCACGGAGATCGTCCGAAAGAACTTCGTGGGCGAGCCGGCCTGGAATTCGGCCGCGAGCGCCTCGACGGCCGATGCCGATGCGATTCTCCCGGCCTCGTTCGACGCCACAGCGCAGATCGGCAAGCTCCGGCAGGGTCAGAACATCCTTGCCATCCATGCCTTGAACGACTCCACCACCAGCTCGGATTTCCTGCTCTCGGTCGAATTGGTCGCGAGCAAGAGTGCCTCGGGTCCAAGCCCGACCCCCGTGGCGCCGACGGTCGTGAGGTACACGGGGCCCGTGGCATTGCTGCAGAGCACGCGCGTGAAGGCGAGAGCGCTGAGCGGCAGCACCTGGAGCGCCCTGAATGAGGCGGTGTATGCGGTGGGGCCGGTGGCCGAGGGCCTTCGTGTCAGCGAGATCATGTACCACCCGCTCGATACCGGCAATCCCAACGATCCCAATACCGAGTACATGGAGTTGACCAATATCGCGGGCCAGAGCATCAACCTGAACATGGTCCGCTTCACGAAGGGGGTCACCTACACCTTCCCGAGCTTCGATCTGCCGGCCGGCGGCCATTGCCTATTGGTCAAGAACGTCGTCGCCTTCGAGGCGAAGTACGGCTCCAAGCTGCCCGTCGTTGGGCAATATACAGGCAGTCTGGATAATGGCGGCGAGCGCGTCGAAGTGGTCGATGCGGCGGACCAGACCATCCAGAGCTTCACCTACGCCGACAACTGGTTCAAGAGCACCGACGGCCAAGGCTTCTCTCTAACGGTCAAGGACCCCAAGACCTCGGACGCGAGCAGCCTGAATGACAAGAACGCCTGGCGCCCCAGTACCTCCGTCGGTGGCTCACCGGGCATCAGCGATCCTGGATAGACTCCGCCGATCTAGCGCGGATAGGCGTGAACGAACGTCTCGG
The DNA here is from genome assembly GCA_026386805.1 of Phycisphaerae bacterium. Taxonomy (GTDB): domain Bacteria; phylum Planctomycetota; class Phycisphaerae; order Sedimentisphaerales; family Anaerobacaceae; genus PLanc-01. Next base: position 28,166 of record JAPLMX010000168.1, on the reverse strand, counting down.
CGCGCGGGTAGGCGTCCACGTGGCCGTCCAGCAGGGCACAGTTGCCGCGCCCGGCCATCAGGTCACTGGCGGGAGCGTTGTGAAAGCCGCCGATGACGTCCCAGAACGGCCCGACACCGTCGGGACCGGGGATCACGAGCCGAGGCGTCCGACCCACCGCGGCAAACCAGCCCTGGATCATGGTGTCGTCGCCCGGGACCATGAAGGTGTCATTAAGGCCGGAGACATTGTAGGCCGTATCGACCAGCGAGCTCTCCTCCACGAACGAATATATCGTGGAGGGACGCTTGACCTCTGTGATTTTCTTGACCGCCGCGCTCTTCACGCCCGAATTCTCGCTGCCTAAGTAGGCGTTCATCGTGTAGTTGTACCAGGGCTTATAGTTCCTGAGTTTTGCCGTGTCGGCCGCAAAGAAGTGGTCGTCGGAATTACGGACAGCCAGAGTCTTGAAGGTGGGGCAGATGAAAGCCTGCGCACTCGCTATATAACGGAAGAAGGGGCCAGCATATTCGGGATGATCCCTCAGATTGACATCGCCGTTGCACCAGCGCACGTGGATGAAGCTTGACAGCCCTGCCTCGACCGGGTAGGCGGTGCCCTGCGTGAAATAGCACCTCTCCGGCACGGGAAACTTGCCGTCGGAATCATCGGTGTACATCGCGACGGCGTAGCAGTAATTCTTGAGATTGCCCTTGCACGCGGACCCCTGGGCCAGGTTCTTGGCCTTGCCCAGGGCGGGCAGCATGATGGCCAGCAGAATCGCGATGACAGAGATGACAACCAGCAACTCGATCAGGGTGAACGCTTTGGACCGCCGCATGATGACTTCCTCCACATTTCGAGAGGCAACCACGCCCTTCTACGAGCCATGTTGGGGCGCCGCTTGTCTTACGCATCCGTAGGTCGCAGGATCGAGACTCCGATCCACCAATAACACCATTCTACCGGCCGGTCCTACCTTCTGCAACGGTTTTTCGCTCGCCGCCATCATTGCGGCCAAAATCGAGCGAGCACCACCCCGTGGCGCGGGATGTCCGCGGCGAAGCGATTCTCGAATTGTCCCAGGTCTTTCTGCCGCCACAGATCGCGGATGTGTTGTTTGCCGCGCAGGCCGAGCAGCGACCAATCGACGCTCACGCGGCGAGGAAGTTCCGCCAGATTGAATAGACCCACGGCCAGAGAGCCGTCCGCCATCGGTTTGGCCATGATGAGGGTCTCGTCGTTCTCCACCAGAGGCTTGGCCTGCCGGCCGAGCGGGTCCTGATCGACCTCAATCGCCTCGGCGTTGCACAGGATGTTCAGCGTAAAGTCGTCCAGAAGCTGCATATCGCCGGAGAAGAACAGCGGGGCGGCCATCAGGCACCACATCGACATGTAGCTGTACTGTTCGTTCGGCGTCAGTCTCGTCGGCTGGCCCGGCTCGTCCGAGTTGTGGGCGTTGCCGACGGTGCCGATCAGGATGTAGTCCGGATCGTTCCAGTGTCCGGGACCGGCGTTCTCATAGTGCCGGGCGTTGCTCAGGCCGATCTGGTAGAACCCCGGCAGCAGATCGCCCCGCTCCAGGCCCAAATCGCCCGTCGTGCGCCAGCAATTGCCGCCGACGTCGGCGCCCCACGTCCAAACGTCCCCCATGCCATATTGGCACAGATTGTAGACGATGTCGCGCGGCAGCGTCTTGAGAATGTCGCCCATCTTCTTGTAGGGGGCCTGCAAATGTTCGAGGTCCTTGCCTCCGGCGACCTGGGTGTAGGAGCACCAGTCATGCTTGAGGAAATCGAAGCCCCATGCGGCGAACTTCTCGGCGTCGACCCGTTCGTGCTCGTAGCTGGCGACGTAACCGGCGCAGGTCCAGGGACCCGGCCCCGTATACAGTCCGGCCTTCAGGCCCTTGCCGTGGATATAGTCCACCATGCCCTTAATGTCGGGGAACTTGGAGTTGGGCAGGATAGCCCCACGCTCGTCACGATAGGGTTCGTCGCCCTTCTTCTTCATCCAGCAGTCGTCGATATTGACGTACTGATAGCCGTAGTCGGCCATGCCGGAGGCGACCATGACGTCCGCGGCGCCGCGCATGTGATTCTCGGTGACGCGGTCGTAGTGAATGTACCAGCTATTCCAGCCCATCGGCGGTGTCAGGGCCAGCGTATCGCTGACGACGATCTTGAACGGACGCGTGCAGGTCCCCTGCTCGTTCTTTGCCCCGAGCGCTACCATCCATTCGCCCCGGTCCTCCGGAACCCGGCCTGTGACAATGCCGGTATCGGCATCAAGCTGTAGGCCCTTGGGCAGGCCGGCGGCCGTAAAGTGGATGGGCCGCAGCCCCGTGCAGGGAATCCGGTAGAGGAATGGCCTTCCCGGCCGGTCGCTGTAAACCCTTGGGCCGTTGATCTGCGGCTGCGGCCCCGGTTTGGGCGTCAGAATCACCCTTTCCTCCGGGGGGATCTTCGGCGGATCGACGGCTACGGGCCTTGCACCTGCCACGACAGACTCGGCCTGGGCCCAATCCGCGTGGTCGAAGTCGGCTCCATCGCCCGCCGAGGTGACCATCAGCCGCAGTTGCTTGACGCCCGTCAGCGGCACATCGACGGCTTTGGCCTCCTGGCCGCCCTTCATGACGCCGCTGTCGAAGAGCCTCTTGCCGTCACCATAGACCATAAATCGGACCGATCCCCGGCGGCCGGCCCCATCATCGACGCCGACGCAGGCTTGGAATCGTTCGACGTTGCCGTCGAGATCCACGTACAACGTCGATTCCGCGTGCGTCCCCACGCCCGCACCGAAGATCCGCCCGCCGAGGGAGATGGCTTTACCCGTAACGCTCTGATCGACCAGCGGTTTGCCCCATCCGCTGGACATCTTTGAGAGATCCAGTTCCCCCAGGGGCACAACGCCGGCACCCGCGACACTACAGGCACACAACAGCACGACGGCGGCGACAGGAAGCACCGCACGGGATCTCGTGGTCATAATCTCAACCCTTCCATTTGCGTACCATATCACCAGATCGTTCTTTTGTTGCGGAACTTGATGCTACCAGAACCGCCCTGGACAAGCAAGCGATGACCGGCAGGCGATAAGCGGAGAGCACATTCCAGGAATGGGACAGTTTTTTTTCGGAAAAAAAGTCGGATTTCATGCTTGCAGAATACCGGCGGGGCTGGTAGCCTGAAACAGACGTTGTGTAGCATGAACTGGATGATGCGTTCAGAGAGTGGAGTCAACGCTGACTGGCTTGGTTCCGATCACCTGCTTTTGATCCCCCTCTTCGCGGATTCTACAAGGGAAACAAAGGAGACAAGAAATGAATATCTATGTAGGGAATCTTTCATTCGAGGTCACGGACGACGACCTGCGGCAGCTTTTCAGCGCCCACGGCGAGGTAGAATCGGCCAGCGTCGTCAAGGACCGGTTCAGCGGCGAATCCCGTGGGTTCGGATTTGTCGAAATGCCGGCCAAAAAAGATGCCGATGCGGCGATTGCCGGTCTCAACGGCACGGATGTCAAAGGCAGGAGCATCACGGTCAATGAAGCCAAGCCGAAGGCCCCGAAGAGTGGCGGCGGTGGCGGCGGCGGCGGACGCGGCGGACGCCGGTACTAAGATCGCTTTTGCCAAGATTTCTGACTCGTTGGCCGGAATCGTCGTGCATCGTCTCGGATGCACGACGATTCGGCCCTCGAGATTCGGTTGATCGACGGTGCTTGTGTTGGCCTTTCTCTGGCGGCGTGTTATCGGTATGCCGTCAGGTGTTTCTGCAAGCGTGATCTGCTTTCTGGGGAAGCGGTTTTGTTCCATGCACAAGGGCCAAGTGGTCATGGGCTGTCTGCAGTTTTCGTAAGAAATCGCTCTTCCCGAAGTCGGCACTCCATTTTCGCATGGTGATCCACCCGCCCGAGCGGATGAGGTTATTGCGCCAGGATCGGTACCATTTCCCCCAGCCGAGCCTGAGATTGTGCAGGTAGAAAGCGATGGAGGGAAACAGCAGGATGTTTGCGGCCGCGTACAGCACGTGCCGAAACCGATAGACGCGGCGCATGATCTGTTTGCCTGCCTCCTGAATCTCCTGAGCGGTCATGGGGTCATCCGGCTCAAACAGGGGGAAATTCCCATCGTAGTATTCCCAGCCCACGTCCTGAAGGGCATAAATCCGGTTCTGCTGCTCGAGTCGGCGTCGCAGTCCCGTTCCCGGCAGAGGAACGGGGAGCAAGACCTGCACGGTATCGATCTTGCCCTGGCGGATGAAGCGGCGGAACCGCCGGACCCGGTCCTGCACGGGCATACGGAAGGAGATCGGCTCGGCCAGCGGGTAGCCGAAGATGAACATGCCGTGGATCAGGAAGCCGAACTTGTGGAACACCCGGACCAGCGCTAGCATCTCGCGTGAGCTGATCGCCTTGTTCATCGCTTTGAGTTCTTCATCGATCGGTGATTCGAAGCCGATGGCCACATACTTGATTCCCGCACCGCGCATCGCCGCCAGCAGCTCGGGGTCCTTGGCCTTGTCCAGCCGGATCTGAACGGTCGTTTCCAGCCTTCTTCCGATGCGCTGCTGGTACTGGGCAAACATGTGACAGAACCGCACGGTCTCATCCCGTTGCTGTCCGAACAGGTCGTCCACGATGAAGAACTGCCGGGCGTTGTGTGTCTCGACGAGGCCGCTGATGTTGGCGAGCAGACGCTCGGCGGAGGCACACCTCGGCTTGCCTTTGACCGTGCAAAACTCGCAGTTCATGCAGCAGCCGCGGATTCGTTCCACCGGAAAGATCACGATCCTGGCATACCGGACGAGCGAGAAATCCGGAGAGGGAAGCTCATCGAAGTCCGTCAACTGCTCGCGGTCCGGCGTACGGACCACGTGGCCGCCCTCCAGGTAGGCAATTCCCCTAATGCTGCCTCGATCCCGCCGGCCCTTGATCGCTTCCAGAAGCTCTCGAACGACCTTCTCGCCTTCACCGAAAACGACGTAATCGATGCCGTTGCGCAGGGCTTCGTCGGTGTTCTCACCCACGAAATGCTGTCCACCGGCGATGGTCACGACGCCCTGTTGTTGGTAGAACCGGGCCAACTCGTAGAGGCGGGGGGCTGTGCTGGTCAGACCGCCATAAAACCCGACAACGTCCGCCGGTCTTTGCACTTGCAGCAGCTCGTGATCGGCTCCGCCGTGCGGGCTTCTCGGCCCATAGCGACCCAAGTTGTTCTCGTCGATGACCTCGGCGTCCCAGCCCTCGATCTCATGGACGGCCGTGGCAACGCACACGGGGCCCAGGGCGGTCGTTTTCGTGGCGATCCGAGAGTAAATGTTGAAGGCCGGAAAGGCCGGTACGATGATTCTCAATCTATGTCTTGCCATGAGGCACCCTAGAAGTTTTGGAAATCTATTGTGAATAGGCCGAATCGTTGTAGGCCATCAAGGCCAGAAGGGAGGATACCCTGACGCGCCGGTCAAATACCTTCGGCAGAATCCTGGCGATAAACCTTGACCGTTCCACGTTGCGCGACGCCAGCAACGTGCAAAGCCGTATCGCGAAGAGCAGCCGGTATTTGAACCGCACTGGGTCCACCATATTGTGTTCTTTCCAGAAATCTGTATCCCAATAGTAGTTGAGCCGTTCGAGGATGGAGGAAAAAGAGTACACCTCCTGGTTCACTTTCCGGTACCCCTCCAGCAGCTCATCCGGGGCCATGTGGGCGGGCACGAAGACTACGTGTTTCGTATCATACCGGCTCCAGTCTTGGTGCAGAATCCGCCCTTGCGATTCGAGACGCCCGAACAGCTCTGTACGCGGAAACGGAGTGAGAATGTTGATTACGGGCGCCAACAGGTGGCTCTCTTTGATGAAATCGATCAACTCGTCAAAGACGGATGCACAATCCCCATCGTATCCCAGGATAAACGAGGCCTGAATGAGCATCCCGTGCGCTTGGATCCTTCGAATCACCTCGGCATAGTCATATCTCCGGTTGACGACCTTGTGCATCTGATCGAGATTGCCCGCACTGAGCGATTCGAATCCGATGAAAATCGCGCCGCACCCGCTCTCCCTCATCAGGGTCAACAACTCCTCTTCCTGCGAGACGTTCATCGACGCCTGGCACATCCAGTTGAGATTGAGCGGCTTCAATGCCCGGAACAGCTCCGTGGCGAATTCCTTGTTGGCGATGATGTTGTCGTCCGCAAAAAAGATGGACTTCTTCTTCTTGTATTTGGCGCCGAGACTTTGGATCTCCTGAATCTCCCGCACCACCTGCTCGACGGTCTTGTTCCGTATCCGCTGTCCGTCAAAGGCGTGGACACAGCAGAATTCGCACCGGAAGGGACAACCCTTGGTGGTCTGGACGATATCGGAGAGGTATCGATGTCGGGCGAGATGAGTCCTGACCGGCACGGGTGAGCAGGTCAAGTCCGTCGGCTGTGAGGCCTGATAAATCCTTTTTAGCCTGCCGGTTTGGGCGTCGTTCAGAACGGCGGACCAGACGTTCTCTGCCTCCCCGACGACCACACTATCACAGTGCTCCAGAGCCTCGTCAGGGAGCATGGAGGGATGAATTCCCCCCAGAACCGTCTTCACTCCCTTGTCCCGATACCTTTTGCATATCTCATAGGCTCTCGGGGCGAACATGGTCATGACGCTGATCCCGACGAGATCCGCACGCCAGGAGTAGTCAATTTCCTCCACATTTTCGTCGAAAACGCGGATCTCGTGCTCCGGCGGGGTCAACGCCGCAAGCGTCGGAATGGCCAGCCGGCAGGAGATGTATTTCTTCGAAAGCAGGAATGTGGAGTAGAAGGCGTAATCATAGAAGCTCTTGTGCCCATCGTGACCACCCGTTGGCACGATCAAAGCGACTTTCATTCAATCCCCCAATTTACCGCAAGAATCAAATCGGTCTGGCAGACACCCTTCATCAGGGCAGATGCCGCACAAGGATGATAGTGATTCGCCGGAAGAGCACAAGCATCCCGTGACCGTCCAGCACGTCTCCAACCGACGTGCCCGTGAACGGATATCGAGCGGGGTGAGGAGTTGGGATTCTACGCCAATCGGCACAAACTTGGCATTCTCAACGATTCACATCGCCGTCATTCCAGCTTCACGTTGATGAGTCATTATACTGCCGTTCCCTCAAACCGGCAAGGGGCCGTTGACGGAATTCGCAGAATAAACGCGTCAGGCGAGAATCCGTTGCACGTGATGACTCTCGTTCAGAGCACTTGCCTGCCCTTGCCCTGCTGAATCAGCGGGACGTAAGTCCCAAGCTCGGCGAGAGTCTGGGGATTGGTCATGTCGATGACCTTCCGCTTTTCATGAGACATGTATGCGGCCATGATGAGCAGGGTAATGAACCGACCGTACTCCAGATTGAGCAGAGCGTCATGGCCCTGTTCGAATGCCTGGAGGGCGTCGAGCCATTCGGCGACGTAGCCGTACAGGGCGATCTCGTCCGGCTGCAGGATCAGGGCGCCCCGGCTGGCCTGCGACTTTTCCAGGACCAGTTCGCTGTCCAGCACGGCGGCGGCGGCGGCATCGCTGATGAAGATGCCCGCCGGCGATTCGAGCGAGTTGACCGTGTACGAGTAGCCGGGCCCGAACGCCTCCATCAGCAGCCGCAGGCCGGGCGCATCGTACATCCAGGAGTTGCTCGCCTGGACGATGCTGTGCTGCTTCGTCTGCGGGTCCTCGAATTCGAGGGAGACGCTCGAATAGTCCTCCGCGGGCGTGACGGAATAGTCGACGCCTCTTTTCTTGAGCTGACTGATCCACGGTTCCTTGCCCCACTTGAGCAGGGCCATCGTGGCGCTGACCCGCAGAGGTTTGAGGTAGTTCACCGGCTTTCCGGAAGGGGTGACCATGTACATGCCGCAGGCGATGCTGTGGCATCCCATATCGCAGCAGACGCCGCCGCCCTGGGTGGTCGGGTCCCAGAACCACGGTTCGTGCGGGCCGCCATGCTCCTCGGCGCTGCGGGCCAGGTGGGCCGGCCCCATCGCCTTTTCCACCTGCGCGAGCTGCGTGCGGGCTTGGACGACCGCCGGCATGTGAATCTGGTTTTCGAAGTAGGCCGTGGGGACGTTCATCGCCTTGGCGATGCGCACCAGCGTGTTCGCCTCGTTGAAGTTGCGTGCGAGCGGCTTCTCGATGATGATTCCCTTGAGCCTGGTTCCGCCCTCGACGGCGGCCGCGATCTCCCGCATCATCTCGACGCGGGCGAAGTTCGGGGCAAAAACGCAAACGACGTCTACCGCCCGAACCAGTTCGGCGATGGAGCCGTAGGCCTTGGAGTCACCGAGGCGATCCTGGCGGGCCACCTGGGCCAGCGCCTCGGCTCCTTGGAGGGCGTAAATGCCGGCGAACTCCACGTTTCGGACCGACCGCAGAGCCCGCTCGTGAAACTTGGCGACGAAACCCGCACCGATCATTCCGATCTTCAACATAGAACGATCCCCAGAGAGACTGTGAATTCGCCGTTTGGGGCCAAGGGACGGTGTACACCTCGGCACTCCATCGCGTCCCGTATGTACCGAAACCCGCGGCCAAATGCAAGAATAAACAGTGGCAAAAACGGGCAACCGGGTGGTAAAATCAAGTGTTTGTTGCCGTTGCTCGCGGCGGTAATACGAGACGGCGGCGCGCAATTGTATCTATGGTTGTGGTCGATGATATCACAAGGGAATTTGTGTTCGAGAGACTGCTATGGAACAGAAGATGACTCGACGAGAGATGATGGGGGCCGGGGTGCTGCTGGTCGGGGGCGTTTGTGGCTGCCGGACCGCGGACGATCCGGTGGCACCGCGGTGCACGTGCTGCAGCACGCTGGACGTGGAGCCCGAGAGCGTGACGTTCGGGCCGGGCGGGCTGACGATCGATCTGCTCAAGGCGCCTTCGCTGCGCGAAGTGGGCAACGCCGCCTATGTGGTCAACAAGGACAAGGCCCTGGAGCTCATTGTGGTGCACGCCGAGGTGAATCGCTACTGCGTCCTGTCCCGCCTGTGCACCCACGGTGGACAAGTCATCAGCTTCAACCGGGAGCGGGGCATGCTGCAATGTAACAACTTCAATCATTCCATTTTCGAGCTCAATGGCAACGTATGGAAAGGCCCGGCCGAGAAACCGCTGAAGTCCTACTCCGTCGTGCTGATTCAAGAGGCCCTGGTGATCTCCATCTGAGGAAAGACGATATGCGTCGAATGCTGCTTGCGGTGGCCTGCTTGGCCGTCCTGAGTCTTCTGCCCGCCTGTGCCACGCGCCCCGACCCGCATCCCGCCACGTGGCGCAATCCGAAAGACGGCATGACATTCGTATGGGTCCCGGCGGGGAGCTTCACGGCCCAGGTCGTTGCCGAGAAGAAGGCCGTGGACGATCCGGAGAGAATTGTGCCGCAGGACGTGACGTTCGCGCAGGGTTTCTGGGTTGGACGCACGGAGGTCACCGTCGGGCAGTTCCGGCGGTTTGTGAAGGAGACAGGCTATGTCACCGACGCCGAGAAGGCGAGAAGCCGGTTCACCTGGAAGAGTCCCGGCTTTCCGCAAGAGGAGAACCATCCCGTCGTGTATCTCAGTTACGGCGATGCCCGCCACTACGCCCAGTGGGCGGGGGGGGACCTGCCGACGGAGGCCGAATGGCTCTACGCCTGCCGGGCCGGCACGACGACGAAGTTCTATTGGGGCGACACGCTGGACGACCGCTACCTCTGGCACCGGTGCAACACCGACGGCACGGGCACCCGCCCCGTGGCCCGCAAGCGGCCGAATGCGTGGGGCCTCTACGACATGGTCGGCAACGCCTGGGAATACTGCAAGACGTGCGATAGCGACGCGTGTTTCGTTCTTCGGGGCGCATCGTGGACCCGGTGCCCCCAATACCGCACGCGTACCGGGACCATGACGGGCGTTCTCCTGGAGGAAGCCGTGGAGCCGCGCTTGCAGCGGTGTGACCCCAATCCGAAGTTTCCGCCGTATCCCTGGGATGACGACCGGGGCTTCCGCTGCATCCGGCGAACAACCGAAAGAGCAGCGCACTCGGCCCCCGTGGAGAGCCCGACCATGCCTTTGCCTCATCAAAGAGAAATTGAGGATCTCCTCCAGGCCGATTGTACAGGATGCCGTCGTATGGAGTTCAGGAGCCTTGGCGGCGTGTTCAACACAATCCTGGTCTTCTTGGAGGTGCCGGCGGGCAACTTGTCGGCCTTGTTGGGACAGTCCGACAGACTGCCGAAGTGCAGCGAACTGGCAAACAAACCCACGGGGTTTGCCTTCATGAAGCAGTTCGAGGCCCATACCGAGTGGTGGAGGCCAAGCGAATTATGAGGGGGCAAAGCACGCTAACAAAGCATGGGTTACGCGGCATGATGATGATCCCCATTTTGAACTGCTTTCCACGATGAGCATGGCTGCCGGTGAGACGGAAAGCGGTTGGGTACGCGTCTTCATCTGCTACCAAGCCGAGATCGTGCCACGGTCGTCATGACTGGGTGCTGGTCACGGCAAATCAGGGATAGAAGAGATGGATTTTGGCTTGACGGAAAAGAAGCAGGCGGAGCTGGAGGCGAGGATGGCGGCCCTGGGTCTGCGCGAGGCGGACCTGGAGGAGAAGTTCATCCATTCCTCCGGTCCGGGCGGGCAGCGGGTCAACAAGACCGCCAGTTGCGTGTATCTCAAGCACGTGCCGACGGGGCTGGAAGTGAAAATGCAGCAGGAGCGTCAGCAGCGGCTGAATCGCTACTGCGCCCGCAAACGGATGTGCGAGTTGCTTGAAGAAAAGACCCTCGGCAGCAAAAGCCCCACCGCGTTGAAAGCCGAAAAGATCCGCAAACAAAAGCAGCGACGCAGGCGGCGCAGCCGAAGCGGATGACAGGTCTCATGCACCCGATACCGCACCACTCCGTAATCTACAAATATAGCCGAGAGTTGTGATCAGGCTATAATGTCGAGCAGCACCGCGAGAGCCTCAAGGACTCTCGTCCATCGAACGCATGTTCGCTTAACGTCACAGGGCAGTCCAGACAGATGAACATGCCTGATCGAAGTCAACGAAAAGTAATAGGGCAATCCCGCTATTGGTCCTCTTGCGGCAGAACCGCCGGAGAGGCCGCACGTACGCTTGTATACTGTGCGGGTGACAGCGCTGCAAGAGAAGAGCGCTGCCGGTCCGGCAAAGCTCTTTGCGAAACCAAGGGATTTCCCTACGTGCTGGAGGCATCCTCAAACGCTGGCGGACGGGGATGATTGAGGCGTGACTTGGGAAGCGTTTGTGCCATCATGCCGAGGGATGAGCCGGAACAGCAAGACCGAAGACGCGGATGGAAAGGGAGTGCATTATGGCCAGAGCATCGTCGGCCGTCGTCGAGTCATGTGTCCAAGCGGGGCCGTTGTCGCAAGAAGAGTTGGATTTGATAGATACCTACTGGCGTGCCGCCAACTATCTTTCGGTGGCCGATGATCGTGCTGCGAAGTTCCCAAAGGCCGGACTGGCTCGAAGGAGGCCGCCCGGAGGCTCGGCCGGCTGCTCGAGGAGCTTAAGATGATTACTTGTCACTTGGGCAATGGCTGCTCGATCGCCGCGTTTGAACGGGGCAAGAGCATCAAGACGTCCATGGGATTCACACCGCTGGAGGGTCTCGTCATGGGCACTCGCTCGGGGGACGTGGAACCAGGCCGTCTGCTTGACAAAGGACTCCAACATTCACGCCATGACGATCCCCACAAATGAAGAACTAATGACCGCAAGGGACACGCATAAGCTTGTGGCGGGGCGTTCCGTCGCCGTGTGAAGCCATGACCGCCAGGTTCGTCGTCGCAGGATCGTGCGTATAAAGAAAACACGACATATCCACAAGGGCTATCGGCGGCTGTGATGCTGATCCCGATTCGTACAACTCCTTGCCTCTCAGACGGTTATGGCATTCCACAAGGCTTGATCGCACGCAGTGGGGCAGGTTTCTGAAGCCGGGCACGGCGGTCTCATCGGAATTACCGAGGTCACGGAGGGGATATTTTTTTGATTTTGCTTGACGTGGCGAGAGCCAAATGTGTAAATTTGTCTTGATTTGGTTGGGGAGTATGCTTTCCTCCCTCAGAATGGATACCCCCGGCGGAATCAACGCGTCTGGTTTCTGTAGTACCGAGGGGACAAAGGAGCAGGACTGTGAGTAGAGGCAAGGTGAAGTGGTTCGATGCGAAGAAGGGTTTTGGTTTCATCACACCCGACGACGGAGGCGAAGACCTGTTTGTGCACTTCTCGAACATTCAGGCCGACGGGTTCAAGTCGCTTCTGGAAGGTCAGCAAGTGGAGTATGTCGTAGGTCAGGGGCGGAAAGGACCCCAGGCGACGGAGGTGCGTATGGCCACCTGAGTTGGATCATCTTAGACCAAGCGGTCGCAGGCTGAAGGTCCCGTCGAGAAGATGGGACCTTTTTCGTTGGGCCGGCTCAAGCTGGGCCTGATGCCGCCGTTGCAAGAGGGAGTGTTCGGCGACAGCGGGGGCATTCGACCGCAGGGGCTTTGAAGTCGGGTGGGACCTTGATCTTCAGACCGCACGCACAGGTCAGAAACCGGAAGCCGTTGACTTTTCGCATGATGTCGCCGATCTGGCGGGCTTGCTTTTGGGTCTTCTCCTGTCTGGTCGGCTCGGCCTGCGCCTGGCGAATAGCGACCTGTTCCTTCGTGATCGCCGCGAGGGGAACCGGATTCCTGGAACGGCTGACGGCCGCGAACGCCTGGGCGTAGTCCTTGTAGGAGGCGCCTTGTGACATGCTCCGCAGAATATGGATGCGTTCGGCGATGGGGGGGTGCGTGCTCGTCCAAGCCGACAAGTCCATCTTCCCTCGTTTCTTGAACGGGTTGACGATGTACAGGGGGGCGGTCGCATCGTTGGCGGCCGCCAATTGCGGGGCCGGATCGGTGGCGATTTTCTCCAGGGCGCTGGCCAGACCCTCCGGATAGCGGGTCAGCCGGGCCGCACCGGCGTCCGCCAAGTACTCACGCCGGCGGGACAGGGCGAAATAGAGCAGCCGGGCCATCAGGGGAGCCAGGATGGCCGCCAGGACCGCAACCACGGCGATCACCAACTGGGCCTGTCCTCCGCCTCGGCTGTCGGAGGAATACCGCCGGTTGAAGCCGAGGGAGCCGCGAAACATCCCCCGAAAGAAGATCTGCGAGATCAGGACGACACCGCCGAGCATCACGCCGGCCAGCGTGACGTAGAGAATATCACGGTGCAGGATGTGGCTCATTTCATGGGCGACCACGCCCTGGAGCTCGTCGCGGTTGAGCCGGCCCAAGAGACCGGCGGTGACGGCGATGGAGGCTGACTTGGGGCTTCGGCCCGTGGCGAAGGCGTTGGGAGCCGGGTCGTTGATGATGTAGATTTTGGGCATGGCGGGCAGACCCGCCGCGATCTTCATCTCTTCCACCACGTTGAACAATTGCGGGTGCACCTCGTGCGTGACCGGCCGGGCGCCACTGGCCGCCAGCAGGATCTGGTCGCCGGAGGAGAAACTGATGAGCGTCAGGAGCAGCCAGACCGCGACGGCTATGCCCACGCCGATCAGGCCGCCCTGCGGACCGACGACCGCCAGCCCGATGACCACGCCCAGCGTCAGTAGCACAAGGGCCATCAAGACCATCAGCAGGACGGAATCGCGTTTATTCGCTTGGATGAGTTCCCACATGGGTCTCGTGTCACCTTGAAATCCGCCGGAGCGGCGTAACAAAAACTCCCCACGAACTCTACGCAGAGTTGGTCAGAACGATTCTTCTGCTGTGTCCTGTCCGTCCGACGTACGGCGGAGCCGGCGCAACAGGGCCATTCGACGTCTTGACCGTGCCGCGCTCAGGCGAAGCTGACCTTGGGGGCTTCGCGTTCGGCGGCCGTCTCGACCTCGAAGAAGTCGCGTTTCGTGAAGGCGAACATGCCCGCCACCACGCTCGACGGGAACATCTGGGTCCTGTTGTTGTAGAACAGGACCTGGTCGTTGTAGTTCTGCCGCGCGAAGGCGATCTTGTTCTCGGTGCCGGTCAGCTCTTCCTGGAGAGCCAGGAAGTTCTGGTTCGCCTTGAGGTCGGGGTAGTTCTCGACGACCAGCATGAACTTGCTGAGGGCGTCGGCGAGTTGGCCTTCGGCTTGGCCGGCCTCGGAGACCGTCCTGGCCCCCATCGCCGCGCTGCGGGCCTTCGTAATGGCCTCGAAGGTCTCCCGCTCGTGCTTCATATAGCCCCGCGCGGTTTCGACCAGGTTGGGAATCAGGTCGTGACGGCGCTTCAACTGGACGTCGATCTGGGACCACGCGTTGTCGACCTGGTTGCGCAGACGGACCAGCGCGTTGTAGATGCTGATTACAACCAGCACAATCAGGAACAAGAGGGCAAAAATCACGATCGACGCGATCGCTGTCGTGGTCATGCGTTCTCCTTTCTGTCCGACGGACGGCTTTTAGGTCAGGATGATTTCTTCTTCATCACGAGAGCCACGACGATGAGAACAGCAGCGACACCGATGAGGACCAAGGTCCAAGTACTCATGAGTCAATCCTTTCCACGAACGGTTCTCGTTTCTTACGCCTTGCGATGGACGCTCCACGCTAAGGATCTGCGTTCACACTCGTTAGCCATTTTCGCTCGAAACCGGCCAGGATCATGCGTTCATACGGCTGCTTGTCGCGTTTCTCACGATTCTGACCCTGAGGATTGCTTACGCCCGTCTTGGCCGAACAGGTCGGCCAACAGACGCTGGATTCGGCTGTCCTTATCCAACTCGCCTCGATCCAGGATATCCCGGAGTTCGCCCTTGTCAAACCACAGGCCGTCGGTCCGGCGACATTTGTCGATCAACAGCGGCGGTTCGGACCGTCCAACGATGATTTTGGCCATTTTCCTTTCGCAGATCGGGCATTTTCGGGGCCGCTCCGTGGCGGCGGGGTCCTCCCGGAAGGAGTCGAGAAGGTGCCTCGCTTCCAGGGGATTGTCCATGAGGACCTCCAGCTCGCCCGTATCGAGCCAGATGCCGCCACAATGGACGCAGTGATCGATCTCGACCTCCGCCAGTTCGAGAGTGATCATGGCACTTTTGCATGCAGGGCAGTTCATTCCACGTCTCCGAGCTTATCGATCGCTACGGACTCCACCTCTAATCGGCGGTTCGCCGAAGATCATCTCATGATCCCGGGTCCATCACGGACTGCACAATCCAGCGACTGTTGGGACTATTGGTATAGACGCATAGCTTACCCGGATATTCAGGGCTGAAGACATAGTAATCGTGCCGCCCCAGTCGGTCAAGCGGCTCGACGGACGCCAGAATATCACCTGGGACCGCTTTATAGAATCCGATGCAAGAAAAAATCATCAATTTTGACGATCTCTCATCTACATCTGCCCATCCAGAATCGCCTTCTATATCAGAAAGTACCCGTTGAGGGTGGCCTGTGGATATGGCGAAGACGCAAACGGTGGAGGGAGGCGTCTTCGCTTTCCTGGTTTCTTCCCCGCTTTTCGAGTCTCCCGTTGAACGCCCCCGAAACCTCTCACGGACGGCGGCCGGACCACTTGGCCGAGCTGGGGCAGGGGGCGGTCCTGTCCCTGGCAGCCCGGGACCTGCTGATATTTGCTCTTGACGGGGCTGTGACGCCGGACTTAAAATAAACGGCTTTGCAGAGCAGCCGGCGGCCAGGGGTGGCCCGCAGGAATAGGACAAGGCCATGATTGTTGATTGTCACACACACGTTCGTTCGTTCGACGCTACGGAGATATCCGAGCACCTCGCGGCTGCGGAGACGGTGGACGCGTGTATCATTCTGGCCTCCCATGAAGGACCGCGGGACGAAATCAACCGCAGACTGTCGGAGTATGTCGCTCAGCACCGGGAGAAGATGACCGGCTTTGCGGTGTTGGACCCTACGCAGGATCGGCTGACCGACAAGGCCCTGACGTCCCTGACGGAGAGACTGGGTTTCAAGGGATTGGTTCTGTATTGCTCGATCAACGGTTTCCACCCAACTCACAGCCATGCCATGCGGTTCTACGGGGCCGTCCAGGAAGCAGGATTGCCCATTTTTTTCCACAACGGCAGCCACGACCTTGGGGCCAAGGCGGTTTTGGAGTACGCTCAGCCCTATCTGCTGGATGAGGTGGCCCGCGCCTATCCCGACATGAAAATGGTGATCGGGAACATGGGAGTACCCTTTGTCGAGCAGACGCTGGCCATGGTGGCCAAACACGAGAACGTTTTCGCGGACCTGACCATTCGTCCGAGCAAGATCTGGCAGACCTATAATATGGTGGTGGCGGCTTACGAGCAGGGCGTCATGGACAAGCTGCTGTTCGGCAGTGGCTCACCGCTGGGGACCGCCGGCGAGTGCATCGAGACGCTGCTGGGCTTCAACATGCTCCTGGCGGACACAAAACTGCCGACGGTTCCCCGAGGCAGCATCCGCAACGTTATCGAGCGGGATTCGCTGGAGTTATTGGGCATTCGGCACGCAGTGGCCGGGTAGCTTATTTGGGCTTGAAGCCTTTCACCCGGTCGCTGGTGTATTTGTCCAGGGCCTTCTCCAAATCGACATCCGAGATATTCGCCAGCGTGCACAGCCAAGCGAAGACGTCGGCGAACTCCTCTTCGATGTTTGCCCTGTCGTTCCCTTGCGCCAGGGCGGTGGAGAGTTCGCCGACCTCTTCGATAAACCACATGAACGTGCGAGGCACGCCACGCGCCAGGTCGGTGGTTTTGTATCGGACGGCAATCAGTTCCTGAAACTCACGGATTTCCATGACGCGCGCACACCTTCACCCCGGGACGAGGAAGACGTTCCGCCTACACCTCAGAAACCGCCAACCAAGGGGCCGGTTGCGGGCGGTCCGCTACTTGCCGATCAAGCCCGCCAATTTCGTCTTCGCGAAGACGCCTTTCGCCTGGGAGATCGCCTTGTTGTAGGTCTGTTCCGCCTTGCGGGCGTACGGATCGTTTCCGGCCTGGTCGGAGAGATTCAGCTCGCCCGTGAGGGGGCCATCCACCGCCTCGATCACTTCCAGCATGGTGATCTTGTTGGTGGGCTTGGCCAACGAGAACCCGCCGCGCGGCCCGCGTTTGCTGCGCAGCACGTTCGCCCGGACCAGTTGCTGGAGAATCTTAAGCAGGTATTCCAACGGGATATCATACCGTTTCGAAACATCTTGTGACAAGACAACGCCGTCGCCTTGATTCTTGGCGATGTAGCCAACGGCCAAAAGCGCGTATCCAGTCGATCTACTGACTCTCATTTCGTTCTCCTTCAATAAAAAGGACCTGTCCGTAGCAATTCCATGGCAGCATCAAACGCCGGAGTCTTCCTTGAACCCCACACTGCCTGTAGAGGGCAATCCCGACGCGACAACGCGCGGATCCACCCACAGCAATATCGGTATTAGTATCTATTGTTTATTTTTAATAGCAAGAGTTTTATCCGGAAAATCCCAAAATTGTCAATCGGATGACATAATTCCTGAAATTCGGGGCTTTTCGCAGGATCCTCACGGTCGGGCGGCAAAAGACTTGACAGGACGTGCCCCGCATCTTAAGATAAACTATTTCCGTTACTGTCGTGCTGGGGAAATCGTTATGGCTGCGATTCAGCCTCGGATCAGTGTTGCATATACGAACGATGCCACGGTCATCGCGTTTACGGACGAGCGGATCCTCGAGGACATCGACGTGCGCGCCCTGCGCGAGGCCGTGGAATCCGTTGTGGAGCAAGCTCCGCGCATCCATTTGGTGCTGGACTTTCGCCATGTGAAGTTCCTGTCTTCCGCCGTGCTGGGCCTGCTCATCCGCATCAGCAAAAGGGTGTACGAGCAGGAAGGTGAATTGCGGCTCTGCAATATCCATCCGGGCATCTATGAGGTGTTCAAGATTACCCGGCTGACCAATGTATTTGAGATCTACGAGGACGTCGAGCGTGCGACGCGGAGTTTCTCCTCACGGCCGTGAACCGTCGGACCGGAGGCGGGAAGTCTTGCGTGGCACGCGTGGACCCCGGCGACGGCTGACGTCTGGGGCCTTGGGCGATTCGGCAGGCGTATCCCTGTAGACGAGAAGGTGTTGCATTATGGCGGCTGAAATGCCGGTCAGACGTTCGGTTGTGGTCGAGAGCAGACCGTCCGCCCTGGAGCAGTCATGCCGGGAGATCCTTTCCGCCCTGGAGGCCGGCGGATTCAGCCAGGATGACATCTTCGCCGTGCATCTGGCCCTCGAGGAGGCTTTTCTCAACGCCGTCAAGCACGGCAACCGGATGGACCCGACCAAGAAGGTGCAGATCGACTACACGGTGAACCAGGAGAAGGTCGAGATCAGTATGACCGACGAGGGGCCGGGCTTCGATCCCGGCCGCGTTCCCGATCCCCGCGTCGGCAAGAACCTGTATCGCCCCGAAGGACGCGGCCTGCTGCTCATCCGCTCGTACATGCACACGGTTGAATACAATGAACGCGGCAACAGCCTGCGAATGGTCCGTCGCAAGAACCAGTCGGTCCCTCGGTGCGGCAAAGCGGCGACGTGACCGTGCAAAACGCGGCACCTGAGACGCCTGTGGGGGGCATCATTCCAGTCCTATAACCCCGGCGAAAGCGTGGCGGTGGGCTCGCCATGCGGCCTCAAAGGGTCAATTCCACCGGCCGGTCCCCGCGATCGCAAAGTCGGTCCTTCCTCCGGCCGACATCTCCCCTGTCGATCTTGTTGTCAGGATCATGGTTAGGGACTGGAGTTGTGCAAAATGGACATGTGCGATGCGACGATTTCGGCGACTCATTTGCTCAACGAGCAGATTGCCCGCCAGGTTTTCGACGTTCTTCCCGAGCGCGGCCCGGTCCTGCTCATCCTGGACCGGGACGGCAGTTGTTGGCCCAGCGACCCGGAGGAGCTTGCGAGACTGAACCTCAGCGAGTCCTTCCTGAAGGATTTGCGGGCCAAGGTTGATGACGGGGCCGAGCCCGTCATTACCCAGGTTGGCGATGCCAGTGTGACCATCGCACAACTGTGCACCGATCGGACCAATTGCGGGTACGTGGTCGTCATCCTGTCTCGTCACAGCGCGGAGTCCACCCTGGCGGACATTGACCTGGTGGAAACGCTGCTCAATCAGATCACTCTCATCGCCCGCCTGATCGAGAAGAGCAGCATGCTGACCCGGTCGCACGTGAATCACTACGCCACGCTCAGCACGTCCGCCGCGGCGTCGAATTGACCGGCGGGCGCAAGGGCCGCGATGTCGGACGCTCTTTTTGAGGTTGCGTCCCAGAGGGCGGCTGCTATAATGCGGTAAGTGCTTTTCGTGCGTATTTGCGGGAGTGCAGTCGGCAGAGGTGTGCAGGTCAGGATGTTTGAGTGAAATTCCAGGTTTTCAGAGAAGGCAAGCTCGTCAACGATTTCACACTGTCCGGCGCCTATCTTTTCGGCACCGACGGCATCAGCATTCGCCGGGCGAAAATCACGTTTGCGGACGGCGGCATCGACTGCCTCAGGCCGAATTTGGAGACCGCCGGCTTGGCCTTGCTCTGGCCGATTGAGGGTTTCGGCCGAGTTCTTTTGCCGACCACCTGCCTGCCCGAGAGAGACCGGCCCTATGTCCTCAACATCGAACTGGCCCGTGCCAAGCTGATGCAAATCACGAATCGGCGCGAGGACTGGTCGTTCTTCGACAGCCTCGAAGGCATGGAGGAAATCTCCAAGCAGTCTCAGGAGCAGTTCATCAAGGCGGTTCAAAGCATCCAGGATGCCCCGGCCGCGTCGCAATTGGCGGATGAGTCACTTCGCAAGGCGACCGTCTACTCGGAGAAGCTGGCGGGCCGCCAAGGCAGGCTGGTCTTCGACCGGCGCCGGAAAAGTCACGGCTTCGGCCGGGGGTGTCTGGGCTGTCGCATCGATCCGAACCTGATTGCCACGCCCCAGTACCTGGACAAGGCATTGGAGTTCTTCGCCTCGGTGACGTTGCCGATCAACTGGGCTCGCGTCGAGCCGCGGCAGGGACATTTTGACTTCTCCGTGATCGACAGTTGCATGACGGCGCTGAGCCGACGAAAAGTCGTGATTTCCGCCGGTCCGCTGCTCTATTTTGCCCACGATCATCTGCCGGATTGGCTGCTTCGCTCCGGCGTCGGCTTCGAGAAGATACGCGAGCTGGCGTATCAATTCGTCTCGAAGGTCGTCGCCCGCTACGCCCAGGTCGTGCACCGGTGGTGCGTCATCAGCGGCCTGAACGCCTTCAACCAGTTCAACTTCAATTTCGAGCAGATTCTGGAGATGACGCGGGCCGCCAACATGGCGGTGCGGGCCGCCGGCAGCCGGGCGATCCGGATCGTCGAGGTCAGCAGTCCCTGGGGCGAGTACTACGCGACGACGCCCAACAGTATTCCGCCGTTCGTCTACATGGACATGGTGGTGCAGAGCGGCACGAGCTTCGACGCCTTTGGCCTGCAGATGCGCTTCGGCAAGGACGAAGTCGGCATGCACCTGCGGGACATGATGCACATTTCGTCGCTCTTGGACTGCTTCGCCCCCATCGCCAAGCCGTTGTACGTGACCGACGTGGAGATCCCCAGCAAGAACGGACGGGGCAAATTCCACCCGGATGTCGCCGGCGTCTGGCATCGCAAGTGGGAACCGACGCGGCAAAGCCAGTGGCTCGAACGGTTCTACAAGATCGCCCTGAGCAAGCCCTACGTCGAGGCCGTGAACTACGGAAGTCTCGCTGATGGCGGCTCGAACGCGATTGCCGACAGCGGCCTGCTCACGGAGGCCCTGGAGCCGAAAGAGTCCTTCGATACGCTCAAAAGGCTGTGTCTGTCCATGTTCGGGCGAGCGTGAAGAGAAGGAAGGTAAGCAGGTAGGCAAGGAAAGAAGGTCAGAACGTCCTTCTCTCTTGCGTTCCCACCCTCCTGTTTTCTACGCAGTCTACGGTGTGTTCTATGGCAGAGCGAGAGGCAGATCCTATGCAGGCGGGGCGTGATGCCACGCTGCGGGCCGCCCAATCCGTGGCTTTCCTCGTGGCGGTGGGTGTTTGTCTCACGCTGTCGCTGGGTTTTGCGGCGGGAATGCTCCAGCGTTCTCAGAGTCCAACCTCAGTTCACTGGAATGAGCGGATCAATCCGAACGAGGCCCCCGTGGCCAGCCTGATGAGGCTGCCGCAAGTCGGCGTCGCTCGGGCGAGGGCAATCGCGGCTCATCGCGAACGAGCCGGCTCACAGGCAGGGCGGCCGCCTGCCTTCAAAACGGCCGACGATCTCCGGCAGATCAAGGGGATCGGACCCGCCATCGTCGAGGAGATCCGTCCCTGGCTCCAATTCGATGACCCGCCGAGGGACAGCAACGAGCCTTGAAAAGATAGCCACGTGTTACGGGACTTGGTATAAGACTTGACCTGTTTGGCAGGTTTGTGCTAAGATACGGTGGATGCGGTGCTTAGGAGGGTGGCCCCCGACAGCGCCTCAGGACCAGCGGGAAGGCCGCGACGGTTTCGATCTTTCGAGCAAGGGAGGAATGAGTGAGCACGTCTTTCAGGTCCGGGGTCTTTGCTGCGATGGCGGTCTGTGTCGCCGTCGGCGTTGTGACTACCTGTCCCAGGGCGGATGCACAGGCCGGGGCTGTCGCGGTGGTGATCAACGAGGTGCTCGCGTCAAACGGCCACAACGTGACCGATCCGCAAGGCGAGTATGATGACTGGATCGAGTTGTACAATCGGGGCGATGCCCCAGTCAACCTGGGCGGCATGTACCTTACGGACGATCCGGCCGAACCGATGAAATGGCGGTTCCCGAAGAACAACTCCGCACTGACGACGATCCCGGCTCATGGGTATCTGCTGGTGTGGGCCGACAACGAGGTGGCGGACGCTGGTCTCCACGCGGCTTTCAAGCTCAGTGCCGGCGGCGACAGTGTTTCCCTTTTCGACTCGGACGGCGTGACTCTGATCGATAGCGTCAGTTTCGACGCCCAGAGGACGGACATCTCCTACGGCCGGCTCCCCGATGCCGTTGACACTTGGTCTCCGCTCGCCTTTCCGACGCCCGGCATGCAGAACATCCGCGCCTATCAGGGCTTTGTCGAGAAGCCGCAATTCAGTTCGCCGCATGGGTTCTACACTGGCGAAATCGTAGTCTCCATCACGTGTCCGACCGACGGCGCGACGATCTACTACAGCACGGATGGCTCGTCGCCTTATCAGTTGGCCGGCGTCAGGCCGGGTACGACTGCCGGCGTCTACGCGGGGCCGATCCGCATCAGCAGGACGACATGTCTGCGGGCGATGGCGATCAAGGCCGGCTGGTATCCCTCGCCCACCGAGACGAGCACGTACCTGTTCGTGGCGGATGTCATCACGCAATCGCCGACCGGGGCCAAACCCGATTCCGGCTGGCCTTCCAGCGGCGTCAACGGTCAGACCATCGACTATGGCATGGACCCGGACGTGGTCAATGATGCCCGATACAAGAACCTGATGGACGACGCTTTGCTGGCTATCCCGTCCATCTCGCTGGTGACGGACCTGGCGAACCTTTTCGATCCCCAGACGGGCATCTATGTCAATGCCCGCAGCCAGGGCCAGGCGTGGGAGCGCCCCGTGTCGGCCGAGCTGATCTATCCGGACGGCACGGAAGGCTTCCAGATCGACGCGGGACTGCGGATTCGCGGTGGCTACAGCCGCAGCGGTGGCAATCCTAAGCACGCCTTTCGCCTGTTCTTCGGGCCGGAGTATGGCGACGCGACGCTCAAGTACCCCCTCTTTGGAACCGAGGGCATCGCTGAGTTTGATGGCGTCGATCTGCGGACCAGCCAGAACTACTCGTGGAGCTACGAAGGCGGCAACAGCAACAGCCACGATACCTTCGTGCGCGAGGTGTTCTCCCGCGACACGCAGCGCGACATGGGCCGGCCCTACACCCGGAGCCGCTACTATCATCTGTACATCAATGGACAGTATTGGGGGCTTTACCAGACCCAGGAACGGGCGGAGTCATCCTACGCCGCCTCTTACTTCGGGGGCAGCAAGGAAGACTACGACGTGGTCAAGTCCAAGGCCGGCAACGGCGGCTACGACATCGAGGCCACCGACGGCACGCTGGACAACTGGCGTCTGCTGTGGAATGCGGCCGGATCAGGCTTTGGCAACGACGCAACCTACTACCGCGTCCAGGGCCTGAACCCCGATGGCACCCGCAATCCCAGCTACCCCAAGCTGCTCGACGTGGACAATCTCATCGACTACATGCTTTGCACCTACTACGTGGGCGACCCGGATGGCCCCGTCAGCGCCTGGGCTCGTGTGGCCAACAACTTCTATGCAATCTACAATCGCGTCAACCCGGATGGCTTCAAGTTCTTCCGGCACGACGCGGAGCACTCGCTCTACGATCTGCAGGAGTCCCGCCTGTTCGCCACGACGACGGTCGCCGTGGGCAGCAGTTTCAACCAGTCGAACCCGCTGTGGATGCACACGCACCTGATGGTCCATCCCGAGTATCAGATGCGCTTCGCCGACCGGGTCTACAAGTATTTTTTCAACGCGGGCGTGCTGACGCCCAAGGCGTGCACCGATCGCTTTATGGCCCGTGTCCATCAGGTTGAGATGGCCATCATTGCCGAGTCCGCCCGCTGGGGCGACTCCAAACGCACCAAGCCCCGCACGAAAGACGATGACTGGCTGCCCGACATCAAGGGAGTGGTCGCCAACTATTTCCCCTCGCGAACCGGCGTTGTCTTCAACCAGTTCAAGTCGCAAGGCTGGTGGCCGAACGTCGATCCGCCGACCATGAACACGCATGGCGGGTACGTCGCCACCGCCTTTAGCCTCCAGATGAGCTCTTCCTCCGGCACGATCTACTACACGCTGGACGGCACGGACCCTCGCATTCCAGGAACAACACCCGCCTCCACTTCCGCAACGGTGCTTGTGGCGGAGAATGCTCCCAAGCGGGTGCTGGTGCCGACGGCAGCGGTGAACGATGCGTGGCGGTCGGACGCGGCGTTCAATGATGCTGCCTGGCAAAGCGGCTCCGGCGGCGTCGGCTACGAGCGAAGCACCGGCTACCAGACGCTCTTCCAGATTGATGTCGGGAGCAAAATGTACGGCAAGGTCGCGAGTTGCTATATCCGGATTCCGTTCACTGTCACTGCGGATGCCCTACAGGGTCTGAGCTCTCTGTTGCTGAAGGCGCGGTATGATGACGGGTTCGTCGCCTATCTCAACGGCGTCGAAGTTCAGCGAGCGTTGTTCACGGGGACGCCGATGTGGAATTCAGCTTCCTCCGCCAGTCGTCCCGATGCAGACGCCGTGAACTTCGAGACCTTCGACATCAGTAGTCGCATCAGCGGTCTCCATACGCATACGGGCATGAATCTGCTGGCGATTCAAGCCTTGAATGACTCGACCACAAGCTCCGATTTCCTGAACTCGGTCGAGTTGTCTGCCACCAAAGCAGCGGCGGGCGGCGCCACGTCCAGCGGCGTCTCAGCGTCGGCGGTCCGGTACACCGGACCAATCACGCTTTCCAAGAGCACACTGGTCAAGGCCCGCGTCCTGAGCGGCACGACCTGGAGTGTCCTGAACGAGGCGGTCTTTGCGGTCGGGTCGGTGGCCCAGAGCCTGCGAATCAGCGAGCTGATGTACCATCCGCTCGATACCGGCAATCCTAACGATCCCAACACCGAGTACGTCGAGCTGACCAATATCGCCAATCAGAGCATCAACCTCAATCTGGTCCAGTTCATGAAGGGGATCGACTACACCTTCCCCAGTTTCGATCTGCCCGCTGGCGGCTATTGTCTTGTCGTCAAGGATCTCGCCGCCTTCGGGGCCAAGTACGGCTCCAAGCTGCCCGTCGTTGGGCAGTATGCCGGCAGTCTGAGCAATGGCGGTGAGCGCGTCGAGTTGGTGGATGCGGCCGGTGCGGCCATTCAGAGCTTCGTGTATGCCGACAAGTGGTTCAAAACCACCGACGGCCAGGGCTTCTCCCTGACGGTCAAGGACCCCAAGACAACGGATGCGAACAGCCTCAACGACAAAGCCGCCTGGCAGCCCAGCGCCCAGGCCGGCGGTTCGCCGGGCCGGCCGGGTCCATAAAAGCATCCGTCTGACACCTTGCCAGAACATGCCCCCCTCTGGTATTCTTGTGCAGAACAGTCGAGGTATGGATTGTAAGAATACGGATAGCTGACAGCGAGGCAAGGAGCCTATGGCTGATTGGGAAATCAATAGACCGCTGGGGCAGTGCAGTGGAAGCGGCAAGAAGATCGAGTCCGGCGAGGATTATTACGGTGCCCTCGTAGAAACCGAGCAGGGGCTACAGCGACGTGATTTCAGCGGCGAGTACTGGGAACGCGAGAAGCCGCCGGTGTTCTGCTTCTGGAAGACGAAGCTGGCGGTGCCGAACGAGAAGAGACAGCTCTTTGTCAGCGACGACATGCTGATGGCCTTCTTCGAGCGGCTGGCCAACGAGACGGAGGCCGAGAAGGTGAGCTTTCGCTTCGTGCTGGCCCTGGTGCTCATGCGCAAGCGCCGGCTGAAGTACGATTCGACGAAGACGGACGCCGATCGCGAGATCTGGTGCCTGCGTGTGGCAGGGGACAGGGACCTGGTCGAGGTGGTCAATCCCCACCTCGATGAGGACCAGATCGAGACTCTCACGTCCCAAATCGGGCAAATTCTCCAGGCGGACCTATGAGGCCAAATCCGAAATCCGAAATCCGAAATCCGAAACGAGCACGAAGGACCGAAAGCCAAAATCCGAAACGGGACCAGGGCTGGCGACGGCGTTTCGGTCCTGGGAGCCTTCGGATTTCGGATTTGTTTCGAATTTCCGCTCTTTGCGTGGCTGGCCTGGGAATTCTGTTGGCTGGCGGCTGCGCGACGCAACCACAGAAGTTGCAGGTCTGTCCGGGCAAGGCGACGGTGGCTGAGGCCTTGCAGACGCTGTCGTCGCGGGCGGAGCACGCCGTGGGCTTGCGGGCGAATGGTCACGCTGTTCTCACGTACCATGTGCCGAACAAGAAGAAGGCCGAGAAGCACGGCTTGCCTATGGAATTGCTGTTCGACCCGCCGGCGGATATCTACCTCCAGGGCAGCGTCGCCGTCGATCCCAAGGCGGTGATTATGGGCTCGAATGAAAGAGAGTTCTGGCTGACCCTGCGCCCCAGGGAGATCAGCAGCTACTACCTTGGCCAGTGGCAGGACGTCGGCGATTCCGAGGGACTGACGATGAGTCCGCGGGGCATCCTCGAAGCCCTGGGGGTCGTGATCGAGCCGGCTGCCACGTTGAATGCGGCAGTGTGGACGCTCAAGAATGAGGGACCTTACGACGTACTGACCCGGCGTGATGAGGCCGGCCGCACGGTCAAACGGGTCTATGTCTATGCGTGCGACTATTCCGTTCGCAAGGTGGAGTATTCCGACGGGCACGGCAAGGTAGCGGCCGTCGCGCAGCTTGAAGAGTACCAGCCGGTAGTGGAGGGCTTTGCGGTGCCGACCCGGATCGATATCGTCTCTACCGGACCGGGCGGACGAAAGGATTCTCTCTCACTGAGCCTCAATTCCGTGAAGACGATACAGTTCAAGGAGAAGCAGCGGCAGGCTTTTTTCCGCCCGCCGTCTGCCGACCGGTTTGAACACATCTATCATTACGAAGAAGGCCGGTGGGTGCCGGAACCGTAGGGGAGAAACATGACGGGACGGGATTTGCGCGCGAGGATTCAAGAAGACCTGTTTCTGCTGGACGGGGCGATGGGCACGCAGCTCTTTGCCCGCGGAGCCGAGCCGGGCAAGTGCAACGATTGGCTTTGCGTCGAAGCGCCGGACATGGTGATGGAGATCCATCGTGCCTACTTCGATGCGGGTAGCGATGCGGTCCTGACGAATACGTTTGGCGCCAATCGCTACGCGCTGGCCCGGCATGGCTACGCCGACAAGGCGTTCGAGATCAGCAAGGCCGGCGCCCGGGTCGCCAGAAAGGCGGCGGGGGGCAAGCGGTACGTGCTCGGGGACATCGGGCCGACGGGCGATTTCCTGGAGCCCCTGGGGACGCTGCGGGCCGAGCAGGTCCGGGAGGCGTTCGCCGAGCAGGTGACGGGGCTGCGGGAGGGCGGCGTGGACGGGCTCATCATCGAGACGATGACGGCTCTCGATGAGCTTGCCGTCGCGATCGAGGCCGCCCGATCGGCCGGCGGCGGTCTGCCTGTCCTTGCCTCCCTGTCCTTCGACAAGGGCGGGGCCGGCTTTCGGACGATGATGGGGGTCGATGTCCCGACGGCCGTAGCGAAGATGATCTCACTCGGCGTTGACGCTGTCGGCTTCAACTGTGGCACGGCCTCACTCGACGAGTACGTCGAGTTATCAAAAGCCTACGTAGCCGTGGCACGATCTTCGGGAAGGGCGGTCCAGGTCTTCGCCGAGCCGAACGGTGGCAAGCCGGAATTGGTGGATGGACAGGCGGTCTACAGAGTCACGCCGCAGGAATTCGCGGCCGCCTGTGCCCAGATTCGCCAAGCGGGCATCCATGTCCTCGGCGGTTGCTGCGGCACCAGTCCGGAGCATATCCAGGCTGTGGCGGAGGCGCTGAAGCTCGCCTGACACGACGAGATTAGGAAGGTAAGAACGTAAGAAGGCGAGAAGGAACACCAGTCACTTCTCTGGCCCGCGGAGACCTTGTCCATGTCATCCGGATGGTCTTCGATGTCGAGCAGGTTGTGGCTGGATAGGAAGTCAGTCAAAAACGTGAGGGCGTCGACGCACTCCTCGAAGGACATCTTGCCTCGATACGGCGAATCATCCGCCAGGCCGGCGACGTGGGGCACATAGCCGTCGAATTCCGGCTCGTATTTCATCTCGATTTCCAGCCTGATATCGGGGTGTTCCATGAACAGGTCTCCTTAAAAATGCCTCGTTAGAAAAATTTGTGGGCCGCTACGGGCTCCGGTAAGGCCCCGAGATTGTGATACAGGGCCAATTCCAGCATTGGGAAGGTCTTGAAGCCGTAGGCTTTTCTGGTGGTCACTTTCGCCTTGCCGTTCAAGCCTTCCACCACGCCGCTGGAAAACGCCTTCTTCGCCCGAAACCAGTTCAGGATCAGCTCGCGATGACCCCGCAGCATCCGAGCCACCTTCTGCATCGGCGCAATCCGAGAACGCATCACCCGCGTGCACCAGCGATCCAGAAA
>JAPLMX010000276.1 GCA_026386805.1 Phycisphaerae bacterium | reverse complement strand
TTCGCGCCGCCGGGGCGATCCTCGATTATCTGACCGAGACGCAGAAGAGCTCGCTGGAGCATATCGACCGGCTGGCGCCGTACCGCACCACGGGCACGCTGGAGATCGACGAGGCCAGCCGGCGCAGCCTGGAAATCACCCGCACCATCCGCGACGGCCGCCGCGAGGGCGCGCTGCTCTGGGTGCTCGATCGCACGGTGACGGCGATGGGCTCGCGGCTGCTGGCCGACTGGCTGAGCAATCCGCTGACCGACGCGGCCGGCATTGGCGCTCGGCTGGACGCCGTGCAGGAGCTGGTCGGCGAGCAGTCGTTGTGCGATGACTTGCAGGAGACGTTGCGCCGCGTGTACGACGTAGAGCGGCTGCTTGCCCGGGTAACGACCGGACGTTGCAGCCCGCGCGATCTGGGCTTTTTGGGCCGCACGTTGCGGGCGCTGCCGGCATTGAAGGCCAAGCTTACCGCGCGGCGCAGCGGGCTGCTCAATGAACTGGAGGCCGGGATCGACCTGTGCGCCGACCTGCGGGCGAAGTTCGACGCCGCGTTGGCCGACGAGTGCCCGCTGCTGAGCCGCGAGGGCGGGTTTATCCGCGAGAGATTCAGTGCCGAGCTTGACTCCCTGCGCGAGTTGGCCCACGGCGGCAAACAGTGGATCGCCCGCTATCAGGCCCAAGAGACCCAACGGACGGGCATTGCCAGCCTGAAGGTCGGCTTCAACAAGGTTTTCGGCTACTACATCGAGATCACCAACGCGCACCGCGAGAAGATCCCGCTCGATTACATCCGCAAGCAGACGATCAAGAATGCCGAGCGCTACATTACGCCGGAATTGAAGGAGTACGAGGAGAAGGTGCTGACGGCCGACGAGAAGGCCAAGGAGTTGGAGTACACGCTATTCGTGGAACTGCGCGACACGGTGGCGGCCGAGCGGCGGCGCATGCAATCGACGGCCGCGGTCTTGGCCCAGATCGACGTGCTGGTGGCCTTGGCGGAACTGGCCCGGCAGCGGAATTATTGCCGCCCGGAAGTTGTCGAGGAGCCCGTGTTGCGGATCGTCGACGGGCGCCACCCGGTGCTGGATATCGTCGAGCCGGAGGGCAAGTTTGTTCCCAACGACGCCACCATCGGCATTGCCGACCGGATTTTCGCCCGCGTGGGGGCCAGCGACGAGTTGACCCGCGGCCAGAGCACGTTCATGGTCGAAATGACCGAGACGGCCCGCATCCTCAACACGGCCACGGCGCGGAGCCTGGTGATTCTCGACGAAATCGGCCGGGGGACGAGCACCTACGACGGCATCTCGCTGGCGTGGTCGGTGGTTGAATACTTGCACGAGCGAGTCGGCTGCCGCACGTTCTTCGCCACCCACTACCACGAGCTGACCGACCTGGAGAAATCGCTGGCCGACGTGAAGAACCTCAACGTGGCGGTGCGCGAGTGGCAGGACGAAGTGATCTTCCTGCACAAGATCGTCGACGGGGCGGCCGACAAGAGCTACGGCATCCACGTCGCCCGGCTGGCGGGCGTGCCCCGCGAGGTGATCGAGCGGTCGAAGGAAATCCTCGCCCAATTGGAGGAGGAACACCTGGACGCCGAGGGTCGGGCGAAGATCGCCCGGCATCCCGCCGCGGCGAAGAAGACAAACCTGCAACTGACGCTCTTCGGCCCCGCCGAGCATCCGCTGCTGGACGAGCTTCGCCGCATGGACCTGAACAACGTCACGCCGCTCCAGGCGTTTCAACTGCTTCAGCAGTGGCAGGATACGCTGGCGAAGGAAGGTAAGAAGAAGGACGCAGGGGTCAGGGGCCGGGGGCCAGGGAACAGTCAGTAGCCTTGGTGCCGTGCATGCGCTCGTTGCGGGCATGTGGACTCATGCGGTTTGCTATTCCGTCCCTAATGCGGATTGGGCTATACTGCTCGGCAACGGCGATTCAGACAGCGGGCAAGAATAGCACGGTGAGGTGAGCGATGAAGGCAATGCTTTGCTTGGCTTGCGTAGGACTGGCAGCAGCTTCCCCGCTGTCGGCCCAGGAACCCACCTTGCGGGCCACGCTCACTGGGCATGGAGCCACGGTCTATTCTGTAGCGTTTAGCCCGGACGGCAAGACCTTGGCTTCGGGGAGCGTGGACAAGACGATCAAGCTCTGGGACGTGGCCACCGGCGCCGGCTTTTTCAACGGGCATAACAATTATGTTTCCTCTGTGGCGTTCAGTCCGAATGGCAAGACTTTGGCGTCGGGGAGTTGGGACACGACGATCAAACTGTGGGACACGGCTAGCGGCAGAAATATCGCTACGCTCAAGGGCCATGGAAACCGTGTTGACTCTGTGGCGTTTAGCCCGGATGGCAAGACCCTGGCCTCGGGAAGTGCGGACAAGACGATCAAGCTGTGGGACGTGGCCGCTTGCAAGAATACGGGCACTCTCGAAGGGCACACCAGTGATGTCCGTTCGGTGGCGTTCAGCCCTGACGGCAAAACCCTGGCGTCTGGAAGTTGCGATGGGACGGCCAAGCTGTGGGACGTGACCCGCGGCAAAAACGTCGCCACCCTCGGGGGTGATAACGACTGGGTCGTGTCCGTAGCGTTCAGTCCCAACGGCAAGACGTTGGCGTCGGCGAGTGCGGTCGGCCAGAACAACACGATCAAATTGTGGGACGTGGCCAGCGGCAAGAACGCCGGTATCCTCGACGCCGTTACCTCTAACGAGTTGCCTAAGGAGGTTTTGTCTCTGGCCTATAGCCCGGATGGCAAGACTCTGGCATCGGGGAATGGGGACGATACGATCAGACTGTGGAACGTCACTACCGGCAAGAACATCGCCACGCTCAAAGGCCATGGCGATCCTGTCCATTCCGTGGCGTATAGCCCGGACGGCAAGACCCTTGCTTCGGCGGACTTCAACGGCACGATAAAGGTGTGGGACGTGGCCACCGGCAAGGACATCGCCACAATTGACGAGCCGTTGTGTAGGGAAGTCCATCCCGTGGCGTTCAGCCCGGACGGCAAGACCCTGGCCTACGGGTCTCTCGGTACAGTTAAGCTGTGGGATGTGGCCGCTCACAAAATAATCGACATTCTCGATGGGCATACCGAAGGCGTGTTTTCCGTAGCGTATAGCCCGGATGGCAAGACCCTAGCCTCGGCAAGTGGGGACAAGACGGTCAAGCTGTGGGACGTATGCACCGGCAGGAACACGGCCACTTTTAACGGGCATACCCACTGGGTCGTTTCCGTGGCGTTCAGCCCGGATGGCAAGACCTTGGCTTCGGCGCACGGGATAGACGACGAGACCATCACGCTGTGGAATGTGGCCACTGGCAAGAACATCGTCACTCTCAATGGGCATACCAAAAGTATCCAGTCCGTGGCGTTCAGCCCGAACGGCAAGACCTTGGCCTCGGGAAGTTTCGACAAGACGATCAAGCTGTGGGACGTGGCCGCCGGCAAGAACACGGCCACACTCAACGGCCATACCGATTCCGTGACTTCCGTAGCGTATAACCCGGATGGCAAGACCTTGGCTTCGGGAAGTTTCGACAAGACGATCAGGCTGTGGGACGTGGCCACTGGCAAGAACATCGCCACTCTCAATGGGCATACCCAAAGTATCCAGTCCGTGGCGTTCAGCCCGGAAGGCAAGACGCTAGCCTCGGGAAGTATCGACAAGACGATCAGGCAGTGGGATGAGGCCAGCGGCAAAAACACTGAAACCCTAGACGGGCCGACCAACTCGATCGAATGCGTGGCAGTTAGA
>JAPLMX010000110.1 GCA_026386805.1 Phycisphaerae bacterium | reverse complement strand
ACCGGTTCCGCGAGTCGGTCAAGAAAAGCAAATCAGGAAAGCCATGATCCCTTTGACGGTATGGTGTAAGGGTGTATAGTATGCCTTAGGTGGGTCCCAATTCGGCGCCGACGTGGGTCCCTTTTACATGCCGATTTCCACCCCCCCGGATCGAACCGCAGGCAACACCCTGTTTCGGATTGCTCATACAACTTGTCCATGGCAGTGCCTCCCTTTTTCAAACACAGTTCTTATCCATCGCGTTCCAACGGCGTCATGGTAGCATGACCCGCTTTCGATGTCCATCCTTTCCGTTCGCGCTGGAATCGAATGAGTACTATGGATATCATGCCGCATTATGAATACGACACGACGAAATCGCCTGCCCTTGCTCCTGGCCGGAATCGTTCTGATTGTGCTTGCTGATGGCTGGGTGCCATGCTTACGCTGGCGTAAGCATGTCTTGCCCATCGGACAAAAACATGTCTACGCCAGCGTAGACATGGCACCCTCCTCCTCCGGGAAGGCGACGAGCGAGTATTTCACGATCCAGGTCATCGACCGGCAAACCGGCCGGGGTGTGCCGCTGGTCGAGCTGCGAACGACCAACAGCATCCGGTTCTTCACGGACAGCAACGGCATCGTCGCGTTCCGCGAGCCGGGACTGATGGACCGCGAGGTCTTCTTCTTCGTCGAAAGTCACGGCTACGAGGTCCCGAAAGACGGCTTTGGATATCGCGGGGTCCGGCTCAGGACCACGCCGGGAAAAGAGGCGGCCGTCAAGATCGATCGGCTCAATATCGCCGAGCGGCTCTACCGCGTCACGGGCGAGGGCATCTATCACGACAGCGTCCTGACGGGCCGGCCGGTCCCGCTGCGAAACCCCGTTCTTAACGGCCAAGTCATGGGCCAAGACTCGGTGGACAACTGTATCTATCACGGCCAGCTGTTCTGGCTTTGGGGCGATACCGGCAAACCGTCGTATCCGCTCGGCCACTTTGCGACGGCCGGCGCGGTTTCCGACCTGCCCGGCCACGGTGGTCTGGACCCGGCGGCCGGTGTCAATCTCGAATACTTCGTGGACAAGGACGGTTTCAGCCGCCCGATCTGCCCGATGAAAGAACCCGGCATGGTTTGGCTCGACGGCCTTCTCGTCATCAAGGACAGCGACGGCCGGGAGCGAATGACAGCCCGGTTCGCGAGGTTGAAGGACCTCGGGCATACGCTGGAGCGCGGGGTCGTCGTTTTCAACGATGCGACCCAATCCTTCGAGCCGGTGGTGCGCTCGGACCCGAATCTTTTGCCCTATCCTGACTTCGGGCACGCCTTCCGCGTGACCGCCGCGGGCCGGGACTACTACTACTTCGCACTACCCTTCCCGCTAACCGTTCGCATGCGCGTCGAAGCGAAATGGGACAGCATCATCGATCCGAACCGCTACGAAGTCCTGACGGCCCTGGAGCTGGATTCTGTAGGGCGAGCGTGGGTTCCCAAACGCGATGAATCGCGTTTGGGGGACCCGTCCCCGCTCGCCACGAACATCGTGCGGGGACGCACGACCTACAGGTGGGTGCGGTTCGATACCCTCGCCGGCAAAAGTGCCGCTTCGCGGGCGCGGGTTGCTGATGCCTTGCGACGGGAGAAGAAGAGCACCCACTTCTACGACGTCCAGTCCGGCAAAGAGATCGAACCTCACGGCGGCAGCGTCTATTTCAACGTCTATCGCCATAAGTGGATCTCGATCTTCCTCCAGGCGGGCGGCGAGAGCTCGTACATCGGCGAGGTCTGGTACGCCGAGGCCGATACGCCCGTCGGGCCGTGGACCTACGCCCGCAAGGTCGTGACGCACAACAAATACTCTTTCTACAACCCCAAGCAGCATCCCTACTTCGATCAGGACGGCGGCCGCACGATCTACTTCGAGGGCACCTACTCACACACCTTCTCCGGCTCCCCGGAGAACGCCACGCCGCGCTACGATTACAACCAGATCATGTACCGGCTGAGCCTGGACGATCCGCGCCTGGTTCTGCCCGCGCCGGTTTATCAGGTACGGGACGGACAAGGCGAGACGAACTACCTGATGGGCGATGCCGTTACCCAAGCGGACAAGTGGGACTCCATCGAAGCGGTGGCATTCTACGCCGTGGAACCGGAGAGAGCCAACGCGCCGTTGATCCCCGTCTACGTCGAGACGGTTCCCGCCGCCAAGGGTCAGGCCCCTCGTTTGACAACGGAGTCTCACGCATCGGCAATGCCGCTGTTCTTTGCCTTGCCGCCGAGTGAGGCGACTGACGCCAATCCCTGCATCACGCCGCTCTACGAGTACCGTCACACCGGCTCGGGCCAGTTCCTCTACTCCGCCGGCCCCAAACTGGGCATGGCGGGCTTTGAACGTTCAGAAAAGCCCCCGTGTCGAGTGTGGAAGGCGCCCTTAGGCCCCCTGCTCATCGACGGCCACGCCAAACCCGCCGATGGACTCTGATCGGCAGTTCCGGTGGGGCAAGCTCCACCCTACATACATACATACACACTCGGTCATCACATGGCGTTCAGGGGGCCGCATGTTATCGGACTGATATTCATAGGAATGTGACGATACTATGGCTCAGATTGACGACGTCTTCAGACAACCCCGGAAGTGTCCGATAGATTCTACGCACGACGTATTCGACTCTGACAGATGGGGCCTTCCGCAACATGTCCAAGAAATACGGAGACTGCCTGACCACAACAGGCAGGCGATGCAAACGAGACAAAACAGGATATGATAGAATGATCATAGTTCGGTCCAGGAGATAATGAAAAATAATGAAAAATGAAGACAACATGGCAAGTCGCGACCGCTGCTGAAGCTTTCGCTGCGGCCCAGTTTGCGCGATGCGGCTGGGATGTCTCCGTGCAGTACGGTGCCAACCAGCCCGAGTACGATTTGGTTGCAGTCGATGGAGATCGAGTTCTGAAGGTCTCCGTCAAAGGCAGCAAGAATGGCGAGTGGGGACTCACCCAGTCATTCATGAAGAACGCCGACTATCATTCTGCAGCGGATATGTGGCTTTCGAGACACAGCAACAAAACCGTCTTCTGCCTTGTTCAGTTCAAAGACACCTCGGTCGAGACCCTCCCAAGAATGTACCTTGCGACCCCGCAAGAAATCGCCGACTGGCTGAAAAAAGCTGTGGCCGGGCGCGGAGATACAATCCTCTGCGAAAAGCACATATGGAGCAAGAGAGCGCATGCATCCGGTACGACCGATGTCATCCCTGATTTTTGGAGGTTCACGGAAAAGCGACTTGAGGAGATAGTACAGAAGACCGAGCAAGTCGGTCCACCGGATGCGCAAAGAGCCTCGCGCCGCTGACCCCTATGTTAGATTTTCGAGCTTCATGGCGACACGCTGCATGACCAAGCAATTCGTGCCTTTCGTCTGCCTCAACTGTGGCGAAAAGCTCCTGCTCCACACGTCTCCAAAGCTGTATTGCTCAGTTGGCTGTTCCCAAGAGGCGGAATTGGTTCGCTATGTCCGGCGCTGCATAAAGGATGGCCGCATCAAGCGCCCAGATGTTCTGGAAGCCATCCAAATTCGCCTCGCACACGTCGTGGCTGGTGGATATCAGAAGCAGGAACGTCATATTCCACCGGATGTTCGACAGACTGTGATCGTACGAGAGAAAGGACGCTGTCGTATATGTGGGCAGCCGGGCACCGAAATCGACCACATTGAAGGGTCTTCTATTCGGCTCGAAAACCTGCAACTACTATGTGACACTTGTCACAACAAGAAAACACGCACGAACATAGTAGAAGTTCGCGCGGGAGACGAAGGTTACGCGACAATCAAAGCGAAGCACGATCAGTTCTGGGAACGTGCTGAGGCCAGACACCCCATGCGCATCTGCGATGATGAAGAAAACTGGACGGGGCTATGGCATATGCTTCTGGCGGAATGCAGGCAAGCACTCAATAAGAAGACGGGCAGCCGTGGCAGTTGAAGGAAATCTAATCTCACATTCCACGGGCTTTGTGCAAGTGGCCCTTCGCACCGCCTGCAAAGCACAAGGGAATTCAGACGTTCGCCTGCGTTCGGGCAGGCTCTGCGGCCTGAACGAGTGGATCAGTCGAAGTCGATGTGCGGGGCGGGCTTCAGGAAGTGCTCGAAGAAGGCGTAGAACTGCTCGTTGGATTCGGGCAGGGGCAAAGGGGATCATCGCCCGGCAGATCGCGTTTGAATCGGGTCGGCGTTTGTGTTAGTATGGGGACGATACGATTACTGGAGTTGCTTATGACGCCGCAAAGCGAACAGGTTCTTCGTGAAGCGCTGGATTTGCCGCCTACCGACCGGGCGGAATTGGTCGAGCAGATACTGGCGAGCTTTGAATTCCCCGCCCGCAAAGACATCGATGCCGCCTGGGCGCGAGAAGCGGAAGATCGTCTCGATGCCTTGGAGCAAGGGAAAATCGGGGTGTCGCCCGCCAGTGAGGTGTTCAGGGAGATCGATCAGCAGGCCCGCGGATGAGAGTTGAATTCCTCGATCCAGCCACGAAGGAACTCGTCGAAGCCATAGCCTACTACAACGAGCAGAGCGAAGGGCTGGGCTACCGATTTGCCGCCGAAGTGAGAAGGACGCTCTCGCGTATTGTCCAGTATCCGCACGCATGGCCGCCCATTTCAAAACGCACGCGCCGTTGCCGAACCATTGGCTTTCCCTATGGCATCGTCTACCAAGCGAGCGAAGATGTGATACTCGTAGCTGCGGTGATGCACCTTCATAGGCATCCGAATTCCTGGAAACTCCGATTGCCCTCACAATAGTCCGGCGAGTGGATCGGTTGAAGTCGATGTGCAGGGCGGTTTGAAGTCCTGCAAGAAGACGTGGACTCGGGGGATGAGAAGTGGAAATTATCGCCCGGCAGATCGTGTTTGAATCGGCTCGGCGTTTGTGTTAGCATGGCGCATGGTGGCCAAGAAAATGACCATTGAAGAAGACGGTGGTCCGGAGACCCGAGCACGAAAACTATTTGTGGAAGGAACCATGCGATGACCCAGCGGGCTGAGACCAAGAATATGGCCCTGTTTTGTGATTTCGAGAACATTGCGTTGGGCGTTCGCGACGCCCACTACGCCCAGTTCGACATTGGCAAGGTGCTCGAACGGCTCCTGCTCAAGGGCAATATCGTCGTCAAGAAGGCATACTGCGACTGGGAGCGCTACAAGGATTTCAAGGCGGCGATGCACGAGGCCTCCTTCGAGCTGATCGAGATCCCGCACGTGCGCATGTCGGGCAAGAACTCCGCCGATATTCGCATGGTGGTGGACGCGCTGGACCTGTGCTACACGAAGGAACACTTGGACACGTTCGTGATCCTGAGCGGCGATTCGGATTTCTCCCCGCTC
The DNA here is from genome assembly GCA_026386805.1 of Phycisphaerae bacterium. Classification (GTDB taxonomy): domain Bacteria; phylum Planctomycetota; class Phycisphaerae; order Sedimentisphaerales; family Anaerobacaceae; genus PLanc-01. The sequence continues at coordinate 5,778 of JAPLMX010000110.1, read as the reverse complement.
GTCAGCAAGCTGCGGGAGAACGATAAGATCGTGATCGGCGTCGGCGTCAAGAACTCGACGTCGGACCTGTTGATCGCCAACTGCGACGAGTTTATCTACTACGATGACCTGGTGCGCGTGCAGCCGCCCCGTAAGAAGGCGATCGTCAAAGACATGGGCCGCCGGCCGGTGCGGGGCGTGATCGCCAAAGCCGCCAAGCCCGTGGAGGATAAGAAGCAAGAGGCATGGGACCTGATCGTCGAGACCTACGAGGCTCTGGTGGAAGAGCGGGGCGAGGGGGAGAAGATCTGGGGTTCCATGATCAAGCAGACCCTCAAACGCCGCAAACCCGGCTTTAGCGAGTCCTATTACGGCTTCCGGTCTTTCGGCGAACTGCTGGAGGAGGCCCAGGCCCGCGGGATCCTGGAGCTGGAACCGGAAGAAAAATCCGGCGGATACATCATCAAGAACTGCCACGCTCGCTGATGGATCAGTCACTGCCGGTGAGCGAGGCGAGCTTCAAGACGTGCTCAAAGAAGGTGTAGAGCTGTTCATTGGATTCCGGCGTGGGGTCGTGGGTTGGGCGGTTGGTCATGGCGACCCGGTTGATGCTGCCCAGGAGCTTGTTGACCGCGACTGTGTGGTTGAGGGCTTGCCAGCGGTTGGGCGGGTCCTCGGCGCCGCCGGAGACCAAGAAGGGGCGCGGGGCCATCAGGGCGTGTAATTCGTGCAGGTCGCGGCCGGTTTCGATCATGGTCTTGTAGGGACCGGTGCGGGGGTTGGAGTCGCCAGGGACGCCTCGTTCGCGCTGGCGGGTCGCGTCCCAGCCCAGGTACCAGGGCTCCCAGTAGTTGATGTTGGGCCGGATCTCGTCGAAGACGATCCCCGGGTCCGACCAGACGGCACAGGCGAACTTCTCGTAGAGGCAGGAGGCAAACATCGCCCATTTCCCGCCGTAAGAGTGGCCGACGACGCCGATCCTTGCGGGGTCAACGTTGGGCATGTTCGCCAGGGCCGTGTGACAATTGGCGGCGACGTAGGCCAGCGCCGAAAGCGGCTGGAGTTGAGGCCGGCCGGCGGACGTTTCGCATAGCGGCTTGTAGGGAGGCTTGAGACTGCAAAACTCCGGCGTGCCGATGGACAGGGTGACGAAGCCGCGTTTGGCCAGTTGATAGGCGAAGTCACGCAACTCCTTGCCAAGCCCAATCCCGGTCTCCGGGTCGTAGTAAACCACAAGCACGGCCGGAAGCCGGCCTTTCTGATTGCCGATTGCGGATTGGGAATTGCGGATGGGGTTCGCCGGGCCCTGTCCTTCCTCATCGGGGACCAGCAAATAGCCGGCGACAGTCTGGCCACCCGGCGCGATCTCGACCAGCACCTTGTGCTGGGTGAAATTCTCCCGGTGCTGTTGCTCCAGATATTGGACCTTGGGCTTCTCAATCAGAGGAGGCCAGGTGCCGATGAGATTGCGCCACGTGGCGAAGATCTCCGCGCGGCGCTTGTGCCAATCCGCGGCCGTCGTGACCGGCGTACCATCGTTGAAAACAAGCAGCGATCTGTAGCTTCCCAAATCATGAGCGTACTGTGTCGGCGGAGCGAAGAACGGTCGAAGGCTCTCGGGGACATCCGCGGCCTCGGGTTGACTCGCCATCTGCGACAGCAAGAGCACGCAGAGTACATAAGCCATCTTCCGGTCTCCCTGCCAATCGGTACGAAAAGGCCCGACGACTTGTTGAGTGCGTCGGGCCTTTTGTCATTCGCAAGTCTGATTTTTGATGGTTGATTGTTGATTTGAAAATCAAAAATTACAAATCAAACATCACACTTCGTCAATTCCTACACCAGTTCATCCCGACCGGTCGCGATCGGGTGGAACAGGCCCGGACCGGGCTTCAGATCCCTGGGCACCAGGTCCTGCTTGGAGGCACCCATCAGCCACTTCCAGGTGAACGTGCGGCCGGTGTAGGCCGCGATGCGGGCGGCGATGGCCGTCAGCGTGCTCTCGGCGACCTGCTGGCCCTCGTTAAGCGGCTTGCCCTCGCGGATGCTCTTGACCAGGTCCGCGTGCTCCTGCACCTGGCCGTTGATGCTCTCGCCCTCGTAGTGCCAGGCGTTGGGACCGCCGAGGCTACGGCTGCAATCGCTGGTACCCTTGGTGCCGACGAGCTTCTCGCCGTTGCGGCCCGAGCCGGGGCTGTGGCCGCTGAAGCTCAGGCAGCGGGCGCCATTGGCATACTCGAACTCCGCGTAGATGTGGTCCCAGATATCGCCGTTGTACTTCTCCCAGTTGTCCTCGCTGCCGGTGAAGTGGCGGCAGACTTCCTTGGCGGTCTTGATCTGGTCCTGGTTGTAGCTGCGCCAGGCCCGGCCGCCCACGGCCGTGAACTTCGCCGGCGGGCCGTTGAAACACCAGTTCATCACGTCGATGTTGTGAATGTGCTGCTCGCAGATCTGGTCGCCCGAGAGCCACGTGAAGTGATACCAGTTGTGGCACTGCCACTCCAGCTCGCTCATTTGGCTGTTTCGGGGCACGCCATGGAACCAGATCCCCTCGCCGTACCAGTAGCACTGGCCGCCGACCAGCTCGCCGATGGCGCCGTCGTGAATCCGCTTCATCAGCTCGATCCGGCTGGGCTCGTGGCGGCGTTGGGTGCCGGCCACGATGGCCAAGCCCTTTTCTTTGGCCAGCTTGGCGGCTTCCATCACTTCCTTGCAGCCGGCCACGTCCGTCGCCACGGGCTTTTCCGTGAAGACGTGCTTGCCGGCCTTGATGGCGGCCATCAACTGCCGGCCGCGAAACGCCGGGGCCGTCGCCATGAGCAGCACGTCGGCGTCGCAGGCCGCCAGCTTTTCGTGGCAATCGAAGCCCCAGAACATGTGGTCGTCGGCGATCTTGATGCGATCCTTGATCGCCGCTTCCTTCATAAGGCCGTCCCGGGTGCCCTTGACCTGGCTCTCAAACAGGTCGGCCAGAGCCACGATCTCAACCCCCGAGGGATTGGCCTTCAGACAATCTCTTATCGCCCCGTTGCCGCGTCCGCCGCAGCCGAGCATTCCCACCTTGATCGTATCGGACCCTTTCGCGTGCGCCATCTGGCCCAGCACCGCCGCCGTCGCAGCGGCCGCACCCGCCGTGGTCCCGGATATACCGTTGTTCGCGTATGATGACATATTCGAAATCTCCTTCGTTCGCTGTTCGTAGTGACGCCATGAGGCGTTTCTCTTGATGCCCCTTACGGGCACACTACAAACGGGGTTAGCCGCGTCTGCGCTGTTCCTGCACCCATCCGGGCAACTCGTACTGGCCCGGGATGGCGAAAGGCGGCACCGGCTTGGCGTCGCTGATCTTAAGATCGTCGGTCGGCAGCAGGTTCAGCGTGCAACGGCTCAGGAACCAAGCACGTTTGAACTGCCGGCGGGAATAGGCCGACTCCCGGCCCATGATCGCGCACAGCGTGCTGTCGGCGACGCGCTTGCCCTCGTTGAGCGGCTTGCCGTCGCGGATGCTCTTGATCAGGTCCGCATGCTCCTGCACGTAGGGATCGACGTTGGGACCCTGATACTTCCACGGGTTCTCGCCTTCGATCGCGCTGACCTCGGAGCGCCAGACGCCCTTGGTGCCGACGACGCGCTCGGAGACGTTGTCGGTCGTCCCCTCGATCTGCCGGCACATGCTGATCGTCCGGACGTCATTCGGATAGGTGAATTCGACACCGAAGTGGTCGAAGATGTTGCCGTACTCCGGTCCGGTGCGCCACTGCCGGCCGCCCAGGCCATGGATCTCGACCGGCTGCTCATCCTTGAAGGCCCAGTTGACCACGTCCAGATTGTGCACGTGCTGCTCGCAGATGTGATCGCCGGAGAGCCACGTGAAATACAGCCAGTTGCGGATCTGCCATTCGATGTCGCTCTGGCCGGGTTGACGCTTGTTGACCCACAGCCCGCCCATGTTCCAGTAGCACTGGGCCGAGACGATATCGCCGATCGCGCCGTCGTGGATGCGCTTCATGGCCTCGACGTAGTCGTTCTGATGGCGGCGCTGCGTGCCGGCGACGATGGCCAGGCCCTTCTGTTGGGCCTGCTCCGACGCCTCGATCACTACTTTATACCCGGCGGGGCACACGCAGACGGGCTTTTCCATGAAGATGTTCTTGCCGGCCTTGACGGCTGCCGCCAGGTGGATCGGCCGAAAGCCCGGCGGTGTCGCCAGGATCACGAGGTTCACGTCGTCCAGGGCCAGCACCTTCTTGTAGGCATCCAGACCGACGAAGCACCGGTCGTCCGGGACATTGAAGCTCTTCTTGAGGCCCTGGAGCCGGTCGCCGAAGGCATCCGCCAGGGCGACAATCTTCACGCCGGGGGAGGAATCGGCGCAGTTCTTCGCGGCGCCCGACCCGCGTCCGCCGCAGCCGATGACACCGACGCGAATCGCGTCGCTGCCCGCCGCAAAGGCCAGAGGTCCGGCCGCCCCCGACATCATCAGGGTCCCGGCCGCTACTGCCGAACTCCTCAGGAGTTCTCGTCTCGTCCACGTTCGTTTGACCATCGTTCAGCTCTCCAATGCTAAAGCATGACATGCAGACAAATGGACCATTTGTCCTTTACGATGCTACACCGACGTACGCTCGGTAAGACGCTTGCCGTCGGCGAATTATTGACCCATTATCCCCCCAGGGCGGGGGATTGCAAGGATGTTCTTGGCCCATTTCCCCGCCTACAGACTACCGACTACTGCTTGTACACCACGGAGGGCACGGAGCAAGACAGAAAGGCTGGAGGCCATAGGCCGCAGGCCGTAGCTGACCCGTGATTCCTGACCCCGATCTGGCTGAGAACTGGGGATTGACCACCATCAACCGGCTTTCCCACCGACTACCGACTACTGACTACCGACTACCGCTTCTCTCACCACAGAGGGCACGAAGCGGCCTTCGGCCACAACCAGAATGTTCTTGAACCACGAATTGCACTAATGACACGAATTTGGCTTGCCCGTCTTTCCCTATTTATTCGTGTGATTCGTGCCATTCGTTGTTTCTATGTCCTTTGGTGGTATAGCAGCCCGAAGGGCGAAAGACAATAGCCCAGCCATTCATGGCTGGGAAACCTGGGCAAGAAAACGAATGGAGTCCCGCCAGGGACGAAAGAACCCCTGCGGCGTGTCCCCCTTCTTTCGACCCAGTGGGGCTTGTGAGGGGGTCTACGGGCCCTCGTGACCCACCGTTGCCGCGCTCGCAATGACATGTTGAAACGGCGGGCTATCGTCAATCGTCCCACCGGGGCTCTCCGGACCCGCGCCAACGGACGGTCATTCCGCCGTCGCACCGCACCGCATAGTCGCCAATACTACTCACAAATGTACGTGACACCTTTAGTTCTCTCCACTCGCCGCGGAAAGAGTGCCGCACCCCTTTGGTTCTCTTCCTCGAGGACAAGCCGCGGCCCCTCATCTGTCTATTGCCTGCCAAAACTGAGTGAGCGCCAGTTCACCTTGGCCCCCATCTGCCATAAGCACATCCTCGACCCTCTTCCTCATCGACCAAATCCTCTGATGGGTGCCTCTGCCCCTCCACTGAGGTTCCTGGAGAATTCCATGTTGTTCCATCAACGGTATGATCTTCTCAATCACAACGTCAGCATCGCCTCTGAATTTCATTCTTACTGAATTTCGCATAATACAGTGACAAGTCACTCAAAAAAAAGACCGGGGTGCTCCAAGAACCCGAACAGGAGTTGTCCGTTCTGTTGCACACGCTCCATGCCATCCTCCACCGCTTGCCCCACCTCCCCGAGGTTGTC
>JAPLMX010000052.1 GCA_026386805.1 Phycisphaerae bacterium | reverse complement strand
GACCTCGTTAAGGTGACTGGAGCCGGCCCCGTACGTAGCTTCCTGGCGCCCCAAACCGGGTGACGCCGAATAGCTGTGTGGAATTCCCGCGAAAAAATCCCGCGACCGTCTTGACAACGGCTTGCTCATAGACGTCCCCGGAATTCCCACAGGATTCGGCCGCCTGCGGTGTGCAAAGAGGGGGCACGCCACACCCGAGAATGTGAAATGTGGAGCTGCAGCCCGCAGTCTAGCTGGTGACGGACAAAGCATTTTTTTCACCTGACAGAAATCCTGTAGGGATGGCTCCATCGATGCTTTACCATGGGTGCGATTGATGACGGTGTCTTTGAGAATATTGACTGGAGGTACCATCATGGCTCGTCCGCACAACCCAGCTTCGACCACCACCGGTGCGCCAGCCACTACCCGGCGTGAATTCGCCGCCGCGCTGGGATGGACCGCGCTGACCGGTGTTTGGGGTTCCCAGGCAGCAGGCACGGCGAACTCGGCGGCGCTGAGCGCCGACACGCCGCGTGAGCTACGGTCCACTGGCGCGGATCTGGGCAGTCTGCTGGCGGAGGTCGAGCGGATCGCCGGCCGCAATCGGCCCGTGGACTCGTTTCTGGGCGGGACCTATCGGAGTTTCGACGAATTTCAGGAGCGGGCCCGGCAACGCATCTTTGACTTGATTCTCTACCAGCCGCAGCCGGTGGAGCCGCGGCCCGAGGTGCTGGAACGCCGCGATTGCGGCGATCATGTGCGCGAGAAGATCGTCTTTTCCACGGCTCCCGGCGTGCGCGTCCCCGCCTTTGTGCTGATTCCGAAAGACCTGAAGCAGCCCGGGCCCGCGATGGTAGACCTTCATTCGCACGGCGGCATGTTCATGTTCGGCAAAGAGAAGGTGGTGGACCTGGGGGCGAATCACCCCGCCATGACCGAGTATCACCGCGAGAACTACGATGGGCGGCCTACCGCCACGGCGCTGGTGCGGCGCGGCTATGTCGTTATCACCATCGATGCCCTGATGTTCGGTGAACGGCGGGTGGTGCTGGACGCCGATCTGGCCTCCGGATGGGACCGCGCCAAGCTTTCGCTCGCAGAAATACCGCGGTTGAACGCCCAGTGCCGTGCCAAGGAGGCGACGCTGGTCAAGGCGCTCACCTTCGCCGGGGCCACTTGGCCGGGCCTCGTCTTCTGGGATGACATCCGCACCGTGGATTACCTCGTCACCCGGCCGGAAGTGGACCCCTCTCGCCTCGGCTGCCAGGGCATTTCCATGGGCGGCTATCGCGCGATGTTTCTGGCCGCCCTGGATCCCCGCATCAAGGCCGGCTGCATCGTGGGGTTCATGTCCACGGTCCGCCCGATGATTCATCACCACGTGGACACCCATTCCTGGGTCCATTTCTTGCCGGCCCTGCATCGGTATCTCGACTGGCCGGATGTGGCGTCGCTGGCAGCGCCGCGCTCGTTGCTGGTGCTGCAGTGCGAGCGCGACGGCCTATTTCCGCCTGCGGGCATGAAGGAGTCGGTGGAGAAGATCGCAACCGTCTTCGAACGCGCGGGCGCGCAGGAGAAGTTCACCGGCCGTTTCTACGACGAGCCGCATCATTACACCCGCCGGATGCAGGACGATGCTTTCGCCTGGTTCGACCGCCAGTTGGGCGTGAAGTCCTGAGGAGCATCAAAGGGCAAGTCCAGGAAAGCAGCAACTGGGACAGCATACTCCATTCGCCGGCGATTGAGTGTGGTGTCCCCGAGATTCCAATTCCAAACTCTCCTTAGCCATCTGCCTGAGGTCGTCAACGGCTGTCTGGGACCAGATTATCCGGCAAGCCATGTCTTGAGGCTTTCCCTGACTTCCTCGTGGGGAACGACCTTGCCGGCCTTGACATCCGCTAAGCCTTTGTCGATGCCGGCCAGGAAGCGGACACGCTCCTCAATCTCCTCCCAAGTCGCCGAGTCCGGGAGTTCCTGGATCGTCTTGATAGCCATGTCTTTACTCGTCATACCGTCAGTATACCCCGGCCGAGCCGGCCCTGCAAGGGGCTTCGGCCGACGATGACATCGAGCTGCACTCCTTCCCCGCCGAGGCACTCCAGCGCCACCATGACACCAGCTTCGCCGCCTGGGTCCTCAACCACGGTGTCAAACTCGCCGGTTGACCCTGCTTTCAGTGACCACACCGGGAGACAACACTGCACACCGTTTGTCCCCTCGACAAAAGTACCGCGTACCTTTAGTTCACCCTGTCCGTACTTCCCATCACGGCATTTCCCATAATTCCGCTATCAATTCTTCGATCATAGTTGCGAGACCGCGCGTAGCGTCACCTTCCACAAAATCGGGGGGTGTGCTTTGCCCGTCACACTTCGCCAGCGCGGCTGTGAGTTGATCCCAAGCCATATCATAGTCTTCTGAGATGATTGCATATCCGGCGAACTCCAACATATTGACCAACGCACGCAGTCTATTGTCGGCAGATTTACCTGGACCAACACCTTCCAGCTCTCCCTCTGCGACAGAATCCTCTGTGAATTCAAGAATCTGCTGTATCTGCTCGACAAGTGCGGGTACCGGTGCGGGTTCCGGTGTGTAATGCCAAAGCATCGCCTCGTCATCAGCATGACCAGCAACCCAGATCTCGCCGGCAGACACGTCGATCCCATAGGCACGGGATTCTGTGTAGCCGGCGGGCAGAAGGGCATGCAGGTCCACCCAGCTCGCGGCAGTCCCGCTCCACAGGCTGGCGTGCTTGTTGCTGCCAATCGTGGCAAATCCCACCTGCTTGCCACCCGAGACGCCAGTAGCAGACGAACTTGTGGCCTCCGAAGGGTTGAGGTCCACCCAGCTTCCGGCAGTCCCGCTCCACAGCCCGGCGTGGTAGTTGTCTAAGCCAAACTGCTCAAAGGCGGCGTCCCCCACCTTCTGGCCGCCCGATATGCCATAGGCATTCGAATATGTCGCCCCTGGAGGGTTGAGGTCCGCCCAGCTTTCGGCAGTCCCGCTCCACAGGGCGGCGTGACGGCCACTGTCAGTCTCGGCCCACCCCACCTGCTGGCCGCCAGAGACGCCATAGGCACACGACGCCCACGACCCACCCGACATAAACGGCCCTCCAGGGTTGAGGTCCACCCAGCTTTCGGCAGACCCACTCCACAGGGCGGCGGTACCGTGGCCGCCAAAGGTGGCCCACCCCACCTGCTGGTCGCCGGAGGCGTCATAGGCCTTCGAATAGTATGCGTTTTCCCCTTCAAGTGCAGGGTTGAGGTCTATCCAGCTTCCGTCAGACCCGTTCCACAGGATAGCGCGACCTTCGGGTTCGTAGGGGGGGTAGGTAGACTGAAAGGCCCATCCCACGATCTGGCCGCCGGATACGCCATAGGCCTTCGAGTAGTTCGCCCCTGCAGGGTTGAGGTCCACCCAGCTTGCGGCAGTCCCGCTCCACAGGCCGGCGTGATAGTTGCCGCTGAACCAGGCATACCCCACCTGCTGGCCGCCAGAGACGCCATTGGCACACGAACCTTCCGCCCCTGCAGGGTGGAGGCTTACGACTGTCCACCCCGCAAACGCAGGGCTGCCGCCCAGGCACAGGAGCGCGAGCACTGCCATTACTGTATAAACTGTAGTTGACTTCTTCATCTCTCTTACTCCTACTCCCAAAAAACATGAATGAATAGATTTCAAGCGGTGGAGAGAACCAAACGTGTCAGTGCATCTTTCGCGATCATCTGTCGGCCTCCAACGCCGTCACGCTGAACTTCAAGCATTGTACGCGCGGCTATCGGCGACGCCAATGGAAATCCCCCAGAATGACTGGGAACCGGGGGAAGATGGCAAGCCAGAGTGCGACTGGAGGCTGGCCCAGAGGGCTGTCGGTAGTGAGGGGCGGCGAGCTTCTGCTTGAGGATCTCACGGGCGTGTTGTTTGGCAGGCCTTGGTTGTTCCTTGGCGGTCCTTGTCATCCGGCACCTTCCTTCCCCTTGGCAAGCGCTTTCAACGAAGGCGGTGTAAGTCCGAAGCACTGAAGGACATAGAAACAACGAATGGCACGAATCACCTAGCGCGGCCCTCGGCCGCAACCAAAAATCGATTCACACCAAGGCACGAAGACACGAAGAAGATCGGTACGGAAATGCCCCCTCAAGCTCCGTGGCTTGGTGGCTCCGTGTGAGAACCAAGTATTTGTGTTTCAAGGACTTGCGTCTCGGTCGATCCGAAATTTGCGCAAGAGAGCAAGATTCTGACAAGTAGTAGTGCGGAAACGGCCCAGAGATCATCCGCGGATCAGACAAGTGCGAGCGCAGCGCGGCAATCTACAGACTGCACAGAAATGTCATTGCGAGGAGCGCAGCGACGAAGCAATCTCAATCTGCGTAAATCTGCGAAATCTGTGGCTCGTAAGTTCTTCTAAGCTCTGGTAAAGCAAGGATTTGCGGCAACTCCTCCAGCCTACGGCCTGCCGTCGGTGGACTTTTTCCCAAGATTTCCATCAACATTCGCCCGGCGAGAATCGCCTTATACGTGTGAAAGACGCGATAAGGGGGTGGTTTGCGCGCAACAGGCATGGCCGAGAACCGACAAATGGTTGATCTAACCACAGAGACACCGAGAGCACGGAGATGGAGGGGTGCCAATGGTCCGCTCGGTGCACTCCGTGCCTCCGTGGTGAACCCGAAAAAAGTTGTCACCAAGCCACTTTTTCGCTTGCCCTTGCCGCCAACTTCCGCCAGAATACCTCTACATTCTTTGATGAAGCATCTTGGACGAAGCTGTGATAAACTGGTTGGGTCGAGGCCCGAGGCGGTACGATGAATAGGATGAAAAAGGTACCTGACACGAATGGCATGAAGTTAAGCTATCCGTGCAGGAAGACGATGGCGTTGCGAGGCCAAAAATCGCGTTTTGGCAGGCCCCTGTGCCTTATCTTCATGCCATTCGTACCTGACCCCTTTTAATTTCTCTGACGAAATAATCTGCAGTAGGGTAACACCCCATAGACAAGGGCCGGCACATGGCGTAATAATAGCAGATAGAAGAATGCAACGACAGCAACAACGGAAAGAAGAACGTGTGAGGAGCGAGAGGAACAGGAGCGTCACCCGGAAAACGATTGAACTGTCGCAGTAGAAATCGCGTAGAAATCGCAAGGAGGGCATGGATGGATATTGGCAACTGAATAGTTGCTGGTTGTTTCGCGGTGGGTTTTTAGGTGGGCTCAGGCCCACCTGAAAACTCAGTAATGTGACAGCACGGGCGGACCCCAAAACACAACGAAAGCACCAACGGAAACAAGAAAGCACGTGGAGTGCGAAGGACCAGATGATTATGGAGGAGACCACGAGCAGGGAGGCTCACCCATCGCTGCCGGCTGGGGCATGGAGGCGCCAGCCGGCGGTGAACCTATGGCCAATTGAAAGGAGACAAGCCGTGAGTTCGCATTAAGTCGAAAGACCGTAGAAACGATTCAGAGGCAACTCCCCTCGGCGAGTACGAGATCCTGGTGAAGCGGCGGTTGCCGGACAAGATCATCTTTAGGAAAGGAAAAGGAAATGAAGACTGCAATTATGATCGTGACGACATTAGCTTTGGCCGCCATCTCCGGCTGCCAATCGAGCAGCCCCCGAGGCGGAACCATGGCCAAGGACCAAGGATTCAAGATCGCCGTTCCGACCTTCGACACGAACGTCAAACAGGGTGAAGTCCGTGCCGTTACCGTCTCACTGCAGAGGGGCGCGTATTTCAAGCAGGCAGTGAAGCTGCAAATCCAAGCGCCCGAGAGCATCAGTGTCGACCCGACCGACGTTCTGGTCAAAGCGAGCGAAAGCCCTGATGTACAACTCCGGATTGCAACGACCAAGAACACCGCCCTCGGTGCGTATCGTGTCACTGTGAACGCGACGCCGAAAACCGGCAAGCCGACCTCGACTGCATTCACGGTGACGGTTGTCGCTCCGTAGGCTCCGGGCCTTCCTTGAAAGCACAGATGAACCAACACAATTTCGTGATCCCCTTCTGACGATGGGAGGGTTTGTTCACTTCCTGCTGGTGCTGGCCGTTGTTGTGGTGCTGATCCAGATCATTCAGGGACGACGACTGACGTAAGAAGTTGTTAGCTTGCCGTATCGAGGCAGGAAACTGGAGGTTCTATGAAACCCAAAACTATCGTTGCGGGCTTACTGATCGCTCTCGGCGTCGTAGTGCTCGCTTACTCGGGCATCACTTTCAAGACTCGAGGAAAGCCTGTCGAGATCGGCCCGCTGCACGTGGAGACCACCAAGAGCCACTTTATTCCTCCGGTCGTCGGAGCGGTCGCACTGGTCGGCGGCATCATGTTGGTCGTCCTGGACACCAGGAAGGCGTGATGAGAAAGACCGTAGGGGAGACAAGCCATGAGTTGGCGTTAAGTCGAAGAACACATGCCGCCAAAGAGTGAACTCGCGGCATGGAACCACAACCAATCCACAATTATCAAGGTTCAGATGGAGATGTAACATGAAATCACAGCGGATTTACAATTGTATCTTAGTAGCAACCATGGCAGCCCTTTTGGCACTTGGGGTCTTTGTCGGCGGATGCCATGGTGTTAGCTGGTAGAGTGTTTTTCGCCGTCCTCAAGGACAGCGAAAGGAGTCTATTATGGGATTCATACTACTGATTGTGTTGCTCGTGCTGCTTTTCGGTGGCCTGCCCAGGTGGAACTACAGCCGCAATTGGGGTTACGCCCCCAGCAGCCTCTTGGGACTGATATTGGTGATCGTGCTGGTGCTCCTGCTCTTGGGGTACATCCCCCGCAGCTTCTGAGCCGCCGGTCCCTGACTCGGCCAAAACTCTTGCCGGACTCATTGTGGAGGAATTTATGATACGCATGCTTGGCGTGCTCGCTCTGATCGTGGCCGTCGTCGCCGGCCTGGGCTTTTACATGGGGTGGTTCCATTTCTCGTCGGGCAGCGACGGTAAAAATGCGCACGTCACGGTGTCGGTGGACAAGGGCCGAATTCAAGAGGACAAGGACAAAGCGGTGGACAAGGTGAAAGACCTGGGACACCAAGCGAAGGACAAGGTCGAAACAGCGACCCAGAAAGCTCGGGATTAGTAGCGCATCACAGCTAACTCCCCATTTGGAAGAGGTTGCCGTATTTCAAATTCCAGGTATGCGAGTACTTTTGCAGAACCGGTCTGCAATTCCGATTGGGGGCCGACTGGCAGGAGCACTCCTGGCAGAGAAATCTGCGTGGCAACCTGTAGTGCGCGCACTTGATCCGCTCGCCTAAGTTGTCGTAAGTACTTAATAGTGGGTAGCTTAGCACGTGTTTGGTGGATTGGGCTGGGAATTCAATAGTATTTTGACAATTTTTTTCTTGACGTGGAGGTGGCTATTTGGGTAATATAAACATTAGGCTTGGTGTGAGTCGGTACATTTGGAGATTCCTTGCCGGGCATTGTCTGCTCGGTGTGAGTACTTTAGGCAAGTTGGCGGAAGTGTTTTTGAGTGACGCACAGAGAAGGAGGAGTGGTATGTGGAGACAGTTATTTTGCTTGGTTGCTTTCGCCGCGATTCTTTACGCCCCATCCACAGGATTGGCAGACCTAATGGGTTCTGCGGAGAGCTTCGCGGTCCTGGGGGGCTCGACGGTGACCAATACCGGTGCGACTACAATCACCGGAAACCTCGGTGTCAGCCCGGGTTTGGCGGTCACCGGCTTTCCTCCGGGGACTGTGGCCGGAGGAACGATACACGCAGGTGATACGGTCGCGGCTTCGGCTCAGACAGATGCCGCCAGGGCGTACAATGGTCTGAAAAACATGGCGTTCACTGGCGACTTGACGGGTCAGGATCTGGGTGGACTCACGCTCACATCGGGCGTCTATCATTTTAACACGTCGGCTCAGTTGACGGGAACACTCACTCTCAACGCCCAGGGCAACAACAATGCGTACTGGGTTTTCCAGATAGGGAGCACGCTCACGACCGCAAGCAGCTCGGTGGTTCAATTGATCAATCTCGGTTCAAATGATGGTAAAGATGACGGCCTATTCTGGCAGGTCGGCAGCTCCGCGACCCTCGGTACCACAACTGCATTCGAAGGGAATATTCTTGCGTTAACGAGCATCGGCCTGAATACCGGCGCAACAATTTCGAATGGCAGAGCCCTGGCGCAAACTGGTGCGGTGACGCTGGATACCAACGTCATCAGTATCGTCTGCCCCAATGGCGGCCCCGGCTACAGCGGTGCCCTTACGTATGATGGAGCCGGCAATGTCGTGCCCGTCCCGCTCCCTGGCGCACTCCTGCTTTTTGTCTCCGGGATGGGGAGTGCGGTTGCCTTTGGAAGAAGGTTCTTTTCCGTATCTTGACCGCTTATCGAGCGATAAGAGCCTATCTCACAGCCCGCAGGATCAGTACGTGATCCAGCGCGCACGAAGTGCAACATCGCCGGGTAGGTCAAGGGCTTCTTCTCCCAGGCGACTAATATCCGCACTGAAATCGGTGTCAGTTTGAAGAAACTACGATCCGCAGATTTTCGCAGATTGACATTGCTTCGTCGCTACGCTCCTCGCAATGACATTTCTGTGCAATCTGTTTAATCTGCGGATAATCTCCGAGGTATTTTTCGGCAGGAATCGGGGGTCACACCTACACATTTCACAAACGCCACGCATCCGTGGTGAGCATCGTTGGGCTCCGAGGACGCCTTGCGAATTTCCGGGTCGGTCATGAAGCCCAGGAGAGGGCCGGCTTCTTGCCGGCGTGGGCGGATTCGCGGAGGGCCTGGGATCTACGATTTACGATTTGGTATTTGCGATTGTGCCTGCGGCGAGTAGGTTTTCATCCGCAGATTCACGCCGATGGACGCAGATTACTGCAAGATCGCTACCAGTTCGGCCCCAGCATTTCGCTCACCGCGCTCTTGAGAACCGGGAGATCGTTCTGGACAATGTTCCAGACCTTCGCCAGATCGACCCCAAGGTAGTCGTGGACGAGGATATTGCGGAAGCCGGCTATCTTGTACCAGTCGATCCCTGGCTGGCCCTCCTTCGCGCGTGCTGACAGGCGTTGCGTGGATTCGGCCATGGTTTGGAGATTCCGGATCACGGCGTCCTGCACGAGCGAGGAAGCCAGAAAAGCTTCCTTCGCCATCCCCTGCGTGTAGGCCTCGATGCGATCGATGCATTCGCCGATATGGATCAGGTATAGCTTGTCGTCCTTCATAGCGCTCTCGCCTGGTGCATCACCCGTTCGCGAATATACCAGTGCAGCCCCGGCTCGGTGACCAGGTCCACCTTGCGGCCGAGCAGTTCTTGGAGGTCCATGAGCAGTCCCCCCATGTCGAAGAGACTCCTGCCCGGCTCCATATCCACGAGAAAATCCACGTCGCTGGCTTCAGTCGCCTCGCCTTCGGCGACCGATCCGAAGATGCGAACGTTCGACGCCCCGTACTTGGCGGCCAGCGCCAAGATCGCATTGCGCTTGTCTCCAATGATCTCCGATATTCCCATCGCTGCCAACCTCGATTCTACAGTCGGTTCAGAACTCTCGTGTTCTTCGTGGTTCAGAAGAATCGGTGGGGCAAGCCCCACCCTACCGCCCTGCGTGGCCCTTTCGCGTATTTGGCGTATTTTGCGGTCACAGAACCTTCACGCGTGGGTTGAGAACCCACCCTACACCGCCCGCTCTGCATGCATCTGTAGATTGCCGCGCTTCGCTCGCAATGACATACGAACATCTGCGTGCATCGGCGTTCATCTGCGGTTCCATCAGCGCAGTTTCTTATGGGTGAACTTGCGGGCGTTGGGGCCGGTGTAGTCGGCGACGATCTGGCCTTTGCCGAGGAGCTTCCATTTGTAGATGACCAGGCCGTCGAGGCCGACGGGGCCTCGGGCGTGGATTTTGTTGGTGCTGACGCCGACTTCGGCGCCTAAGCCGTAACGGTAGCCGTCGCTGAAGCGCGTGCTGACGTTCCAGAAGACGTCGGCGGAATCGACGAGGTTCATGAAGCG
>JAPLMX010000199.1 GCA_026386805.1 Phycisphaerae bacterium | reverse complement strand
AATATCAAGATAAAAAAGGGAACCTCCGTCATTTTATGGCACTACATTTCATCGGCTGCCCAACGAAATTCCGCGTTTTTGGCCCAAAATCAACGATTTTGGCGGTGGATAACCGGGGTTGCTGTCGAAGATGGGCCAAGGAACCAGTGGCTGAAGAAGCGGCCCTATCGCTGGGCGGTGCGCTGGTTCGGCTGTGACGGAACCAGGTACAGTCGTAGTTTTGAAACCAGAAAGGAGGCCGAACGATTCGCAGAGAACAAGCAACTGGCAATCCGCCGTGGGAGAGCTGATCCCCTCCCAGCAATCACCCTTGGAGACTTCGCTTCGGAGCACAAACAAGTCATGCGGGGTCAGGTGGCATGGCGAACGTTGCAGGACCAGATGCGAGCGATGAATCTGTTTATGGAACAGGTCGGCCCCAAAACCAAGCTTCAGAGTGTTTCACCTCGCCATGCCGAGTCGTTTATTGCGTCCCGCTTGGCCTCTGGCTTGGAGCCGGCAACAGTGAACAAGGATATCCGCACGCTCAAGAGGCTGTTCAATCTCGCCATCGAGCCGCGAGGCTATTTGCTGGAGGGGACCAACCCCTTCCGGCATATCAAGCCTCGCAAGAAGGCGGAAAAGCCCAAGCGGTACGTCTCGCCCAAGGAGTACAGGGCGTTGATGGACATTGCCGTCAATAGCTGGTGGAGAGCCCTGATCGTAGTGGCCTACGGAGCGGGCCTCCGACGTGGTGAGATGCTGAACCTGGTCTGGTGCGACGTCGATTTTGAGGGTCATCAGATCGCCGTGGCCCCCAAGCACAAGACGGATGGACTGCTGGCCTGGGAGCCCAAGGACCACGAGTGTCGCATGATTCCGGTGCCGGAGGAAGTGATGCGTCTTCTGGTGGACCTGCAGGCAGACTCCGAAGAAGGATGTCCTTACGTGTTCCTGCCCAAATGGCGATGGCGGCACATCCTGCAAAAACGTGGGAAAGGCAAATGGGCCGAGGATGGCACGCTCGTCAACAACATCAAACGCAAGTTTGACGGGCTGCTGAAGAAGGCCCGGGTCCCGCCGTGCACCCTGCACGACCTGCGCCGATCCTGCCTCACGAACTGGGCCCGGGAGCTGCCGGCCCATGTGGTTCAGAAGCTGGCTGGGCACAGTGACATCAAGACAACGCAGAAGTACTACTTGATCGTCCAGCAGGAGGACATGGACAAGGCCCGGATCGTGAACGCGAGAATCCTCGGGCGTAACCTGACTGACCCACTTTTGACCCACTTTGGCCAAAATGAGCGTTCTTGCGGGTCCAACGAAAAAGGCCGAAAATCGTAAGTGATTGTCAGCCATAGGCTTACGGGAGTGGGCAGGACTGGAGTTGAACCAGCGACACACGGATTTTCAGTCCGTTGCTCTACCAACTGAGCTACCTGCCCATTTTCAAACGTTTATTGCAGTCCAGTCTATCAGGAGCATCGCGTTTTGCAAGCAATTTCATCCGGCCGGCGGCGCTTTTTGTTGCTTCCTGGGCGAAGCAACGCCGGAACATCGGCCAAGCGATTGTCCCCGTCGCGGGATGCTCAAGGTCTGCCCTGTTGCTCTTGTGGCGTGAAAGACACCAGCGAGATCAGGACGAGGCCGGCTCCGGCGATGAACAGAACGATTCTCTTGGTCGGCTCGCTGCACCGCTGGAGCCAGGCGGGGACGGGGGCGTCCGTCTGCTCCCGGTCGGCCGGCTCCGTCAGGGCCTTGCGGGCGACGGCCAGCTCCTGGGCGCGGGCCTTGGGATAGATGGCGTTGGGGTCGTCGGGTTCGGTCCCCAGTGTCGCCGGGGCGATGCGTTTGAGGAGGTCGGGATTCTTTTCAAGCTGTTCGAGAAGACCGTCGTAATCGGCGTTCAGTGATTTGAGGCGCTGCACGGAAAGCTGTGCTTCCCTCACGAGGTGCTCGTTCCGGCAGTACCGAACGAAATCGTCACACAAAACAGCCGCGCCGAGCGCTACAGCGCCAATGCTGAAGAAAACCACGAAGAAAAAGAGGTGGAAAATACCTTGCCTGAGCATGGCCTGACTACCGATTTCAGATTGCGGATTTCGGATTGCAGATTTAAGGCGTGGTGCTAATCCGCAATCATCCGTCAGCGATCTACCACGCCGGATAAGCTCGCAGGGTGTCATGTCCTCACCTGGGGCACGGCCATCTGTGACTTGTCTGGTTTATCGGCAACCGCTTGGCTCTTTCTGGAGCGTTTCCCGGCGCAAACAAATTGCGGATTGCGGACCGGTCGTATTACCCCAAATCCGCAATCCGCAGTATTGTCACCCCGGACTTCGATCCGGGGCATCAATCCGCAATCGAATTACACCGGGTAAACCGGCAGTTGGGCCCGGAGCAGCTCGTAGATGGTCTTGCCGCTCTTGACGGACTCCGCTGCGGTCTGGCGGTACTGGGCGGTAAGCTGGTCGAAGTCCAGTTTCTTGAGGTCGGCCAGGCTCTTCTTGCCGCCATTGGCCACGATGAACTTGGCCATCGTGTCGCTGGCGATGTCGCGGATGAGCTGCCAGAGCTCTCGGCCGTCCGCCGCCGCGACGGCCCGGCCCAGGGCCAGCGACATCGACAGGATGGCGTTCATGCCGAGAAGGCCCTTGCGCTGCATGGCGTGGATCTTGTCCTCTTTCGAGGCGTCTTTGGAGATCCGCCCGGCGGCAATCGCCTGCTCCAGCTCCAGGCCGAGAAGCTGCTTGTCGGTATCGAGCAACGTGCCCAGCTTGCCGACCTTCTTTCCGACGAAGGCCTTGGCAAGCACGGTCTCGATGTGCTGCACGGCGTCCATGCAGCCCTTGCCGTCGTACCGGCGGGACTTCTTCCAGAGGACCGTGAGCTTCTCATCGTTCTTGGCCCGGACCGCGTCGACTTTGACGTCTTTCTTGAAGCGGAAGGTACCATCGCCGGCGGCCTTGAACAGATCGGGGTACTTCTTGACCGTATCGCACGGCTCGATGATGCTGTCCACGTAGTGGATGGCTTCGTCCTCGCCGGCGGAGGTGCCCAGAGGCGTCGAGCCCTTGAAGCGGATGATACCGCTACGGCCGAGGAACAGCGTGGCGGCCGCCGACGGGATACCGGCGTTGGTCGCCTCTTCGGTGCCGCTGACCGCCTCGATGGCCAGCATCTTCATCAGGAGGCTGGTGAGATCGACATCGCCCGCCTTCGGGGAGATCGAGACGTCGTCCTTGCCGGTGAGGGTTCGGACGATCTCTTTGACGCTCTCTTCGATCTCCTTGCGTTCTTTGGCCGTTGTTTCGCGCTGCGTGGCGCGAGCCAGGGCGAGAATTTCCATCATGCGGCCGTACTTCTGGAGACGCTCGGTGTTGGCGCCACCGCCGCACTTGACGCCCAGGGCGTTCATCGCCGTGCCGATTTCGGCCTCGAACGGGTCGTTCGGGCTCTTGGACCGGTGCGAGATCACGAGCTCCGCGCCGTAGGCCAGCGAGGTCAGCATGGCCAGCACGGTCTCGGTCAGGGTCCCAATCTGGTTAGCCTTGATCAGCGACGCGTTGATTTCGCCGTTCTTGGCGCACTTTTCGATGTTCGAGTCCTTGGTCGTGACCAGGTCGTCGCCAATGATGAAGATCTTGTCGCCGAGTTCCTTGACCAGGTTCTTCCAGCCCTGGTGGTCGCGCTCGCCGAAGCCATCCTCGATGGACAGGATCGGGATGCCCTCTTCCATCGCCTGCTTGAAGAGGTTGAGAATATCATCGCGGCTCATCTCGACCTTGCTCTTGTCGCGCCAGAACCGGTACATGCCGACGGAATCTGGCTCGCCGCGTTCCTCGCGGTAGGCGTTTTCGAGCTCGGAGCATGCCGGGTCCAGCGCGATCGCGACATCCACGCCGGGGACCCACTCGCAGTCGAGAATGGCCTGCTTCATAAACCGCCACATGCGCTGCTCAGGCACCTTATCGCCCTCGGCCTTATCGACGTAGGGTGCGATGCCGCCCTCGAGGCCGACGCCCATGACCTTGGCGCCCGGGGCCGACTCGATGATCTCCTTGAGCCGGTACTGGAGCTTCACGGTCATTTCCTGCGCGTCTTCGTAGGTCTTCGTCGAAAGCGGCATGAACATGCTTTCCTGCATGGAGATGTTGCTTTCGGGGTATTCCTTCTCGGTGTGCCGGCCGCCCATGGCGCAGTTGCGGAACTGCCAGGGGGCCGCGACGCGGTTGCCGTCCTTGAGGATGATCTGCTGCATACGCGTGGTCAGCAGCCTCTTCTTGACCGCAGCGACCTGCACGGGCCAGCTCTCCTTCGAGGCAGCCGCGGCAGCGCGGGCGGCCTGCTCGGCGGCGATCTTCTCGCGGGTGCGGAACTCGCGAAGCTTGCCTGGGTCGGCCAGGAGCCGGTCCAGCATGCCGACGCAGCCGGGGGCCAGGAAGAATCGGCCGACGTAGACGAAGAAGTCTACGCCGGTGGATAGCCCTATGGCGATGAGCACGATGGCCGTCGGCAGGCAAACCGCCGCCAGATATCCGCTCCAGACGGGGGCCGAAGCGGCGACCGCCAGGTTGTACGGGGCGTCGGGGACGAAGTTGCCGTGCTCTTTCTTGACGCCGAAGAACTTGCCCCACGGAATCAGCAGGAGCATCTGGGCATAGAAGCCGAACTTGCCGCCGCTGCCCTTGAGGATCGCATCGGCCTTCTCCTGCGAGTCCTTGTTCAGAGCCGTCAGCTTGGCAGCCGTCAGGAAGTGGCCCATCTCGTGGATCGCGATCGCGACGTGCCACGACAGGTAGAGAACGGCCAGGGAGATCCATACTTCCATGTGAAACGGCGAGAACATGAAGGTCAGGACAACCGACTTGATATTCTGACCTTCGGCGGCCCGCATGGTTAGTTCGGCTGCCGGAAGGCTCAGCACCGACGAAATAAAGGCGGCGTGGAAGGACACCAACTTGTGGTTGGCGATCACCCACCCGCGTTCCAGGTACCCGGCGCTATTCACTCGTAGCCCTTCTTCTCTTGACCCACTCATGCTGAACTTCTCCTTCTTCACTACCATCTTCTCATATTGCGTGACACGTGGAGCACAGGTTGCAGATTCGCTCCCCGAACGCGAACCACCGCGTCCCGGGACCCTTGCCATGGATACGGGCAGGTGGTGGGCACAGCCCACCCTGCGCCCCCGGCTTGCGAAGCGTAAGAACATACCGGCTTGGTCCCGCGAAGTCAAGCGCCGATTCGAGAACTCGATCAGGAAAAATGGCCCATCCCAATCGATCACCAACAAATCCCGCTTGCAGGCCAAGCCTGCCTCCCGTACAATGCAAGCCCTCGTGGGGATGGAGTTCCCCGCATAACCGCCGCTTTGGCTGATGACTCCTACCTGGACAACCTGTGGGCACTCTTTCTTTCTATTCATGAGGCGCTGTGGTGGATAGGACAGTGAAGATGTGCATGCGTGCGATGTTGGCTTGGTTTGCTGCACTGGTGGTTAGCCCTTCCCATTACGTGGTGTTTCAGGTAGCCGAAGTCGCTGTGTCGCAGAGGCTCTTCCGGGAAATCCTCGACCGCATCGGGCGGTTGAGAGCTGGCCCAGAGTGGATAGCAGTCGGATGAGATCATACGGGGTCAAAACAGGGCTGGGCAATGAGAAAACGGCGGTAGAGGTACGCCGAAAAAGCGGTGAAATGCCGGATTATGCGGCAGAATGACGGATTCTGACGGGGGACAGGCCAAACTTGATGGCCCGAGCTATTGAAATCGGATGCAGTGTTTGGGTGTCATAGGACGTGTACCATGCAGGAGTACAGGCTATGAAGTCAAATGGGAAATCCCGGCTGGGAGAGTGCAGGACCATGCTCAACAGCATGACCGGATACGGCGAAATGGCCGGGGAATTCGACGGCGTGTCCTACGCCATCGAAATCAAGGCCGTCAACAACCGCTATCTCAAGACGATCATCAAGTTGCCGGAGGGGACCGCCTTCCTCGAAGATGAGATCGACAAGGAGCTGCGCCGGCATCTGTCGCGCGGGACGATCAACTACGTGCTGCGCCTCAAAGCCGTGGCGGCCGACGCGCTGTTCGAGATCGACGCCACCGCCCTGCGATCCGTGGTGACGAAGCTCAACGCCGTCAGCGCCTCGGTGGACGTCAAGGGGACCATCGACCTGGCGAGTCTGCTCAATTTGCCGGGGATCGTCCAGCCGGTGTTGCCGGATGAGGAGCAGAGCGCGAGGATCAAGGAATTCGTGTTGCGGCTGACCGCCGAGGCCCTCGACAAAGTCAAGCGGATGCGCGAGGCGGAAGGCAGTTTCCTCGAAGCGGACCTGAAAAAGCATTGTGATGCGATTCAAAAGGAGTTGGAGACGATCCGCCAGTGCAGCGGGTCGGTGACCCAGGATTATGCCAAGAAGCTGCGGAAACGCGTCGATGAGCTGCTGGCCGAGGCCAAGCTCAAGCTGGACGAGCAGACGCTGGCCCGGGAAGTGGCGATTCTGGCCGACCGGTCGGACATCTCGGAGGAGATCGCCCGGCTGGATGCTCACTTGCAGCAGTTCGCACAAATCTGCCAGACGGACGGGCAGGCCGGCCGGCGCCTGGATTTTCTCAGCCAGGAGATGCTCCGCGAGGCCAACACCATGGCCAGTAAGGCCGGCGATCCCCAGATCGCCCGGGCCGTGGTGGACATCAAATGCCTGATCGAGCGGCTCAAGGAGCAGATCCAGAACGTGGAATGAGGGGCCCCTGAACGTGACCAGGAAACGGATGTTGGGATCAACCAGCACCCTCGTGTTTTCGCCTCAACACCTCGCCTCTGGAGCGG
>JAPLMX010000013.1 GCA_026386805.1 Phycisphaerae bacterium | reverse complement strand
CCGTTCTTTCATGGTAGTTCTCCTGGGCCCGGCGGGGCCTTCCTCAAGGGGAACTACCTACCCAAAAACACGCACGAAACGGCAGAGCCTTGTGAATGCTCACCGGCAGAGCCGGTGGTTAACGGAAACGCAATTTGAGGGCAGGCCCTGCGAAGCCCCCGGCCCTGCGAAGCCCCCGCCCAGAGCCCCCTGGTCCAGGTACGCGAGCTGCCGGATGCCCAAGGACGCCAACGGATGGAATTGCTCGCCCGCAAGAGGCAACTCGTCGAGACCCACGTCGCCGAACGCAATCGTCTGGAGCATGCGGCCGAGCGGACCGTGGTCCACAGTATCCGTCGGATGCTCCTCGTAGTAGAAAAAGAGATCGCTAAACTCGATAAGCAGATCGCCGCGCAGATCGCCGCCGATCCGCAGCTCCAACGCAAGGCCGAGATCCTCGACTCCACGCCCGGCATCGCTACGGCCACCGCCGCCGTGCTGGTGACCGAACTGCCGGAACTCGGACGGGGCAATCGTCGTGAGATCGCCACCCTGGTCGGGCTGGCGCCGATGAATCGCGATAGCGGACAGTTCCGGGGCAAACGCACCACCGGGGGAGGACGCGTTCGGGTCCGCACCGCCCTGTACATGCCCATGCTGACCGTCATTCGCTGCAATCCCGTCATCCGCCAGTTCTACCTGCGGCTGCTGGACCACGGCAAACCCAAGATGACCGCTCTGGTCGCCGCCATGCGAAAGCTGTTGACTATCCTCAATACCATGATCAAAAATAATCAACTGTGGAATCCAAAGATCGCTTGACTTCCAACACAGTCGCTATATGTACATGCCTTCTTGTTACCATGTCACAGTTCCGGGAGGTAATGGTCAGTTGGAACAGCGGTTTCTACAGATCGAGAATGCGACGCAATTCGGCGATCAGGGGCGGCAAGTCGTGTTCGATGGTGTCCCACAGCACGTCCAAGTCCACCTTATCATAGCCGTGAACGAGGCGATTTCGCATTCCCCGAGCGTGTTGCCAAGGAATCGATGGGTAACGCTCTTGTCCTTTCTCGCTCACTCGTGTGGCGGCTTCGCCGACGATTTCGACGAGTCGCACAAGAGCCAGTTGCAGCATGCGATCACGTTTGAGATCTTCAGGCCCTTTGCCGCGAACCATCTCGACGGCCTCGTTGGCGTGGTCGAGCATGTGGTGCAGACGCATCTTGTCGTCATGCTGCGTCATATTGTGGCTCCGCCTCGGCGAGCACCTCCTCACGGAAGTAGTCGGAGAGGAAGCCGGGGGTATTGAGGTCCACCTTCCGGCCCAACAACTCACTCAACTCGATCTCCATACCGGCGAGACCCAGTAGGCCGACATGGGCGTCAGGCTCGAATTCGACGAGAACGTCCACGTCGCTGTCCGGCGTGAAGTCGCCGCGCAGCACTGAGCCAAACAAGGCCAGCCGACGAATGCGATTCCGCCGGCAGAAGTCGGCAATTTGGTCCTTCGGAATGTCAATCTGTGGCTTAGCCATACCGTCATCATAGCAGGCCGACGAGAAAGGATCAAGCGTCCGGCGGCGTTCGCGTGATTGCGAAGAGGCGGTGGTCGGCAGCCAGTAAGACAGGGGGCGGGGATCAGGGAGCTCTGAATTGATGATTGCGCGGGTAATCCAAGCCGGAGTCTTTCATGTCATTGCGAGTCGCTGCGCCGCTGCGCGGCTGGTGTCGGGAAGAAAATGGCCCCCGTGAGCCATTTTGCGATAACTCATGGTGGTTCCAGGACTTGAAGTCGTTTTCTTCGTTCTTGGCAAAACCCATTTTCTTAGGAGCGAAGCGAAACAATCTTCCGTCCTGTGGGTTGAGATTGCTTCGTCGCGGCACTTCTCGCAATGACAGAATGAGGTTCGTTCTGTTAGTTAGAGGCTCTTCAGCGTGATCGAGCCGCTGCCCGTCTGGAGGCGAAGCAGGCCATTGCCCTCGCCGATTTTGCCAGTGATCTCCGTCTTGGTGATGTCGCCGCTGACTGTGATGGGCAAGGCCGTGTGGATCGATCCGTAATCGGTGCGCAGGTCCACTTGGCCGGCAAAGCCGGGAGGGGCCGTGAAGTCGATGCCGCCATAGGAGCTCTTGACCTCTGCAGTCAGATCGGCGGCTGTTGCGGGTGTGCAGACGATGTTGATGCTGCCGCTGCCCGAGCCGGCCAGTAGCTTGGCGGTGGTGATCTCCTGGGCCTTGACGTTGCCGTAGGAGGTGGATACGTCCAGGCTCGGCGCGTCGATGGCGGTGAGGTTCAGGCTGCCGCTGCTGGACCGCAGCTTGATGGTATCGCCCTTGAGATGGTCGCAGGCAATGGAGCCGTAAGAGGTGTTGGCGAGGCAATTGCGGAAGGAGGCGTTGGAGATCGCGATTTTGCCGCTGTCGGTCTTGAGATCGAGACTCGTGCCGGTGAACGTGTCGCACGTGATGGTGCCGTAGGAGGTCACGAGCTTGGCCTCGCCCTTGAGGCCGGCAGCAACGATGGACCCGCTGCTGCTGCGGAGCAATGTCGTCGGTCCGGCGACATTCCTGCACTCGATCGACCCGTAAGAGGTGTCCAGATCGACCGGCCCGTCGATCTGCTCGGTCTTGATGGACCCGCTGCTGGTCTTGCCTTTGATCGCGCCCTTGAGGTTGGTTGCGCTCAGGCTGCCGTAGTCGCTCAGGCACAGAACGTTGAGCCGCCGGGGGGCCGTGATTTCATAGCTGACGGCGATGGAGCGGTTGTTCGTAAGATGCGGATGCTCGGCGCGAATCTTCAGCGTAGCGACGGAGGCGTCCAACCGAATCTCTGTCTGTTCCGCCAATTCCTGGGCTTCTTCCTCCGTCGGCGCGTAGCCGGCGATCTGGGCCGTCACGCGGCACTCGTTGGTATCCGCCCCGGTGATGGTGATAGATCCGGATTCCGTGGCGACGTCGAGCGTCCCCCCCGCCTCACAGGCGGCTTGCTTGCTGACGGTCCGCTCGTACTTGACCTGATTGCAGCCGCCAATAGGAACGCAGCATCCGGAAACCGCCACAAACGATAGAACGCTCAGACCAACCGCCCAACTCAGCCATGAACAGCGTGATTTCATCGCAGTCTCTCCTGCACTGGTCCCCAGGCTATCGGATCGTGATCGACCCATCGTGGGTCCTAAGACCGATCCTGCCTCGTCCGTCGCCGACAGTGCCGGTCAGGGATTTGCCGCCAACCTTGCCCTCGACCGTGATCGGCAGATTGGTGTGAATAGAGCCATCGCCGGTCGATGCCTCGATGACCGCCGACAATTCGGGCGGCGCCGTGAACGTGATTGAGCCGGAGGAGGTGGTCGCCGTCACGTTAGGGGCTTTGGGGCCATCCGGGGCCCAGTCGATGTGGATCGCGCCGTCGGAGGTATGAAAGTCCGCGCAGTCGGCCGCGATCTCCCGGCCTCGAATACTCCCATCGCCGGTACGTGCCGTGAGGTTGTCCGCCCGGACGTTCGTCAAAGTAACAGCGCCATCGCCTGTATGCACGTCCACCGTCTCGGCGTCCAGCCGCGTACAGGCAACGCTACCGTCGGAGGTATGGAGCTTCACGTTGCCTTTGACGGTCTCGACCTCAACGCTGCCGTCCCCGGTGCGTGCCTCGACGCTGCCGGTGATGTCCGCGACGTGTACGGACCCATCGCCGGTCGTGAGGGTCAGGCTGGTCTGTGTCGGCACCTGCACGTCGAGCGACACGCTGTACCACGCGCTGGCGAGCGTGTGCGGCCTGTCAATGACCACCCTGAGGCCGCTGCCGGAAGGCTCCAGCCTCGGCTCGATCTGTTCGGCCAGCTCCTGTGCCCGTTCCTCGGTCCTGGCGTGCGCGACGACCTTCGCCAGCACCTTGCACTCGCTCGTCTCGACCCCGCGGACACGAATCGAGCCGTCCCCCGTATCGGCGGAGAAGGACAATCCCGCCGTCAGTGGGGCCGCCAACGGCACTTCTCTCTCATACCTCGACCTCGCCATGTCGCCGGTATGGACATAGACGCACGAGCTGCATGCGAACAACACCCCTGCCAACAAGCCCGCCCGTGTGATCTTCGTGTACAATCCTCTTGCCATATTCGTCCCCTTTCCTTGCCGTGCCGGTCATGCGATCCCAACCCGACCATATCTGTACGGCCGGACCTGACGCCTGTCAATGCCAATCGCCGCCTCCCGGCTCCCGGCTCCCGGCAGCCTGTCATCCCTACACCTGCTCTGCTCCAGGAAGGTAGTCGCACAGGAGGTGACGCCATTTCCAAGAATTCGCCTATCCCAAGTCAGGAATGGTGCATACAGGACCCCGCATCCTCCAGGCGGCAGCGGCAAGCGCCAGCTTGCCGATGGTGTGCCCGTCCGCCATCGGCAAAGCCTTCGGCCTTGCCACTGCCACCCGCCGCCCAATGCGATTTCGGAAAATCCGCACATACCACCGTGAGATCGATCCGCCAAATTGGGTATTTGGATGTTTGACGGATCCATAGGGGCTATCTATAATACCGCACGATTGCAGCTTCCTGCCGCCGCGGTATGGCCCGGCAGTGGGCTATGAAATGGACAGAATTCCCCAGCGGAGTGGACAAATTATGATAGCCGGACTGACTGTTGCCGACCTGGCCCGACCTTCAGAGAGGCGACTCGCTCGTTTCTATGACGCTACTCTGGTCGTGGGTGGTTCCATCGTCATTGCCGTGTGCGCCCAAATCGC
The DNA here is from genome assembly GCA_026386805.1 of Phycisphaerae bacterium. Classification (GTDB taxonomy): domain Bacteria; phylum Planctomycetota; class Phycisphaerae; order Sedimentisphaerales; family Anaerobacaceae; genus PLanc-01. Next base: position 8,164 of record JAPLMX010000013.1, on the reverse strand, counting down.
GGTTGGCTACCCCGTTCCGATGACGGGCCAGACGTTCGCGGTATTAATGGTCGCCGCACTGCTCGGGCCGCGACGGGGCGCCTTGTGTGTCCTGACGTACCTCGCCGAGGGCCTGCTGGGCCTGCCGGTTTTCGCCCAGGGCAAGGCCGGCCTGGCTGCTTTTCTCGGACCCACCGGCGGCTATCTCGTGGGTTTTGTCGGGGCGGCCTATCTCGTCGGGGCTTTGGCACAGCGGGGGTGGGACCGCCGCAGCGCGACGACGATTCTGATGATGGTCCTGGGCGACGTGGTGCTCTACGCCTGCGGCTTGGCGTGGCTGTTGTGCCTCGTGCATCTTTTGGCGCAGCCGTTGGGCGGCAAGAGCGTCCTGGCGGTTGGTCTCTATCCGTTCCTGGCGGGAGAAGTAGTCAAGATTGCCTTGGCAATGGCCCTGCTCCCTTGCGGCTGGAAAATGATTCGACATTTTGGGCTTGATCGAGCCGCAGACATCCGCTAAGCTATTATCGCTACCGATCCAGAAAACTGACTGGGGAATAGTGTAATGGTAGCACAAATGACTCTGGATCATTTAGTCAAGGTTCGAATCCTTGTTCCCCAGTTTTCTCCTTTTCCTCCTATCTCGCCCGGCGCACGCCTGCCCGGACGTGCACAGGGTTCGACCGAGACATAGAGAGGGATCTGCATGACGATTGACGTGGTTCACATAGGATTGGGGCCTCTGGGACAGAAGATGATCCGCTCGGCGGTACAACGCGGGAGCATCCGCCTTGTCGGAGCCGTGGACACCGATCCAGCCAAGATCGGCAAGGACCTCGGCGCGTTCTGCGGGATTGGTTCTCTCGGCATCACCATCGCCGGCCGTCTCGACGACGCCCTGCGAGGCAAGTCGGCACAGGTGGCGGTCGTCACCACGGTCAGCGGCCTGGCGGCGTTTGAGCCGCAGTTGGCCCCGCTGGCGAGGGCAAAGCTCCACGTGGTCTCGACGTGCGAGGAGCTCGCCTACCCCTGGCGAAGGCAGCCGCAGCTTGCGCAGAGGATCGACCAGGTCTGCCGCCACCACGGCATCGCCTGCATCGGCACGGGCGTGAATCCGGGATTCCTGATGGACTATCTGCCGACCGTTTTGACCGGCCTGTGCCAGAAGGTGACCGGCGTGCGGGTCTGGCGGGTCCAGGACGCTTCCGTCCGCCGGGTCCCGTTCCAGCAGAAGATCGGCGCCGGCCTGACGGTGAAGGAATTCGAGGCCAAACGCGAAGCCGGCACGCTGCGGCACGTGGGCCTGCCGGAATCGGTGGATTTCATCGCCGCCAGGCTGGGGTGGCAGCTCGATAAGGTCACCGAGAGCATCGAACCTGTAATGGCGGAGCAGGAGGTCAAATCGGGCTACAAGCCGATTGCCAAAGGGATGGTCCGCGGCGTCTATCAGATAGGCCGGGGCTTTGTGGCCAATGATGAGATCATTACGCTGACCTTCCGGGCCGCCGTCGGCGAGCCCGAGTCCTACGAAGAAATCCGAATCGAGGGGGAGCCGGCGTTCTCGTCGAGGATCGCCGGGGGCATCAATGGCGATCTCGCCACCTGCGCCGTAACGCTCAACGTCGTGCGCTCCATCCTCCAAGTTAGTCCGGGACTCAAGACGATGGCTGACCTGCCCATCCCTTCCTGGTTCACGGCATCCCCATAGTTGGGAATTCGTTGGCTGGCAACGCATTATCCCCGAAAGCGTTGACGCACGACGCATCACGGAAAAAACGGCCGTCGCGGCCGTTTTCCTTGCTTCTCCCGCTCGTATCCGCCATAATACTCCCCAGCGAAACATCGCTGACGAAAGTACCACAACTCAGAGTTGGGGCCCTCTGTGGGCCGGATGGATGTGGTGAGGTCAAAATGAGTGGGATGGGCGCGAAAGTCCGAGGGACGAGCGGGAAATGGAAGAAGTATAGCTCGCCAAACTCCTCGATCCGTTAATTGTTAATTTGAGGGCTGGCCCTGCGAAGCTCCGGTCGAGCGCGTGGGGGTCTTGGTCGAGCAGGTCGATGAGGCGTTCCTGGAACGCAACGGCCTGGACCCGCACGGCGCCCTCTACAAGTTCGTGCAGCGGTCCTCGATCACGCCGGTCTTCAACGATATCGATTCCGGCCTCGAGAAAAAGACGCGCCAGGACGAGGATTTCTCCGATATCCGGGCCGTCGTGCAGGGCTTGAACGCCGCGACGGCCGAGCAGCGGCGCCTCTTTGTCTTTGACGCCTTCAACCTGCCTGCCATGCTCGACTATCTTGCCGCCCGCTGCCTGCTGCAGGACACGGACGATATCCGCAAGAATTTCTATTTCTACCGGGACACCGAGGGCAGCGGGGAATGGTCGATTTTCCCCTGGGACAAGGACTGGACCTTCGGGGTGGTGGGCGACGGCTGGATCTATACGTCGCATCCGTTCCTCGGGGACCGGGCCCATCCGAAGAACAACGGCTTGCAGTGGAGCGTCTACCTGGACGTCCTGTACAATCTGCCCCAGACGCGGGAGATGTTCCTCCGCCGCACGCGCACCGTGATGGACGAGCTGCTCCAGCCGCCGAGCACGCCGGCCAGTCAGCGGCTCTTCGAGAGGCGGATCGCCGAGCTCTTCGCGCCGGCCCAGCCGCACCTGGGCAACATCGAGGGGGCGGTGAATTCGTTGAGGGCCTATTTCCCCACACGCCGGACCCAGTTGTACGTGGACCACAACGTCAACAACCGGACGAACCCGCCGCTCGGCGGCGACGCAGGCATCCCCGACGCCCAGCCCCACGATGTGACCCTCACCTTCGGGGCCTATGACTACAACCCGACTTCCGGCAACCAGGACGAGGAGTACCTCGAGCTGGTGAATCCCAATTCGTATGCCGTGGACATCTCCGGCTGGCAACTGGTCGGCGGCGTGGAGCACAGCTTTCTGCCCGGCACGGTCCTCGTCGCGGGCGGCCGACTCTATGTCTCGCCCAACGTGCGGGCTTTTCGCAGCCGGACGGCCGGCCCGACCGGCGGCCAAGGCCGGTTCGTGCAGGGCAACTACCGGGGCCATCTATCCAACGGAGGTGAGACGGTCAATCTGCTGGATGGCACTGGCCGCGTCGTGAACACTCTGGCTTACATCGGCACGCCGAGCGCTCAGCAGCGGTAGCCGCTGAGCAAAGAGTGTGGCTGTCGTGTGTGGCTATATGAACTTGGCGCCGGGCCGGCCTTCCTTCTTCGCCTTCTCGATAAGGTAGACATAGAGGATCAACAGAGTCAGCGGACCCAGAAGCAGTCCTCCGACCAGAAACAAGGCCTGACGCGTCTGACTGTAGCCGAGCTCCAGGGCCCACTTCGCACACACAAGCGCACAGACGACATTGCCAACTGCAATGGACTCTATCATAGCGGTTCCCTTTCTCGAATGCGGCTGTGTGGTTCCGCCATTGCCATGCTTAGCCTTCACAGCCGGTCATCTGCAACACCAGTCGGATGTCACGGCACGGTATTTCACGACCCCGCAGGTTGGCACAGAGTTCCCGGCTTGAACCATATCAGTTCCTTCCGGATGGTTGTGCCGGCAAACGCGGGCTGCCACCGGCGCAGTCGTGGCCTACGACGGCGGCTCGAATTTGTAGCCGATCTCGCGGACGGTGTGGATGTAGATGGGGTTGTGCGGGTCCGGCTCGATCTTGTTGCGCAGGGTCGTGACGAACCGGTCGATGCTGCGCTCGCCGACGAAGGAGTCGTAGCCCCAGACGAGGTTCAGGATCTCATCGCGGGTGAGCGCCCGGCCGGGACGCTTCACGAACAATTCGAGCAGCCGGAACTCCTTCGGCGATAGCGCGATCTCCTCGCCCCGGCGGGTGAACGTGCGGGCGGGGATGTCCAGCCGGTAGTCGCCGAACTCGTAGGTCTCCGGCTCGGTCTTTCGCGTCCGGCGAAGCAGGGCCTCGACCCGGGCCAGCAATTCCTTGATACTGAACGGCTTGGTCACGTAGTCGTCGGCCCCGAGGTTCAGGCCGAGGATGATGTCCGACTCCTCGCCTTTGGCCGTGAGCATGATGATCGGCATGGCGAGCTTCTCCCGCCGGATCAGCCGGCAGACCTCGTAGCCATTGATCTTCGGGAGCATGATATCCAGAACGATAAGGTCCGGCTTGGCGTTGAGGGCCGTGTTCAGACCTTCCTCCCCGTCCTCGGCGGTCACCGTCTTGTAGCCGTGGAAATCGAAGTTGTCCTTCAGCGCCCGAAGCATCGTCGGGTCGTCTTCAACTATGAGCACTGTTTCCATGGTTTGCGGGCGACTCGGGGTCCCCAACGCGATCTTCCGCGTTGGAGGGGCCCTCGAATTTGTATCCGATGTTCGGGATCACGTGGATGAACTGCGTGCAAGCGGGGTCCGGCTCCACCTTGCTTCGCAGGCTGGCGACGGCCTTGTCGATATCCCGCACGGAGATGAAGTGCGAGTAGCCCCAGACGGTGGTGCGAATCTCGTCCTGGGTCAGGGGGCAGCCGGACTTTCGCAGGAACAGGTGCAGCATCTTGAACTCGCCGGGTGTCAGCGTGACGTCCTGGCCGCTACGTGTGAGCGTATGGGCCGCGAGGTCCAGTCGGCAGTCGCCGAACTCATAGACCATCGGCTCGGATTCCTTCCGTCGCCGCAGGAAGGCCTCGGCCCGGGCCATGAGTTCCTTGATGCTGAACGGCTTGGTCACGTAGTCATCCGCCCCGAGGTTCAGACCCAGGACGATGTCCGACTCCCGGTCCTTGGCCGTCAGCATGATGATGGGCATATCGAGGCCCTTTTCGCGGATATGCGAGCAGACTTCGTAACCGTTCATCTCGGGCAGCATGATATCCAGGAGAACGAGGTCGGGCTTTTCCTTCAATGCCGTCACCAGCGCCGTCTCGCCGTCTACGGCGGTCAGGACATAGTAGCCCTTCATCTTGAAGTTGTCTTCCAGACCCCGCAGCATCGCGGGGTCATCCTCAACGATCAGAACAGTTCTCATGACCCACTTGCCGCCGTTGTTTCGCGTCGATCTGCCGGCCCTCGGCCGTACTGGAGTGCTACGATAGCCGCAGACGGCCGCACCTGTCAAATGCGCCGCCGCAAAAAGTAGAAGGTCCCCTTCTCCGGTACTCGGCTACGGCCGGCGGCGCAGAACCCCTCCGCGCCACCCCCTTTGTCTGTCTACAAGACGATTCCCGCGGGGCGAATGTAGATGGAAATCTTTGAAAACAATCAAAAAAGTCCACCGACGGGGGTTGTCGCCAGCGGGACGAGCAGCAGGTGACGGGAAAGGGCTGCTGAAAAAACTCCGGTCTTTTTTCAAATAAAGGTTACCCGGACTCGGTGACGCGGGTATAGTAAGTAACAGAGGTAACCCCCCGGCTCTGCCGGGGGACTCCCAAAGTTTGACAGATACAGGAGTCGTTTTTGAGCCTGCCGAATTGGGAACCGGTTGAAACCCCACGTGATTCCGCGGACACACGCGGTGGCTCATGTAGGGGGGTAGGTCAAAGGCAAGGTGCCCGGAGGGCTGAAGGGACAAACAGCCCCGGGAGAGTACCTCTGGATCTCTGGGTACATTGTGCCACCAGTGATGCGGCACGAGGTGGTGGCCAAGGAAGACATCAAAGGGAGGTAAATTGCTGGCTGGACCAGATGCAGGGGGGCGGACCGCCGCCGCAGGCGGCTCCCAGACAATCCGCTTTGAGCAGTTCACATTTCAAGCCTCCACCTCTGGTGGAGGTATTGACAAGTTGGAGTGCCTGGACGGATGGTGGCAGGCCGAAAGGGATGGGAGATATGAGACGGATGCGGACCGTATCCCCTGGACCATAGCGAGGCGGGCGCAACTGGGCCGAAAACACGAGACGAGATTTGAATTCTCCGTGCGGCCCTGACTTCACGCGTCGATGGTATTGGCTCCAGGACGTGTTCACCATCCGGTTTAGAGTGCTCAATGTTGAATCGTTTTGCGTGTTTGAAGGAGGCCCAGGTGCTGGTCGGGGCAGACGCCGGCGGCGTTCGCCAAAGACGTATGAGAGGAATGTGGAACCAGTGAGTACACGAAATCCAACGTATCCCACCGAGCGTGCTGTCTCACCCGATGGCTTGAAGTCGATTCTCAATGCTCACGGCTTGAACGTGTCCACTCTAACACCTATCTCCGAGGGTTGGGATTTCGCCATATATAAGCTGAATGCCACACACATACTGAGAGTGCCAAAACGACGTCAAGTCGCTGCCCGGGCACGACGCGAAGTCGCCTTCCTTGATGCTCTTCGGCCGCTTATCTCCATTACCGTTCCTCACTACGACATTGTTCTTGAGACCGAGGAGACGAACGGGCTGCTCCTTGGCTATCCCTTCCTTGAAGGCGTCCCCCTCGCAGTGCCTGTCACCAAGGAAGATCTCTCACAACTGGCCGAGCCTTTGACAACACTGCTGTCGGTGGTCCACAGGCTGGCAGACACGACGAATGTGGCAATTGACAATCACACCGATCTGCTGGAGCTTCGAAACAAAGCATCTGAGGCATTCATCATGCTCTCCCCTCGCATGGACGCATGTCAACGCGAGACCATCCTATCGAGGCTCCAGGCAAGTATGCCCTTAGTAGGGGCGCGCGGTCCGATTCACAACGATCTCCGGCCTGATCACATACTGCGGGGTGTTACTGGAATCATGGTGATCGATTGGACTGACATTTCGTGGGGATATCCGTGGGAGGACTTACTCCATCTTTGGATATGCTGCGGCGACATGGTCATTCGGGCTATAGCAGCACGCTATCAAGGGTGGCACTCATCCTGGGATGACAACATACGAACTGCAGGAACCTGGAAGGCCCTCCTGGAGTGGCAGTACTCAATTGAGACAGAGGACAAACTAAAAGCTGCCTTAGTGGATCAGTTCCTTCGGCGCATTGCTCTTCGGTAGGGACGAGAAGAACCAGCATCGTTTCATGAACCTCCCTGCATTGAAAGGACGGATATGAAGACAATATGCATTAGACCTGTGCCCTTCTGCTACGGCCCTACTGCCATCGCCATAGCTGTTGCCAGGCAGTTCAGAGCCATCAAAGGCGTCAGATTGGTCGCCATCGGTGATGCTCCATCACTTGATCTTCTGGAGTCAGAGGACGGCATCTTTGACGCTGTTATTCGTGGCAAGGACGCATCATCGTGCGTCCGGTCTGCTCAGGCGGAGTCTGCTACACTTTACATTTCGGTATGCGACTTCGAGTTTGCGGAAGCAGTCCGGAGGGAGGCGCCGTCGCAACACTTGGTATTCGTTGATCCCTTGCTTTGGATGTGGCATGAGCCCCCGGAAGCTCTCGGCAAATGCGATCTCTACTGTGCCCTCGATTTTCCGGGTGTTCGTGAGCTTGCCCGCGAGTACGGACTTGACGATCGCCATTTTGCAGTCGTCCCGCAAGTTGCGGAGTGGCGCGGCAAGCGGGTGCCAAAGAGTGATAGCATCCGGCGGGTGTTGGTGAACCTGGGAGGCATGCAAAGCGCGTTTGGCTGCAACATGCCACTTGCAGAGGCCATGTGCGAAGAGATAGCGCACGCGGCAGCAGCATCTACAACATGTCGAGTGCGTGTGTGCACAGGCAATGCCATTGCCGAAGAATTGCGAGAATCATCCATGCACTGGCCTCCAATCGAGATTGCATCACTCGACAAGGCAGCCTTTGATGATGCTCTCGGTGCATGTGACTGCCTGCTAACCGTCCCAGGCATGTCGATAGTATTCGAATCATGCTTGGCCAAAACACCGACGTTCTTTCTGTTACCTTTGAACTACAGCCAACACCTTCAACTCGCTCACTATCGAGAGATGTTTGAAAATGTGCCGGGAGTGTTTCTTGAGGATCTGGGTGAGTACGACGAGCTGAAGCCTGGGATGCCAGAGGCAAATGGAGTTGCGGCAGCTGCTGCTATTGGGAGTAAGTTTGCAGGAGACATTGAAGCACGAGCGCGCTTCCGGTCAGCGATCAGGAGCCATCTGTCTTCGCTTACTGAATTTCGCATAATACAGTGACAAGTCACTCAAAAAAAAGACCGGTGTGCTCCAAGAACCCGAACAGGAGTTGTCCGTTCTGTTGCACACGCTCCATGCCATCCTCCACCGCTTGCCCCACCTCCCCGAGGTTGT
>JAPLMX010000189.1 GCA_026386805.1 Phycisphaerae bacterium | reverse complement strand
CTTTCGGCGGTTCTCCAACTCGTCGAAGTCCCTTCGTGTTCGTCCTTTTCTGTCCATGCGGACAGCCTACGAGAACGAAACGCTGGTGTCAATATATTATGCGAAAAATCTGTCACTATATTATGCGAAATTCAGTAGATGGGGATCGTTGTCCGAGCAGAAGGAGTGAAACGGACTTTCACCGTTGCATTTCCTCCAACAGGGCATCTGCCTCCGCGAGGACCGTGTCGAGATCATGGCCTTTGCCTGCTTCGATTTCTTTCTCTCCGCGGGCGAGAAGCCGCAGAAGCTCCAACTCGTGCTGATTTGGTATTTTCGCCATCTGTACTAGATCCTGTACCACGCTCAATGATAGCACCAAGGCTAATTCATGGCAAGATACAACTTCACCCCGAACTATAGGGTTCAGCAGCCTGCGCGGCGGATCGATTGAAGCTGTCAGTCAAGCGCCTAAAAGCAGAATCTTCGCTTCCCGCTCCCTTGAGCCACGATTGTGTGTTGGTGGCAAGAGGAAGCAAGTCCCAGATGGACATGTCAACTTCCTTATGGAAATGGTCGATATGGCCATGTGGCTGTGGAGTCTTTGACGAAGCGGGTGCTGACCGCCAACGAAATGGTGGAAGCCGTCAGCTTGTGCCATTGGTTCTCGGACCAAGAAGAAGGGGATCCACGATGAATCTGCTCAAGACGATCTTGTCAGGAGAAAACCGAATCCTCTCTCGTGTGATTCGAGGCCGCAATCTGAACCTTGGCGATCTCGAAAAGAACAAGCGGTTCAACAAGTCAATCCACGAACTGGTTACTATCATGTTCGCCGTCGTTTTGGGCCTGGGTCTTCAGGAACTGGATCACATTGATAAAGAGACCCCGTGCATCGATTTTGGCTTCCTCTTTGTCGCATATATTGCTGTCATTTTGAGTTGGTGGTTCTATCACAAGGGGACGATAGCAGGTCCGGCAGAGAGCAATGTCCTCTCATATTCGATCGACTGCCTCTTGATAGTTTTTTACTGGCTCATGATGCACTGGCGAGGCCATTTGTGCTGGCTTCTCTTCTTCTACACATGCATGTTTCTCCTCTACTTTTTGTGGGAGCTTGTGCGGGTCTATCAGCCGTCCGATCAGATCGAGAGAGAGAAGGTGAAACATGCCTGTACTATAAACCTGGTGTTCGTTGTTCTCTCAGGTCTCATCACAGCGGCATGTTGGTTGCTCAAGCGTTTCCCGGAATCAGACAAATACGTCTGTCTTGCTGCAGTAGCGATTTTGGTGGTGTCCTACCGAATCCCCATCAGTATAATCTACTCTCGCCGTGCGCACATAGATGATGGCCTCTGGAAAGGACAGCAGGAAATGAACAGTGGTTCACCGACTGATATGGACAGGCATTTAGCCGAGCGAGCTAAAATGGTCTCTGCGAAGGCGAGAGCACATCTTTCGGGGTTTCGCGTTGGAGCAGCGGTGTTGTCAGAAAGCGGCAACATCTATGTGGGCTGCAATATCGAGTTTGACAACTACTCCAACACGATTCACGCTGAGGAAGCTGCCATCAGTGCCTTGATCGTGGCTGGAGACTCAAAACCTGTCAAAATTGCCGTCTTTACCCACACGGAGGAACCGTGTTTCCCCTGCGGCATGTGCCGTCAGAGCCTTTTCGAATTAGGTGGAAAGGACCTCGTGGTTCTTGCCTGCACGGAAACGCGGATTGAGCAGGCCCTGCTCGCAGAGCTAATTCCGTCGGCTTTCCATTTGTAGATTAGAGGTGCGCGATGGGCGGGACATATCTTGTTGTTGATATCGATAACGTTGTTGCTCGCACTGACGAGGTCATGCGAGACGTGATCAAGAATCGCTCCAAAGAGGGCGTGAATCTGAGATACGAGGACGTGAAACACTTCAACTATTGGGAGTGTGTCGATACTGAGGGACGCCGAATCACAAAGGACGAATGGACTTCGACGATTCACCCGGTGTTTTCCGAACAAGCCAATATCCTCAGAATCGAGCCGTACTGTGAGATACAGGGATTCCTGTGTGAACTGATCGATGCAGACTACCAAATTCATTTGGTCACATCACGCCTGGAGCAGGCAAGGGTTCCTACTATCCTGTGGCTTGACAGGCACAAGATTCCACACAATGCCTTACACTTCGTCAAGCATGGTACCAAGCACATTGTATTCCGTACCTGCGTGGCCATCATTGAAGATGACCTTGATCAAGCTCGCAAGTTTGCCGAGCAAGGCATCCAAAGCTACTTATTGGCTCATCCGTGGAATGACTGTGGCGTCGCAGACAACATCATGCGTGTCCGGGACTGGCATGAAATCGTGGATGATCTTACTTGCCGAGTGTCAGACACCCGGATCTGACGGAGTGTTCGCATTTGGCGCGGGCGTTAAGATACCGGTCGATATCCTGATCTTATCCCGACGACAACCTACGCGCGAACGCACACGGCAAGACAGCAGCTTCACGCGGGCTTTTCTTCGACCTTGAAGATTTTGAAGCCGGACTTGAGGTAGTTGTTCAGGGCGTTGGGGTGATCGAACGAGCAGGTGTGCAGCCAGACCCGGCGAGCCGCCCAGGCGAAGGCGTTCTCGATGGCGCTGTCGAGCAGCGGCCCGCCGTAGCCTTGGCCGACGAATTCCGGGGTCAGGCCGAAGATGCGAATCTCGACACTGCCGCCGTCCTGCTGTTGAAGCTCGTAATAGCCTGCGATGGAACCTTGCCTGTACGCGACGAACGTTCGAAGATTGTCGTTGGCGGCGTAATCGTGCCACTGTTGGGCGGACCAGACCAAGCGATCAATCCATCTCCAGTCGCCGCCCACGTACTCATACAAGAAGCGGTTGAATCGTGGCTGCTTGACCACACATTCGCGAACCTCGATGTCGGCGCCCGCCCGTGCTCTTCGGACCCACTGGTCCTTCGCCGTGATTTCCAAATGTGTGATCCGCACCATGACGCCTACCCTGCGACTCCATCAGGCTTTTGTCGTTACACGAGTGGTATCTTAGCTGCCGGGAGCGGATGACTCAAGAACAAGGTCCGGCCGCATTTGCGCTGACGGCGGTCAACCGCCTGGGTATAATCGGCGTCATAATGGATAAACACAACGTCCGTTCCGAATTGGGAGGACCGAGAGATGGCGACGTACAAGATCGTTCTGTTACTTACGGTGGTTATGGCCATGGGGTGCGACAGCTTCGCTGCAAAGCCGACGGAGATGAATCTCAGCAACGACGCCAAATTGCGTTTCCGTTAACCGAGACTCCACGTTAGCACCTCCAAGAGGAAAAGACCGCGAGAAGCGGGAGGACCAGGGTAGTTGAATGTTCGATTAGTCACGCGATGGCCCCTTTTAGGGGCCTTCCTCATACCACCGGCTCTGCCGGTGGTTCTGATTGGCGGCGTGCGGGAACAACTACTTCGCCCTGCAACTCTACCAGAAGCTTCAAAGCCAACAGGGGAATCTGTTCTTTTCGCCGTACAGCATCTCGACCGCGTTGGCAATGACGTACGCCGGGGCCAAGGGCCGGACGCAGGAGCAGATGGCGGAGGCTCTGTGCCTGCCGACCTCGAAAGAGGTCGTGCAGAAGCTGGGCGGATCCCAGGAGCCGCTGTCACAGGAGAGCTTCGCGCGGGCTTTCGGCGAGATCGTCAAGGACCTGAACGCCCGTGGCGGTCAGGGCAAATACGAGCTTCGCATCGCCAACGCCCTGTGGGGCCAGCAGGACTATGAATTCCTGTCCTCGTTCGCCAAGCTGGTCGAGGACCAATACGGCGGCCACCTGGAGCGGGTCAATTTCGTCAAGGCGGCCGAGAAGGCCCGGCAGACCATCAACGCCTGGGTCCAAAAGCAGACCAACGACAAGATCAAGGACCTCATCGGCGAGGGTATGCTCGACAGCATGACCCGGCTGGTCCTGACCAACGCCGTCTACTTCAAGGGCAACTGGGCCGCGCAGTTCAAGAAGGACCGCACCCGGGACGAGCCGTTTATCCTGCTCAATAGCGGCAAGGTCCAGGTCCCCATGATGAACCAGAAGGCAACGTTCGGCTACGCCGAGACCGATACGCTGCAGATGCTGGAAATGCCCTATGTGGGCCAAGAGCTCTCGATGGTCATCCTGCTGCCGAAAGAGGCGGCCGGCATCGGCGAGCTTGAGAAGGCGCTTACGGCCGAGAACGTGTCGAAGTGGCTCGGTGGAGTTCACAGGCGAGAGGTCATTGTTGCGGTGCCAAGGTTCAAGATGACGCAAAAGTTCGACATGGGGACCGTGCTGAAGTCGATGGGTATGACGGATGCCTTCTCTTCGGAGGCGGACTTTTCCGGCATGACCGGCCGGCGCGACCTGTTCATCTCCGCCGTGGTCCACCAGGCCTATGTGGACGTGAACGAGGAAGGCACGGAGGCGACCGCCGCCACCGGGGTCACGATGAAACTACTGTCAGTGGGACCGGGCAAGATTCCCGTCTTCCGGGCCGATCACCCCTTCGTCTTCCTGATCCGCGACGCCCGCTCCGGCAGTATCCTGTTCCTGGGCCGCACCATGAATCCGACGAACTGAACCCAGAGCTTCTCCGGGTGGCGCGGACTCGCCCAAGCCGAAGACGAACACTTTTGTCGTCGGCGGTATGCACCTGGGTCTTGCGGTTCTCATCCCGTATGGCTATGCCAAAAGAAAGTGGCGGGGCGGTATAGCCATCCCAAAGCTTCTGTTCGGCAGATTCCGCTCAGTCGCTACCTTCGGCAAATGCCGGTCGGACAAGACCTATTTCCGCGTGGAATCGCGACGAAAGGGGCAAAACCGCTGGTATCGCCTTTTTTCGCACCCCGGGTCCTGCTATAATGGGCAATATGGTTTCGCGGCCCACGCGCACCTAAGAAGCATTCCGGAGGAGATTGCGATGGACGAAGCCAGCCTCGAAGGCGCTTTGAACGATTTGGCCAAACAATTCGGTGATGGCGTCGATTTTACCCACTCCAAACTGGCCGATCTGGCGAAGCAGGCGGAGGCCAACCGCAAGCAGCTCCAGAAGAGCATCAACACGCTTCAGGAGTTATTGGACTACCTGAGAGTCTGCATCAAATACCAGGCCTTCGACCTGGAGGCCACCCGGCGGGAGAACACCTACCTCCGCAAGCTGCTGGAGGACAACAGTAACCGCGAAGAAGGAGGGCCCCCCAACGCATAATTCCGCGTTTGGGAGACCTGCCCCGACCGGCAAGCTTAGCCGCCCAGCGGAGCGAAGGTAAGAAGGAAGGAAAGAAAGACCGGAGGCTCTTTGCTTCCTGCTTTCTTTCCTTCCTACATTCCTACATTCCTACATTCTTTCCTTTGCTCGACGCACGTCCGAAAGTGCTTTAGCACGCGGGGGTTGCGCCTTTGGCAACGGATGGGGGAAAGTCTCCGCCGGATTCTGCCGATACCTAAGTGAACACAACGGGCGTGCGCGTCATATAATAATTGACCAGGGACCCGAACCCTCACACGGTGCACGCACGCCTGATCTTGTGTGTTTTGTCGCAGAACGAGGCCGGTATTGAATTGACTGAGTTGACAAGCGGACAAGACTGTGGGATAAAGTGGAGGCTATCGGAAAATCGGGTAGCGGTAAGAGCGGCAAGGGCCCCCAGACGCGACCTATCGCATTGGGGAACCCGAACCCAACGAATTTAAGAAGCACTGACTAATATTCTTTGGAATAGGTCATAGAAGAGATGTTTGAACGCTTTACAGATCGAGCGCGGAAAGTGATGGCGTTGGCGAACCAAGAGGCCCAGCGTTTCAATCACGAATATATTGGGACCGAGCATATCTTGCTGGGCTTGGTGAAGGAAGGCAGCGGTGTCGGCGCCACGGTTCTCAAGAACCTGGACGTGGACATCAAGAAGCTCCGTCTGGAAGTCGAGAAGCTGGTCAAAAGTGGCCCGGATATGGTCACGATGGGCAAGCTTCCGCAGACGCCGCGTGCCAAGAAGGTCATTGAGTACGCCATCGAGGAGGCTCGAGCCCTTAACCACAATTATGTCGGGACCGAGCACATCCTGCTGGGCCTGCTCCGGGAAAGCGAAGGAATCGCGGCCCAGGTACTGATGAACCTGGGTCTGAAGCTGGAGGACGTCCGGCAGGAGGTCCTCAATCTGCTGGGGGCCGGTGTCGAAGACGCCCCCAACGGTCTCGACTTGAAGATGCCCCCGGGAGCCGTCGGTCGCAAGACCAAGAGCAAGACTCCCGCGCTGGACAGCTTCGGCCGGGACCTGACTCAACTAGCGATCAATAATGAGCTCGATCCGGTCATCGGCCGGACGCGGGAAATCGAGCGGCTGATCCAGATTCTCTGCCGCCGCACGAAGAACAATCCCGTGCTCCTGGGCGAAGCCGGTGTCGGCAAGACCGCCATCGTCGAAGGGCTCAGCCAGCAGATTATCAACAAGCAGGTGCCCGAGATCCTCAAGGAAAAACGCATCGTGGTGCTTGACTTGGCGATGATGGTCGCCGGGACGAAGTACCGCGGGCAGTTCGAAGAGCGAATCAAAGCGGTGATTAACGAGGTTCGGCGGGCCGCCAACGTCATTCTCTTTGTGGATGAGTTGCACACGCTCGTCGGCGCCGGCGGGGCGGAAGGTGCGATCGACGCATCGAACGTCCTGAAGCCCTCCCTGGCGAGAGGCGAGGTGCAGTGCATCGGCGCCACCACCCTCGATGAATACCGTAAGTACATCGAAAAAGACGGCGCTCTGGAGCGACGGTTCCAGACGATTATCGTCGAGCCGCCTTCCAAGGAAGAGACGTTCGAGATTCTGCGCGGCTTGCAGAGTCGGTACGAGGCGCACCACCGGGTGCGGTTCACGAACGAGGCGCTCTTCCAGGCGGTCGAGCTCTCGACCCGGTACATCACGGGACGCTGCCTGCCGGACAAAGCGATCGATGTGGTCGATGAGGCCGGGGCGCGCGTGCGGCTCAAGAACATGACGCCTCCGCCGGACGTGACCAAGCTCGAGGGCCGGATCGAGCAGTTGCAGCGGGAAAAGGACGAGGCCGTCCGTGGCGCGGACTATGAGCGTGCGGCGTCGCTGCGGGACGAGGCTCAGCAGCTCCTCGAAGAAAAGGCCCAGCTTCAAAAGAAATGGTACGAGCAGAACAAGGAGACGACCGGCTTGGTCGACACGGAGATCATCGCCGAGGTCGTCAGCAACATGACGGGCGTGCCGCTGACGAGACTGGAAAAGAAAGAGACCCAGCGATTGTTGGAGCTCGAGGCCGAGCTGCACAAGACCGTGGTCTCGCAGCATGAGGCGATCACGGCGGTGGCCAAGGCCGTGCGGCGCAGCCGTAGCGGCATGAAGGACCCGAACCGGCCGATGGGCTGCTTCATCTTCCTTGGACCCAGCGGCGTCGGCAAGACGCTGCTCGCCCAGGCGCTGGCGGAATTTATGTTCAGCGACCGCAACGCCCTGGTCCGGCTCGACATGAGCGAGTTCATGGAGAAGCACAACGTCAGCCGGCTCGTCGGCGCCCCTCCGGGCTACGTTGGCTACGAGGAAGGCGGTCAGTTGACCGAACGGATTCGGCGCCGGCCGTACGCGGTGCTGTTGCTCGACGAAATCGAGAAGGCCCATCCGGACGTCTACAACATGCTGTTGCAGATCATGGATGAAGGCCGCCTGACCGACAGCTTCGGGCGCGGCATCGACTTCAAGAACGTGATCCTGATCATGACCAGCAACATCGGCGCCGAGTTGATCAAGAACCAGGGCGGGTTCGGCTTCGGCAAGAAGTCGCCCGAGTCCACGTATGAGAAGATGAAGGAAATCCTGTCGAAGGAAGTGGAGCGTCAGTTCCGGCCGGAGTTCCTCAACCGCGTCGACGACACGATCGTCTTCAAGCCGCTGACCCGAGAGGACCTGACGACCATCGTCGAGTACGAGCTGACCAAGGTGTTCAAACGCCTGACCGAGCACGGGCTCAAGCTGGAGCTCACGCCGGCGACGAAGGAATTCCTGATTGAGAAAGGTTACAATCCGGAGTTCGGCGCTCGGCCGCTGCGTCGGGCGATTGAGCACTACATCGAGGACCCGCTCTCCGAGGGGATGCTCGGCGGACAATTCCGAGGCAAGAACCTCGTCAAGATTGATGTCCTGGACGAGGAGCACCTCAAGTTCGAAGGCGAAGAGGTCAAAGATCCCGAAAAGGCCAAGGTCAAGGAAGTCGTGCCCGCCAAGTAGCACGACCGAACACAGACGTTGTTTTGAAATCCAACAGGCCGTGTGTCCAGCAAGGGAGGCACGGCCTGCTCTCTATGGTCTTGTTTCACAACGGTGCGTCGCACATCATCGTTTCGGGCCGAATACGAGTTCGCTGGACACCACGGCCCCGCGTTCGTCCGTGACCGTGAGGAACCATATCGTGGCCTCCTGGGGCGGCGCTTTCACGACGATCTGAGAGCCTTCGATCCGGCCCGGCGCCGTCTGCCACGGCCGCTTGTTGATCGGGCCTGCCTCCGTCGTGTAGTGAAGGGCTGCTGAAACGAGACTCGTCCGGGTCCGCACGTTGGCGACGACCTCGTCGTTGCCTCTCTTGGGCGACAGGATCGCCGGCAGCGGCTTGCCGCCGCGCAGATGCTCATCGACGAATAGCCCGATCTCGATGGGTGCCCAGCCCTGGGGATGGCCGTGAGGCATATTGATCGTGATGCGAAAGTTGCGTTCGCTCTTGACCAAACCGTAGGTCTTGGCGTAGCTGTCGAGCGGATAGGCGAAGTCGTTGGTGCCATCGAGGAAGAACACCGGCATCACCGCCGAGCCGATGTACATGGAGGGGTCCCACAGCCGGACCCACCGGTCCCTCTGCTCGGGCGTCATCTTCTCGAACCGCGCGAGCCACACGCTGTTCTCCTGCAGGAATCCGCACCCATAGACCGGCACGGCCGCCTGGAACCGGTCATCCAGGCCGGCCGCGATGCACGTCAGATACCCGCCCCAACTGATCCCCGTGACGGCCGTGCGCCGCGCATCGACCTCCTTGAGACTTCGCAGCAGCGAATGGGCCAAAATCACGTTGGCGACCGCGTGATACGTCCACTGCTCCCCCGGCGGCAGGTCAATGGCCCCGAACTTCGTCTCGTCGCTCTGATCCGGACCGCCATCGGCCAATCGCTTCTTATCCGGCCCGCAGCCGGCCAGGTCCATGGCAATCGCGGCGTACCCACGCCCGGCCCACAACTCGGCCCACTCTTTGAAGGCCGTGCCTCCGCCGCCATGCACCAGGACAACTCCCGGAAAGCCCTTACCCGTCGCAGCCCCGGCCCCTAATGTAGCCGGACTGGCATAATAGGCAAACACCCGTGTCGCCTTACCCTTGTAGGGCAGCCCTTGGTAGTAGAGCGACCGCACCGGCCCCGCCTGGTCCACCCACTCGCACTTCGGCGGCTCGCTCAGGGCAGCCAGGTCCCACGGCGTTGTGGCCGGCAGCGACGCGGCCGGGTGAATCGCATCGTGCGCCGGCCGAAGCGTCGTACACCCGGTCCCGGCCCACAGAAGGGAACAACACAACAAGCACGTCACACGCAAGGATCGCAAAGCCACGTCAACCTCTCTTTTCCAGCACTCCGTGTCATCCCAGGAATTGCCCCGGCGACCAATCGCCGCCAGTCACAGCGTCGATCATAGCCCGCTCCCGCGCCTGCCGCAAGATAGAGGCGGGGCGGGTGTGGCCGACATACGGCGACGGCCTCCAGGTCCCCAGCGAAGCCGGACGGGCCGGACCGGCCAGGAGTGCCCCTGGAAATTGGCTTTGTTTTGTCAAGGCCTGTTGGGGTCAAATTCGTCATAACCCTCGTTCTACAAAGCGCTTGTCCTCCACGACGCTCGGGACGAATTGGCTTTGTTTCGCACGAATCCGTATCACACGAGGGCACGAAGCACTGCGTGCAGAAGTGCCCTCCAAACTCCGTGGCCTTGTGGCTCTGTGTGAGCACCAAGGATCTATGTTCTAAAGACTTGCATTCCCGGCCAGATTCGCTATTCACTTTTCAATTGCGGCATCTTCACAATAGTTCATTGGTTATCATACACGTACCTCAGTAAGCCGTCAAGTGCAATCTTGACACGGCATACGAATGACGTACGTATGTGTAGGTCATCCATCAGGGGAACTGGCTATGAGAATGACGTTGAACCTGGACGATGAGTTGGTCGCCAAGGCGTCCAAGCTGACGGGCGTGCAGGAGCGGACCGTACTGGTCCGGATGGGCCTGGAAGCCCTGATCGTGCAGAAGAGCGTCCAGCGGCTGGCCAAGCTGGGCGGCACCGAGAAGCGGCTTCGCCGCCCGCCTCGACGCAGAGTGCGCGGGTAAGTAGATAGTCTTGGTCGATACCTCGGTCTGGGTCGAGCACTTTCGTCGCGGCCTGCCCGAACTGGCCGGACTGCTCGACGCCGGCTCGGTGGTCTGTCACCCGTTCGTGATCGGCGAGTTAGCCTGCGGCAATCTCAAGAACCGGCGCGAGATTCTCGAATTGCTCCAAACCCTCTGCACCTGCCCGGTCGCGACTCACGAGGAAGTCCTGACCTTCATCGAAGCCCATCGTCTGATGGGCCGGGGCCTGGGCTATATCGACATGCACCTCTTGGCCTCCGCCAAGCTCAGTGGCATCCCCCTGTGGACCCTCGACCGTCCGCTCATGACCGCCGCGTCTCGTCTGAATGTGGCCTATGGTGGTCAGTAGCCAGCACTCGGCAGGACAGGGGTCGCTCGTCATCTCCCCTGTACGAGCACACGTGCGCCAGAAGGTATACCTCACGGTCCTTGGGTTGCCTGGCGCAATTTGTTCAGGATTGGCTCGATCTGCCTGACGAGTACGGCATAGCCATGCTCCGTGGCAAGCTGATGAGCCTGTTCGGCCAACGGCAGAGCCTCGCGTGCACGTCCCATCTGGTGGAGTGTTGACGCCTGATTGGCGAGCGACCTCGCGAGACCGTCCACATCGCCCAACTGGCGGCAGATTCGCTCCTCGTCCTTGTGCAGGGCCATCGCCCCGTCCAGGTCCCCGCGAGCCTTCAAGATCACCGCCTGAATGCCGAGGATTGCCGCTTCTTCATGTGTGCCCTTCTTGACGAGTTTCCGGGAGCGCTGCGACAGGCTCATGGCCGCGTCGAGAAGGCCCAGGCTCAACAGGGGGGCTGTGCACTCGTATGCGAACGTCGCTACGAACGCGTCCGGCCCCTCGGAGGCGAGGACATGCTCCGGCAAGCGAACGGCGGCTACAGCATCGGGCGTCTTGTCTTGCTCTCTGGCCTCTTTGAGACTGGTGCGATACACGAGGGTCGCTCGCGCGTGAAGGGCCTGTTGCTCGGCGGGACCGATTTGACCGCGCATGTGGTCGGCCAGGATCGCGTGATAGATCCGCCGGCCCTGTCCCTCCTCCCGCAGCAGGCCGTGCAGATACGAGTCGCTCAGTAATCGCTTCATGGTGGGTGTATCGAGACCGCTGACCGCTTGGACTATGTCATGCGGCACAGCCACCTCCAGAATGGCGTAGGCTTCGAACAGGCGGATTGCCTCCGCGGCGTGACAGACTTGTTGCCACTGCTTCGCCGCGATTCCCTCGTTTGTCGGATCTTGCGGCAAGTCCTCAACGCGTTTTGTCTTCTTGACGATCCCCATCGCCGCCTGAATGGCGTAGGGATGCCCCTGATACCTGTCCATCGCCTTCTGCAAGGTCAAAGCCGGCTGGCCGACTTCGCTGGCACGCAGACGGACGAGATCATCAACCTCATTGTCGGCGAGATCGTCAAGCGGCTTGGCCGGGAGACGCACGACGTTCTGCAGAGCCATGAAGTTGTTGCTGTTGATCAACTCATCCTCGGGCCGCTGGGCAAAGAGGAACTTGACTTTCTCCGGAAGCTCTTGTGTCACCAGCCGCCAGGAATCGGCACAGCCAGAGCACATGAGCTTTTCGGGATCGATCACAAAGAGGGCCCGGCCGTCCGGCTCCATGCGTGTCGAAATCAGTCGCAGGCGTTCGAGAAACTGCTCCCGCGTGTTCTTCTGCGGATCATGCCGGAGGCTGGCAATCAGTTCTGCCATCTCACGGCCTTTAGGGACGAGGGCCTTGATAATGGCGGTCCACTGCGCTCGGCGGCGGTTCGTCATGTCGAAGGACCCTTCGCATGTCTGGGCGGCCTCGAAGGCATTGTCCATCATCAGCGCCATCGTGGAATCGACGCTGTCGGTCGGCGTCACTTCGTAGCGGACCCAGGCACATTTGAGGCTCGGATGCTCCGTCGCCAATTGGGCCATCCGGTCGATCAGCCAAGTCTTGCCCATGCCGGCTTGGCCAACGACCACCACGGCCTGTCCGCGCGGGTCCTCCAGGATCTCTCGGAATCGATCCAATTCCGCCTGTCGGCCCACGAATATCCGCTGTTCATCCATTCTCGCAACCTTGCCCGTGGGCATATGCCTTGCATGGGGTCGCCAACTCTGATTGCCGCTTCAGAGGATACAGGCGAGAAAGCTGAGCCGCAAGTTCAAATCGGGCGGGCCCAGCCTGTTAGGACCGATGGGAACGGTCGGACTCAGGGGACCCATCGGGCGAATAGGACGAGTTCTGGCGGTGGTGCTGGCGGGCGGCAAGTGTGGGCTGCTCGGAGACAAATTCGAAGCGGGGGCTCACCCAAGACCAGAGGTCCCGGGCCTGAGTCATCAGGAGCGACGTCACGCGATCCGGAAGCCAGAAGACGATGGGGCATCTGTACGCGGTGTACCAGTGCTCGCGGCTGACATTCAGCCCCTGCACGACCCGGTTTGTGTTGCCCTCAGTGATAGCCTTTTCCATGTCGATGATGAAGACCGCGCGTGGCCGAGTGTCCAGTATTTGACCGTGGGCAAGATCGAAGATGTCGTGCGCCTTTTCGGGAACGCGGACAACCTCGACGCCGTCCATCTCCCTCTTGATCTGCGCGATAAGGTGATCGCGCAGAGCAGGGCTGTTGCAGGTGGCCACGTTTAGCGAGAACGTCCCCTCCGAGATCATCAACATGCGTCGAAGGGCATCGAGTTCCGCCTGCTGATAGACGGTCTGTTCAAATGCGCCGGGTATAGGCGTTCTCTTGGTCATGACCTCTTTCATCTCGGCAGGAGCGGGCTCAGTGCGGAGATGCCGCGCACATCGGCAAGAGGAACGTAGAGATCGCTTTCCTCGCCGCATAGAGGGACGGGGTCGAAGGCTCGGTAGATTCTCTTGAGGTCGGCGGTCATTTATGCGCTCCGTTCTACGATCAACAGTCGATTCATCATCGGTTTGAGCCACATCCCTGGCAAGTCTTGCAGGAAACGGTCGGTTCTGGGTTTAGCGGCAGGGCCCGCTCCTTGACGGCCTCGGCGGCATAGCGCAAGGCCTCGCGGATATCCTCTCGCTTCAGATCCGGGTGAGCGTCGAGGATCTCGTCTTGGGTCATGCCCTCGGCAACCATCGCCACCACCGTCGCCACCGGCATGCGCAGGTCCCGAATGCAGGGGACGCCGCCCATCTTGTCCGGGTCGATCGTGATTCGTCGGAAAACCATACGTACCTCGAAAACGAACGCACTTGCCTTGATCTACCGCGCACATGATTATAGGGCGAGAAGGCGACCCTGGCAATACAGAAAGGCTGGAAGGACTTCATTCTCTGTCGCAGGTCTTCCGTCATCTATCCTCGTGGTCTTCGGGGCCGATGGAACCCTCGCCTACGCGGGGGCAGGCTATTGGGCGGGGTTTGGCAGTGGTGCTGGTGGGCGGAGTAAAGCCGCTCGTAGTGACGCCGTGAAGCGTTTCTTTCGATGCCCTTACGGGCACACTACAAACCAGGCGGTCGAGGAGGTAATTGGCTTGGTGGAGCGGGCAGATCAGGGCGTCGGCAGCGGTGTCGCCAGGATGGTGTCGGCGGCGTTCTCTTGCAGCCTGGCGGCGACTATGTTGCCGGGGGAATAGGAATAGGGTGGGGTCTTACCCCACGCGCTCGACCACCCGACACACCCTGGACGCGTTGGTTGAGAACCCACCCTACCGCTGTGAACTACCTCGACTTCAAAGTACCGTTCGGCCCGGCCGGTGGGGTGGCCGTTGGTGGTTTCGATCAGGACTTGGGCCGTTTCGCCAAGGAATTGGGAGCGGAATTGGCTTTGAAGGGTCAGGTCCAGGTCGCGGAGGACTTGGGAGCGGGCTTTCTTAACTTCTGGCGGGACCTTGGGTTGCATCTTGGCTGCGGCGGTGCCTTTTCGCGACGAGAAGACGAAGACGTGCATCTTGGCGAAGGCGACCTCCTTTGCCAGAGATAGGGTCTGGTCAAAGTCGTTGTCCGTCTCACCTGGGAAACCGACGATAATATCGGTCGTGATGGCAGGACGGTCCAAGCGGTCTCGGATCAGGGCCACTTTGCTGCGGAAGTCATCGGCCGTGTAGGGTCGGGCCATGCGGCGCAGGATCTGGTCCGAGCCGGACTGGAGTGAGAGGTGAAGGTGAGGCATCAGGTTTGCGTGTTTGCACAAGACGTCGAGCAGGGTGGGAGTGACGTCCGCCGGGTCTAAGGAGCTCAGGCGGATGCGGGACAGGCCCGGGATTTGGGCGACTTCGTCCAGCAGGGCGGGCAGGTGCGGGTTCTCCGGTGTCGGCCACTGGCGGCGCCGGGCGGTTGTTTGGCCGTAAGAGCCTATGTGGACGCCAGTTAGGACGATTTCCTTGTGGCCGGCGGAGACCAGGGCAGCCGCTTCGGCGATGGTCTCTTCAGGTTTTTTGAATCGAACAACCGGCCGGGCCGTCGGTATAATACAGTAGGAGCAGAATGCGTCACAACCATCTTGGATCTTGAGAAAAGCGCGAGTTTGGTTCTGAAAGGAGGTGAGCGGCGGCAAGTCATCGAGTGGACATAAGTCTCTTTCGGACTTGACTTTGGAGTCACTTTCTGGTCTAATGAAGGCGTCCGTAGGATGCTCATGCGGCAACGCTGTCACGCCCGCAGTGGCGGGGGGCGGTGGAGCCGAATCTGGGGCGGTGGATTCGATGTGGACCAGCCGGCGCAGGGTAGCCGCGAGGTCGCATCGGTTCTTGACAACATGGACGTTCTCCCCGATGGCTTTTAGTTCGTCTGTTTCGACTGCGGGCAGGCAGCCGCAGATGACGACGGCTGTAGGACCGTGTTTCTGGGCCTGGTTGATCAGGTGCCGGCTCTTGGCTGAGGCGGTGTGCGTCACGCAACAGGTATTAACGACAACGAGTTGCGGCGCTTGCGCAGTGTCAACCTGGGTCAGTCCAGAGGTCTCCAGAAGCTGGCGAATCTGCTGACTCTCATACTGGTTCACTTTGCAGCCGAGAGATAAGATGGCGAAAGTGTTGAGCATATGGTATAATCTTAGGCGTATTGTGAGCTGTTTACAAGACCAACGCACGAAACGATAGTGGGACCCGGGACCCCAGCGCGACGAAACGCGGTGAGGAGCCCCACCAGGCGCGGTCTGTCGCGTTTGGGAACCCTTACGCCGACCGAAGGGCGGGAGGTTTTTCATGGCAGCAGCATCGGATGCGGTTTGGGCGATCGACTTGGGCAACAATTCGCTCAAGGCGCTGCATCTTGTGGCGGTCGGGGATGCCGTCCAGGTGATCGGGTTCGATCACATTCCGCACGGCAAGATCCTGGCGAGCGCGGCCAGTGCCGCTGAGAAAGAGGAACTGATCGCGATCACCTTGCGGCAGTTCGCCCAGCGCAACGACCTCGGCTACGACCCGATCATCATCTCCGTGCCCAGCCAGAACAGCTTTGCCCGGTTCGTGACGCTGCCACCGGTGGAGGCCAAGCGGCTGCCGGAGATCGTCAAATTCGAGGCGGCCCAGCAAATCCCCTTCGACATGAATGAGATTCAATGGGACTGGCAGTTGATGGGCGACCCTAACAGCCCGGAGAAGAAGGTCGGGTTGTTCGCCATCAAGAACGAGGTGGTCAACTCGGCGATGGCGTCCTTCGAGCGGGAAGATCTGCAGGTCAGCTACGTGCAGATGGCCCCAATGGCCCTCTACAACTACCTGCTGTTCGACCGGCCGGACCTGGCCAGCTCCGACAAACGGGCCACCGTGATCGTCAACATCGGGGCCGAGAGCACCGATCTGGTCGTGTGCACCGCCTCGGGCGTCTGGCAGCGATGCATCATGATGGGCGGCAACACTTTCACGACGGCCATCGCGGAGACTTTCAAGCTCAGCTTCGAGAAAGCCGAGAAGCTCAAGCGGACCGCCCCGGTGAGCAAGTACGCCCGGCAGATTTTCCAGGCGATGCGGGCCGTGTTCACCGACTGGAGCGGCGAGGTCCAACGGTCTCTCGGGTTCTATACCAGCAGCAATCCGGACGTGAAGATCACGCGGGTGATCGCCATGGGCGGCGGCACGAAGCTGCGCGGGCTGGTCAAATACCTCAGTCAGACACTGCAGATTCCGGTGGAGAAGCCGGACGCGTTCAAGCGGCTGGCGGTGGCGCCCGGCATCTCGGCCGCCAAGTTCCACGAAAACGTGAGCGACTTCGGCGTCGTGTACGGGCTCGGCCTGCAGGGGCTGGGCATGGCCCGCATCGAGAGCAACCTGCTGCCAAAGAGCGCCGCCCGGTCGATGGCCTGGGCGGGCAAGATGAAATACTTCATCGGGGCGGCGGTCATGCTGCTGGTCGTGTCCCTGATGTGCCTGGGGCGGGTCGGCCTCGATCATGCCAGCTACGCCAAGGGCGCGGACACGCGAACCAAGATCAAACGCGTGGCCAGCGATGCCAAGACGGTCATCGAGAAGACCACCGGCATCGAGGATCAGAAGCTCAAGTTCCAGGGTCGCATGCAGAAGGATTTCGAGTGGTTCCGCTATCGCGAGGTCATCCCGCAACTCAACGAGATCATCATCTCCGCGCTGCCGAATGCCAAGACCAATCCGGAGCAGCGGGACCTCTACGACGCCTTCGAGCGGGGCGACGTCGCCCGGGTCAAGCAGGTCCCGCGCCCGGAGCGAAAGCAGCTTTTCCTGACCACGGTCTCGATCTTCTATTCCGACGACCTGGAAAAGGCCCAGTTCCGGCAAAGCGCGATGACGCGCCGGGACGCCATGATGCGCGACGCCCAGATGATGGAAGAAGGGGAAGGCTATGACGATGAGATGATGAAGCAGTTGGAAGCGGCCTATGGTCCGGGGTACATGCAGTTGATGGGGGGGACCGCGGCACAGGAGAAACACGCCGGGTTCGTCGTCACGATCGAGGGCTACAGTCCGTACAAGAGAATCGGCGACCTGCTCGATCCGCCGAACGTCAAGGATCAACCGGCGAACTGGGGGTTCGTGACGCGGCTGGAGAATCTCAAGCAGTTCCTGCATCTGGACGTCAACAGCCCCCTGGAGATTTGGCCGCAGATGAAGGACGCCCAGCATTTCAAGCTGGAGACCGGGCCGGCCGACCCCGACGGGGACGTCCCGATGGGCGTGGGCGAGTGGCAGTTCATTCCCGATCCGGTGGCACCGGGCACGGCGCCGGGCCCCGCTGCGTATACCATGAGCATGGCCCAGCGCAGCGGAACGTGGATTCTGATCGATCCCATGACCAAAGAGACTATCAACGCCGAGCCAGTGAAAGACCAATACGGCAATCCCGCGCTGGACAACATGGGCAAGCCGAAGAAGATCGTTCACGACTATTGGTTCAAGCTGCAATTCAAACTGAAGTGGAAGGATGCGCCGAAGACCACGATTGCCGGCGCCGGCGCGGCGACGGGTGCCCAGCGGAGATAGGCGTCAGGCTGTGAGGAATCAGGCGATTAGAGGCAGGTAGGCAGATGAAATCACCGGAAATCAATGTCAAAGACCTTCTCAAGGTCGTGGACCTTTTCAAGAAGCTCAGTTTCTTCAAGGACAACCTCGCCCTGCTGGTGCCGATCGTTATCGTGTTCGTGGCGGCCCTGTTGTTCATTCCGACGACGCTCCTGTCGGGCAAGCTCCGCAAGACGATCACCGAGCAGAGCGTGAAACCGAGCAACGAGATCGACGGTTTGCTCAAGAAGGTGGATCAGGCGGCCGAGGCCGAGGCGCTGGAGCCCTATATCAACGCCTATGCCCAAGACGCCAACGCGATGGACAACCTGATGCTCCAGACGACCGAGCGCGAGCTGCTCAGCTACACGCTGTTCCCGGACATGAATGAGACCTCGCCGCTGCTGTTCGATCCGTTCCGGCAGAAATTCGTCTCGGGCGTGGAGGCCATGCTCAAGCGTCTCAGCGCCGGGGGGTCGCCGTCGGATGCGGAGATCAACGCCGCCCTGGATGCCTCGCCCACGCGTTCCATGGGCGGCCGCAGCCGACCCTCGGCCGCCAGCTCGTCGAACTCCGCCTCCGGCGGCGGTCTCTACGGCCAGAGACGCAGCTTTCGTATGTTGACGGAAATGGACCGCAAAATCGTCGCCAAAGTCTGCGAAGACAAGGCCAGGGCGGCCAAAGTGTACGTCAATGCAATCGATTTGGGCGGCTACGCCTACTGGAGCGACTGGAAGTTCGAGAGCTGGGACAAAGCCATCCGCGACTGTTGGTATTGGCAGATGGCTTACTGGATTCTCGAGGACGTCACCGCGGCGGCCGAGCAGATGAACAAGGACTCGGACAGCGTCTTGCGATCTCCCGTCAAGCGGGTGATGGGCGTTCTCTTCACGCAGTCCCGGTCGGGGCGGTCGGCGATCGGCGGCCGTTCGCGGCGGGCCGTGATCGCCAAGGACAAGCAGACGCCGACCTATGTTGCGGCCGTCAAGAGCGCGATGAGCGGCGCTCCCTGCACCGGCCGATCCTGCAATGAGACTCTCGATGTGATGCAATTCGAGGTGCACGTGATCGCCAACGCGGCGGACGTGATGCGACTGATGCAGGAGCTGTGCAGTGAGAGAACGCACAAGTTTCGCGGCTGGCGCGGCGATCAGCCGGAGCAGACGTTCAAGCACAACCAGATCAGTATCCTGGAGAGCCAAATCACCCCCGTCGACCGTGAGGACTTCAACCACAGCGGCTACGAGTACGGGCCGGATGAGGTGGTCGACGTGGACCTGATCTGCGAGTATGTCTTCAACAAGGCGGCTTACGGGAAGATCCAGCCGAAGGTGGTCCTGGACGACATCGCTAGCGCAGCGGCCCCGGCGTCCAGGCGATAGAAAGACGAGATGGGCAAGTTTACTTCGATAGTGGGATAGGCTATGAAGGACCTCATCGGAAAAATCGGGCGTTTCTGCGAGAACCACGTCGAGAAGATCGTGCTCGTGCTCGTGGGCGCCGTTTGCGTGTGGCTGTTCTTCACGCGTGTGATCTTCAGTCCCAACGGGATGGCGCTCGACCGGACCGGCAAGGTGCTGGCTCCGAGCCAGATCGACCGCTACCTCTATGAGCAGAAGGCGCAGGAGCTTCGCGCCAAGCTGCTCCAGCAGAAGAAGAGCGGAGCCTCGAAGACCTACGCCCGGCGCTTGGATGGGCCGATCGACGCCAAGGACCCCGTGATCGCGGGCATTATCGGCCGGCCGCTGCCGAAGGGGTTTGCCGGTTTGTTCGCTTCGCCGCTGAGCTTCATCGACGTCACCGCGACGATGACGCCGCCGTCCGTCTCGCCGAATCGGCTGTACGCCGACCGCAAGTACCGGCTGCCTCTGATTCCGGACGTGACGGACGTGGCCGCCAACCACATTCGAGCCGCCGCCTATGTGCCTCTCCAGGACCTCACGCCGCAAATGACCTACGACAAGGCCGCTGTCGAGCCGAACGACATCGACCTGGTAACGGTGGAGGCCAAGTTCGATGTGGCGGAGTTGTACCGCCGATTTCAGGCCAGCTTCGCGGGCGTGGACGTCCAAAAGGAGGAATGGCGGGACCCGTGCCTGGCCAAGCCGATTTTCGCGGCCGTGCAATTGGAGCGGCAGGAGCTGCAGGAGGAGGGGGCCTGGAGCGCTTGGCGGCCGCTGCCGCGGAGCCGGATCGAAGCCAACCGGGATCTGCTCAAGGTATATGAGCGGATCGACAACCTGCCTCCGGGCGGGCTCGACGTTCGGTTGATGCAGTTCAACCGTGAGGAGGTCGCCACAGGGCTGCTCCAGCCGGAATCGTACCAGATTGCCTCGGCGGAAGAGGAATGGTTCCCGCCCAGCTACTACAGCAAGTTCAAGGACTTACAGAGAAAGACGGACGCCGACAAGAGAAGGGACGAGAAAGAGAAGGATCGCAAGCAGAACGATAGTAGTACGATGGATCCTCGCCGTCAGAACATGAATCGGGGCGGGCAGCAGGGGGGGCTGTATGGTCCGACGCAGGGCACCGGCCGCGGGGCCCCCGGCTCCGGCCGGATGCATCCCAATGCTCAGGGCGGCATGGGAGGCGATCCCATGTACAATCAGCGCGGCGCCCGCGGGAATCGAGGGGCCGGTGCTTACGGTCCGGGCGGCGACCCGATGATGGGCGGCCGAGGCACCCGCTCGGGAAAGCGGGGAGGCGGGCCGGCCGACCAGCTCTACGGCGATCTGTACGGCATGCCGGGCGAGCCGGGAATGCGGAGAAGGTCCACGACGAATGAGGTCTACTGGGACTTCTCGAAGGAGATGATCACCTATCGGGAGGACCTGTCCAAGCGGGACAAGCCTTTGCTGATCTGGGTGTTCGATGACACAGTCGAGCCGGGTAAGACTTATCAGTATCGCGTTCGCCTCGGGGTCTTCAATCCCGTGGCCGGGACCGGCCAGTTGGTCGAATTGGACAAGGGTAAGAAGGACCAGGTCATCCTGTGGAGTCCATACTCCCCGGTGACCCAGCCGATCGAGATCCAGAAGATGATCTACTTGTTCGCCAAGGATGTCCAAGACAAGGCGAGCACGGCGACGGTGGAAGTGGCCCGCTATTCCCTGGGCTACTGGCGTTCGCAAGATTTCCAGGTGAAGCTCGGGGAAACGATCGGCAAGGAGATGGAGCCGAAGAAGGAAGAGGACAAGCGCAGCCGGGCCCGGACGGGGCCCGGATACGGATACCCGCCGGGAGCGGGGCCCGATCGCATCACGGGGCCGCGCGGCGGTCCCCCGATGGGACCGGGCGGGATGCCGCCGGGCTACATGCCGCTGACTCCCGATCAGCAGAACGTCCCGAAGATGGTGGACTATCGCACGGGCAAGGTCCTCGTCGATCTCGTTCCGGTCAATGACTGGGGCAACGCACCGAACCTGCGTCCGCGCATGTACCACGACATGCTCTATACGGACGACGGGACGCGGATCGAGCACATGCCCGTCAACGCCAGCAACTGGCCCAAGGACCTGGCGTCGGCGTATCAGTACGTGCAGACGGAGAAGCACAAGGAGCCGCAGCCGTTCCGGGCGTTCAACAAGAGCGGCATGCGCGGTCGAGGCCGCGGCGGTCGCGGGATGGAAGGCGACGAGAACGGGCTGTACGAAGACATGGGCGGCTACGGCGGTGAGGGAATGGAAGGACTGTATCCTCCCTATTGATGCGACCGTGACACGCAGAGAGCAAGAAAGCTCGAAATTCGACGCCAGTCTTCACGGGGCACCCTACGTGTCCGGCGTGAATCCGTCAATGAGAAAGACGGTATCCAACGCTTGTGTCCGCGTCTATCGTCACATGTGTGGACATCTCCGCGATGAAAAACTCTGGTCTTTTGCCACGATTCGACTATCGTAGTGTCGATGAACTGGTATTTTCCCATAGCCTGGGCGGCGATCGTGGTACAACTGCTTGTGGTCTACTTGGCTATCAACAACTATCACTATGCCTTGAAGAAGCTCGCCGCCGGCAAGTGCTCTTCTTATCGGCCGCGCACGGCTCTGATCGTTCCGTGCAAGGGCATTGACGCCCGTTTCCGCTCCAACCTCAGTTCTTTTTTCGAGCAGGACTATGAGAATTACCATTTGCTCTTTGTGGTCGAGGACCCGTCCGACCCGGCGTACATGGAGCTGGCCGGGCTCAAGAGCGAGCTGGCCTCAAAATCGCGTGCCCTCGACATTCAGGTCCTGGTCGCGGGGCCGTCCCAATCCTCCAGCCAAAAAATTCACAACCTTCTGTACGCCCTGGACCGAGTGCCGACGGACAGCGAAGTCCTGGCCTTTGCCGACTCGGATGTCTGCGTCCACCGGGATTGGCTAAGCTGCCTGGTCCACCCGTTGTATGTGTCCAAGCGAGGCGCCACGACCGGATACCGATGGTTCGTCCCGACGGCGAACAATCCGGCCACTCTGGCCTTGTCCGCGATCAACGCCGCCGTCGCTCAGTTCCTGGGCAACAGCCCCTTCAACCTGGCTTGGGGCGGCTCCATGGCTATCCGGATGGACGATTTTCGCCGGCTCCGGATTGGGGAGATCTGGTCCCAGACCCTCAGCGATGATCTGTCCTTGAGCCGGGCGGTGAAGCGAGCCGGTCTGAAGATCACCTTCGTTCCCGAGTGCCTAGTCGCTTCCTTCGAGTCCTCGACGTGGCGAAGGCTCTATGAGTTCGGCCGCCGGCAGTTCCTCATTACGCGGGTCTACGCCCCGGGCGCGTGGTGGCTGGGGTTCTTCGGCAGTCTCGGGGCCGTCGCCGGCCTGTGGGGTGGCATCGCAGCGGCGATCTACGCCGGGGTCATCCACGCCGAGCATGTCGTGCTTTATGCCGCCGTGCCTATCATCTTCTTCTGGGGCCAGCTCACGCGGGCGGTGCTGCGCCAGCTCTCCATGACCAAGGTGCTGGGCGAGTATTTGCCCCAACTGCTGCCCGCCGTCGCGGCCGATGTATTCGGCTGCTGGCTTTGGTCCCTCGTGCTGTTTGTCCTGATGCTCTCGTCGTCCGTCGGGCGCACCATCCGCTGGCGCGGCATTCGCTACCAGCTTGTCGGCCCCAGCCAGATCCGAATTCTCGATGCCCGCCGCACACCACCAAGGCGGTCTGCTCACGTTGATCTATTCTGAATCCCGGGTCGGTCGCCAGGACGGGCCCGGCGGATGCTTGGGCCGCGCATGGGGGTTGTGATGGACGCCGCGCTGGAGGAATTCGAAATGGCGTTCGAGAAACCCCACGCCGACAAGGATCCCCACCGTCAGAAGGGCCAGCTTGACGCCCAGCCACGGGAATCCGACTCCGATCACGGCGCCGATAGCCGCCAGGACCCAGATCGCCGAGGCCGACGTGACGCCGATGATAGCCCCGTGGCGGGCGAGAATGACGCCGGCGCCCAGAAAACCGATTCCCGTGATCACTTGGCCGATGATGCGGGAGGGGTCCGTGATCTCGTTGGACACGTGCCGCGTGATGGCGATGAAGATGTACGTCCCCAGGCAGATCAAGGCGCTCGTGCGCATCCCCACGGGCTTGCCCCGCAACTGCCGCTCCAACCCGATGATGATCCCGGACAGGAAGCAGCACAGCAGCGCCTCCCACGATAAGGGACTGATGTCGATCACACTCATGGCAGTTCTCTTCGCGACGTCCCCCAACCCCCGATCTCAGACACACACGGACCACTCACCATCGCGTTACAGCATATCCGGGGCGTAGTGGTGGGGCAAGCCCCACCTACCAGTGCGCAAGTCCTTACGCAACCGGACGACATAAGCCAACTCGTTGTCCGCACCCCGTCCCCGGGGCCGTGGCTGCCAACAGGCGATAGCCGTAGGGTGGGGCTTGCCCCACCGATTCCTTTTCACTTTAGCGGCTTCCACATAACTCCGCTCGCCGGGCGCGTGCCTGGCTTGTCATTCGCCGAAATCGGCTGGATCGATGTTGGCGGTCTCGTCGAGATTCACAACGCGCCCGTAGAATCCTTCCTTCACGTACTGGTGATACGTTGACCACGGCCAGTCTTCCATATGCTTAACCAAACCATGTTTGACTGGATTGTAGTGGATGTAGTCTACGTGCTTCTGAAGATCGTGCTGGTCGCGAATCCGGTGTTCCCAAAATCGCCGCTGCCAAATGCAGGCCTCACCTTTTCGTTTGCGTGAAGCAGGCACTGATTCGGGATGACGCGTCCCGCGACGATATTGCTGTGTGAAGAGCCCTTTTATCGGCGACCAGCGGATAGAGAAATCCGCATCGTCATCCGGCAACTTCCAGATGCAGTGAAGATGCTCCGGCATGAGGCAGAACGCAATGGATTCATATGGGTATCGTGCTTGGGTCTGGCGGATCGCCTCGCGCAGGCATTGACGTGCCCATTCGGAGCAAAACAGCTTCCTGCGGTTATACGTGACGACCGTGAAGAAGTAATGGGCTCCTTCCAACCTGGCGCGAATATAATTCGGCATAAGACCACAGCCTATTCGCGGCGTCGCGGTGGGGCAAGCCCCACCCTACGGCTTGGCACGGATGTAGTTCGGCATAGGTGCCCAGCATATTCGCGGCCAATCGGTGGGGCAAGCCCCACCCTACATACGCAACAACCGTCCGAAGCATCGTAGGGTGGGGCTTGCCCCACCGGTTCCGCTACCCTTCCCGCAGCCAGCGGAGGATTTCGCGGGCGCCGGGGCGTTTGCCGTAGAGGAGAATGCCGGTGCGAAAGACCTTGGCCGCCGCCCACAGCGCCGCTAAGACGCCGGCGATCAAGGCCAGGATCGAGAGGACCACCTCGCCCGGCCAGATGTCGGTGCCGCTCGACAGGCGCAGGACCATCACCATCGGCGTTGTCGGCGGCACATACGACAGCACGCGGGCCAACTCGCCGTTGGGCTCTTGGGCCAGCCGGGGCCAGACGACCATCGGGATGATGAAGACCAGCATGATCGGCATCATCAGGCTCTGTGTCTCTTTGATCGTGTTGCAGACCGAGCCGACACCGGCCAGGATCGCACTGAACAGGACAAAGCCCAGGATGTAGTAGACGAGGCCATAGACGAGCAAGCCGGCGCCGATGTCAATCTGAATGCCTTGCCATCGCGCTGCGCCATATGCCGCCGCGCCCCAGAGAGCCGTAACAGCTAAACCAACCGCCGCCAAGCCCGCGATCTTGCCCGTCATCAGCTCGAATGGGCTGACCGCCGACAGCAGGACCTCGATGATCCGGGAGTTCTTCTCCTCGATGATGCTGCTGATCATGTGCTGGCCCATGCCGACGATGCCCAGGAAGATCAGGTACATGAATGCGAAGGGCACCATCATCCGGGCCATCCGCTGGCCTTGCCCTTGTGCCCGTTCCTGTCCCTGTCCCTCGCCCAGCTCCGCCCAGCGGATGGGTATGTTCCAGATGCCTTCGAGCACTTTGCGATCCAGGCCGCGGGTCTCGTACCTCCGGTCGATCACGGCGTCCCGCAGCAGACGCTCCACCGTTCCGAGCGCGTCCACCTGGGAGGGCTTGGGTTTGTGCGTGAAGATGCGAATCGCACCTCCCTGGCCTTCCAGGTCACCCTCCATCACGGCCAGGGCGTCCAACTCGTCGCTTCGCAGGTCCTCTTTCCCTTGCTCCTCGATGCGTTCGTCCGGCGTGCTCACGACGCTCAACGAGATCGAGCCCAGCGGATGAGCCTGGTTGTACTCTTGGAAGACGGTCTCGATTTTCTGCGACAGCTCCCTCGACGGACCGGCCACGCGGACCCGCACCGGCGGGCGCGGAGCGTCCTTGCGCGGGGCCAGCTTATCGCCGAAGAGCAGGATGCCGCCGATGATGATCGGAATCAGCAGCAGGCTGATGAGGAACGTGCGGGTCCGGACCGTCTCGTTGAATTCCCGCTCGGCGACCTTATAGATCTTTCGCATGATCGCCTCCGACAAGCCGGACGAAAATCTCGTGTAACGTGGGCTGTCTGATCTCGAATACCCGCACGCGTGCCCGCTCGACGAGCGCCCGCAGCAAATCCTGCGAGTCGGCCTGGTCCCGCAATCGCACGTCCAGCCGTCGGCCGTCCGGCTTGACGGCCTGCACCATCGGCAGCGCCCGGACGAAATCGGCGTCCCCCTCCAACTCGATGGAGATCGTGTTGGCCTCGTGCCTGGCCCGGATTTGGTCGAGCGTGCCGTTGACGACCACTTCGCCCCGGTCGATCAGCACGATGAAGTCGCACAGCCGCTCGGCCTCGTGCATCACGTGCGTCGAGAAGAGAATGGTCTTGCCCTCCCGCCGCAGGCCGCTGATGATCTCCCGCAGCATGTCCTGGTTCACCGGGTCGAGGCCCGAAAACGGCTCATCGAGGATCACGAGATCCGGGTCGTTGATCACCGTCACCACGAACTGGAGCTTCTGGTGCATTCCCCGCGAAAGCTCCTCGACCTTCTTGCCCGCGTGCTCGGCCAGATCGACCCGTTGGAGCCATTCGGGTACCTTTGCCTTGAGCCGGCCGGCGGGCAGCCCCTTGAGCGAGCCGAAGTAGTTGAGCACCGCCGTGACGGTCATCTTGCGATAGAGCCCCCGCTCCTCCGGCATGTACCCGACGCGATCGCGGGCCCGCGCGGACGCCGGATCGCCGAATAACTGAATGCTCCCGCTATCCGGCCGGATAATGTCCATGATCATGCGAAGCGTCGTGGTCTTGCCCGCCCCGTTGGGACCGAGGAAGCCGTACACGCACCCCTGCGGCACGTGAACGCTCAGCCCGTCCACCGCCCGCACCGGCCCGAACGACTTGCACACACTGTCCAGCTCTATTGCATCCATCTTCTGTGCCCTGTGTGGATGGCGTTGTCAATCGCCGCGTCCGTCCTGAGCTTGTCGAACGACTGGCGATGCCTCGATTGTCTATGGGCAAGACCATCGTCAAGGCCCAAGGCCTTGGCGATGCCACCCGGAGTTGTGAGCCGTTTGTAGTGTGCCCGTAAGGGCATCGACGAAAGTGAGATCGTTGATTTATGATGTGAATCAGCAATCAACCATCACACTTCAAACTTCCAAGAAACGCCTCACGGCGTCACTACGAACGGCTCTCCGGCGTCAGAACGATACTTCGCAAGTTGATGGCTTTCCAAGTCTGTGCATCGCCCGGGCGGATGCTCACGGTCTGTTCGCCGGCCTGCTTGATCTCGATCGTGCCCAAAGTCAGCTCCTCGAACTTGTCCCAGGCCCCGGTCGCGGGCACTTTGCCCGTGAGCTTCTGACCGGCTGCCTCGACCACAAGAGAGGCGCCCGAATGCACCGTGGCGCAACCGGCGATAACTTTGAACTTGCCCGGCGGCTGGACATTCACCTTCCAGGACGCCCAGTCCTTGGGATTGTCCCAAAACCCGATATTGGGCCGGCCCCCCTGGGTTTCCTCCTTGAGGTTGCCGTGCAGTTCGGTGGTGTCCGGGGCCAGGGTGTATTTGCCGGAAGCGTCCGGCTGGACAATCGCGCTGGGCGTCGGCACGGCCAATTCGGGCTTGAAGCCCCGCAGGTCCTCGCCGACGATCTTGAATGCCACCGCGTAATCGCAGGGCTTCTGGCCGGGCCGTTGGATCGTCAGGCCGTTGGTCTCGTGGTTCCATTTCAATTCGCCCGAGGAACCAAGAAGCGTCACACCGGTGATTTTGCCGGTCACGCCGGGCAGCTTGGCCAGCGAGCGAATCGTGACTTGCCCGTTCTCCGGCCAGCCCATGACGAACGCATAGAGAGTCCCGTCACCCTTGGTGGTGAAGCGAACGTCCTTGGCGGTGTAGGCAAAGTCCTCTTTGAAGTTGCCGCCCTTGGCGCGGACCGGGCCTTCGCCGTGGACGAGCCAGGGCCGGGTGCCGTAGATGGCCTCGCCATTGATGGCGATCCAATCGGCCATCTGGGCGAGAATCTGCTCGGCTTCCGGGTCGAGCGAGCCGTCGGGCCGCTGGACCACGTTGATCAGGAGATTGCCGTTCTTGCTGACGATATCGACGAGCATGTGGATCACCCAATCGGTGCCGCGGTACTTCCAGTTCTTGTTGTAATACCAGTCGCCGATGGAGGTGTCGGTCTGCCAGGGCGTCGGGCGGATGCCGGGCATGACGCCGCGTTCGAGATCGTCGATCCACATGCCCTTGGATTCCTGCTTGCAGGTGTAAACCACCTGCGGCTTGCCGCCATGCTTCTGGGCGTCGGCGTTGTAGAAATGGGCGATCAGGCTGCGGCCGACCTCATTGCCGAAGGGCACGCCGCCGTCGGTGTACAGCAGATCGGGGTGGTACATGTCCACCAGCTCCTTGATGCGGTCGAACCACTGCTGCTGCCAACGGGGATTGTTGCTGTACCACGCCTTGTCGCCAGGCTCGGCGGGGAAGTGATACAAGTCCTGGTATTTCGGGTCTGCCCCATCGTAGGGCACACCGGCCTGCGGACCGGTCTTGTCGGACTTGTGGCTGTCCTGGAACCAGGTGAAGCTGGCGCCCAGGTGCTCCGAGACACCGAAGTACAGGCCGTTCTTCTTGGCCGCCTTCTGCCAGTCGCCGACCACGTCGCGCTTCGGACCCATGTTGACGGCGTTCCACTTGTGAAGCTGCGAGTTCCACAGGTAGAAGTTGTCGTGGTGCGAGCCCATGCTGACGAAGTAGCGGGCCCCGGCCTTCTTATAGAGGGCCATCAGCCGCTCCGGGTCCCACTTCTCGGCCTTCCAAAGCGGGATGATGTCCTTGTAGCCGTTCGTGGAGGGGTGGCCGTAGGTCTCCAGGTGATGCTGGTACTGCGGGTGCCCCTGGACGTACATGTGCCTGGCATACCAGTCGCCCATCATGGGCACCGC
Source organism: Phycisphaerae bacterium (assembly GCA_026386805.1). GTDB lineage: Bacteria > Planctomycetota > Phycisphaerae > Sedimentisphaerales > Anaerobacaceae > PLanc-01. Next base: position 89,291 of record JAPLMX010000189.1, on the reverse strand, counting down.
CTGCGGCCCCCAGTGCGCCCACATGCCAAGCTTGGCGTCGCGAAACCACTCGGGACACTGGTACTGGGTGAACGATTCAAACTCCGGCTGGAACGGCCCCGGAGCAATGGGCAGGTTCAGCTTCTTATCGACTTGCTGTGCCGCCCACAGACCGCCCGCCAGCAGGAGGCACACCGCCAACAGCCCAACCATCCGCAATCTACCGGTCCTTACGCTCTTCATGAGGTCCCCTTTCACTCGAAGCCAACTTCACTTGCTCGGTGATACAACTCGTCCGAGGGTCGTCGTGATTCTAACCGCCGGACGGCCGAGCGGCAAACGAAAGACGCGTCTGATGGCCACAGCTATTGAACTCGGGTGCAGCACCTTCATATCATAGGGCGAGTAACGTGCAAGAGCAGCGTAAATGAGAAATCCTGGCTTGGGGAGGTTCCGATGCGGAATCCAGACAGGACCGAAGTTGGTCGCCCGCCATACCCGGGCCATTGACAACAGAAGGAGGCACTCATGACGCCGACAGAAACCTTGAAGCACGAGCACCAAGTGATCCTTCGGGTCCTTGAAGCAGCAGAGAACGAAGTCGCCTCGATCGAGAAGAATGGCACGATCCACGCATCGCTTCTCCGCGAGATGGCGGATTTCTTTCGAGGTTTCGTCGACCACTGTCACCACGCCAAGGAGGAAAGGCATTTGTTCGACCTGATGTATCAACGCGGCATGTCCATGAGGTCCAGGCCTTTGGCCGTCATGCTGCATGACCACGAGCAGGGCCGCGCCTGCATCCGGGCAATCTGGGAGGCGCTTCCGGAAGAAGGTGAGCCGGACGCCGCTGCCACGGGCAGAATCCGGGAAAATCTGTCGGCCTACACCTCGCTGCTGCGATCACACATCGACCGAGAAGACCACGTGCTCTACCCCATGGAAGACTCGATAGGCGATGGGGACCAACTGAAGGCAGAGCAACGAAAGGAGAGTAGGTTATGAAAAAGACATGGATCCCGGTGAAGATCGCCTCGGTGGTGATTGTATTGCTGGGGTGCGGTATGCTCCTGGTCAACACGGTGAGGGCACACTGCGACACGCTCAGGGGCCCGGTCGTCCTGACAGCTAAGGCGGCTCTGGAAGAGGGCGAGATCACGCCCGTGCTCAAGTGGGTCAAGAAGGAACACGAGGTCGAGGTGAAGGCGGTCTTCCAGAAGACCTTGGCCGTTCGCGCCAAGGGACCTGATGCCAAGGAAGTGGCTGATCGGTACTTCCTGGATGGAGACCCTCGTTCGTCTGCATCGCGCGGGTGAAGGGGAGCCCTATACCGGCATCAAGGATGAGCCGGTCGAGCCGATCGTGGCCCTGGCAGACCAAGCGTTGGACAGTGGCTCGGCGGACGCGGTGATCGAGAAGGTGACTGCCCACGTGGCGGAGGGCATCCGGGAGCGGCTCAAGAGGGCTGTGGAGGCAAAGAAGCACGCCGAACAGAGCGTCGAGGCGGGGCGGGAGTTCGTGGAGGCCTATGTGCAATACGTGCACTATGTTGAAGGCATCCACAGTGCGGCGATGGCCGCAGGTACTCACCCCGGGGGTACCGCCGGATCGCAAACCCTCCATCAAGAGCATTGACCCGATAGAAAACCACGGCGGTGCGGCGGTTTTCCGGTTGCAGCGTGAGATTCCCATTCAAACGCGCAGACTCGTGTTGAGCAAGATCCATCCTCTCTCGGCGATATCGGATATCGCTTTACAGCTCGGCGTTCGACTCCGAGCTTCCCGATGGGCCGACGAGGTAGATCCGGTTTTTGCCGCTGCCCTTGGCGCCGCGCAGGGCCAGATCGGCCCGCTCGAAGAGCTGCTGGACGGTGTCGCCGTCGCGGGGAAAACTGGCTAAGCCGCCGCTGATGGTTAGAACACCCCGCCCCTCGGGACCGAGCAGGTGCAGGTCGGCGTTGCCGAATTCCTTCTGGAATCGTTTGGCCAGCAGGATCGCCTCGCTGGGGTGCTCGGCCGTGGCGGCGCGTCGCTCCCGCTCTGTGGCCCGGCCGCCTGTGTCGCGGGCATCTTGCCCGCGATTCGAGGGCGGGACGCCCTCGAATCGGGATGGAACACCGCCGGGGGCGGCGGTGCCACCTGTTTGAGAGCCCGGGTCGTCCCAGAAGATCACGGCGAACTCGTCGCCGCCGATGCGGCCGACGACGTCGTGGCTGCGGCAGCAGCGCCGCATCAGGACTGCCGCCTGGCGCAGGATTTCGTCGCCGGTCAGGTGGCCGTAGACGTCGTTGTAGTGCTTGAAGTTGTCGATGTCGAAGACGAGCAGGGTGACGCGGCCCTTGGTCTGCCGGGCGCGGTCGAGAATCTGCCGGGCGAACTCCCAAATGTACCGGCGGTTCTTCAGGCCGGTCAGATCGTCGGTCGTCGCCAGCCACTCCAAGTGCCGGATCTTCTGCTCCAGCTCGAGGAGCGGCACTTCCGATGGCGGATGGCGGCCCCGGATCGGCGTCCGGGGTGACAACATTGCGGATGGTGGATTTGCCGCGATGCCGTCCTGTGCCTTCTGTCCTCTGTCATCCACCGCTCGGTCGATGCCCATGTACGAACAAAGACTCGCCCAGCACGTGGGGCAGACCAGATAGGTGTCCGCCAGCTTCTCGTCCGCCGCCTCGACCAGACGCCGGGCGGTCGGCTCTTCGTGCATCTGGGCCAGCAGAAAGATCTTGGCGTTCGCCGCCTCGCGCAAGGCCTTGAGCGCCGGGGCAAGCTGGTGAGTCGTCCCGGCCATGACGACGCCGATGGCCGCGAATCGGCCGCGCGCGGCGGCGTCGATCCCCTCCAGGATGTTCGTTCGCACCTCGCACGGGTATCGGTCCACGTGAACGGCGTCCAACAGGGCCTTGCCGATAGCGCCAATCAGCAACACTCTGCCGCCCGTCGGCGCAGCCATCGAATCCGACACCCTGTCCATCGGTCTTCCACCCTACTCCAGCAAGGCACTGAGCTCCGCCTCAGTCGCCCGCAAGTCCTCATACGATGCGCCGGCGGCGTCGCGCGTCTGGCGTTTGGCCTGCGACGGCTCCCGCCCGGCGCGGGGCGCATTGTGCCGCCGGGCCGTGGCGAGCCATTTCTCGAGAACGTCTCGAAGGTCCTGCACGTTGCTCAGGACCGTGGCGCCGGCGCGCACGGCCTCCAGCAGGTCTTGGGTTGCCCCTCGCGAAAGATCGCCACGGGGGTCTGCCGGCCGTCCGGCCGGGCCGGCTTGGTCGAGCAGACAGCAGCAGGGAACCGCATGGCCGGCCGCGATGCGAAAGAAAGAACCATTTTCTCTCGTCAATTCCTGAATCGTTCCCACGATCAGGATGCGCCCGTCGGCCGCCTTGGCCATTTGGGCCACGGCCGAATATACATTCTCACACGACACGGTGTCGATTTCCCGTTCCCGCGCCAGCCGCACCGTTGCTTGGACAAGCTCCCGGCTCGGGTCGCCCACGACCACGACACACAAGTCAAGACCTGAGTTGCTGTTTGCCATCCGGAAATACCCTGCCTACCCGTCCGTACACCGCGGCGCACCTGCACGTGGGGCCGCTGATCACAACTTATCGTACCGAGGGAGAGCCAAAAATGCAAAATGAAGTTTCACGTGCGCGGCTACGTTTTGGGGCAGGCCGGTCTGCATTTGTCAGGCGGAGCGCACCTGCACCACGAAAGTTGGCCGGACACCGTTTCCAAGGGATCGCTGAGCGAGCCGATGTCCCGGCCGGTCTACTCCGGGCGGGGCAGGTCATCCAGGTTCTTCTTGACTTGGGACGCGTAGAAGCTGTTGGGGTATAGGCTCAGGAAGCTGGTCAGCATGGTCCGGGCCGACACCAGGTTCGGCCGCTTCGATTCCCGCTGGTACAGGCGGATGTTCAGCCGTGTCAGCTCGTACAGGGCTTGCATGCCGCCGTCGGTGTTCTGATACTGGAGGCTCAGCTCGCTCAGACGCTGGGCCCGGTGCTGGTCATCGGCGATCAGCTTGGCCTTGGCCAGCAGGATGTTGTCGCGCAGGCCGTCTTTCTCGCCCGTCTGCGTCAGCAGCCAGTCGAGCTGCGACTCGTAATCCAAGCTGTAAGGATTGAGCATCACGAACGTGGCCAGCCGCTCCAGGGCACCGTCGGCGCCCGCAAGATTCTCGTCGCTGAGGAGCGTCTGCAGCTCGTAGATTCGCCCTTGCAGCTCCCGGAGCTTCATCGGCATCATCACCGTCTCCGGCGGGCGCCGAAACGCACTGAACAGGCTGTCGCTCCCCGCCGAGGGGGTCTTTCGCTCGACCGCCAGATACTTCGAAACGATGCCCTCCGCGTCCACGAGGACGGCTCTGGCCTTCTCCAGTCCCTTCTGGCTGGTGAGCAGCTTGGCCGCACGCCAGCGGGCCTCCGCCGATTCCGGACTGGCGCCGTAGGGGTCGTTGCACAGACGCAGCCAGATGCGCGACGACGGTCTGCGGGGGTAATCGCTGGAGAAATGGAGCGTCTCGTCCTGCCCCAGACGCCGCAGGTCCGGCGTGTACTCGTTCAGAATCGCCTTGTAGTACAGGGCAATCGGCATCCGTGGGCTGCGGGACCGACGCTCGACGATTCTCTCATAGATCGCCACGGGCATCCAACGCGGCCTCGACGGGTGGATGAACCGGTCGTACTGCTCGTTCAACCACTGCCTTTTGCCCTCGTACAGCAGCTCGTCCGACACGATCAGCCAGCTCGGCCACCGGTCGTCCCGGGCCAGGGAGCTTTGAATCTCCTTCTTCATCTCCTCCCGCAGCGGAATGACCTCGGTCGGGTAGAAGAACACTTTGCGGTACTCCTTCTCCTTCGGGTCGGTGATCGTTTTGTCCAGCGCCTCGCGGATGCTGTGGTCGCGAAACTCCGCCACCTCTTCGGGGTTGTTCCGGGCCACATAAAGCTGGTAGTCCAGCTCGTCAAAGCCGATGGTCCACCCAAAAATCGCCAGGGCCAGCAGCAGGGTGGTGGTCGTGAAGGTCCAGATCAGCCCGGGCTTGTAGCGCGTGTAGTGGCCGAGGGCGAGCACGATGCCGGCGACAGTCATCCCCGTCAGCCACGCCCAGATCCACGGGGCAAAGGAAAATCCCCATTCCAGCGGCTCCACGCCGCGAGCCCCGCCGAACGCCCCCCAATAAACCAGTTGCGGGGCCATGCACAGGGCAATCGCGATAAGGCGGGAGCGGAACCGCAGCGGTCGGACCGCCACCGCAAAACAACTAACGATCAGAAACACCGCAAAGCCCGGCAGATTCGCCAAAAAGAACACGGCCAGCACGAAGAGGAAGCTGTGCCCGAAACTCATCAACTGGGCGACGAGCACCGGGACCACCGCCATGATCCCCATGAGCAAGCCCAGGACGATAATCTGCCAGGGGTACTCGAAGACGCTAACCCCGGTGACAGTGGCCCGGCCCAGGTCGTGAAAATCGGGAATCGTCTGCGACTCGAAGTTGAAGGCCCAGAACGTCCCCGACACGATCCGCGCCCAGAACAAGCAGGCCAGGGCGAACATGAAGGCCGCCAGCAGCCAATAGAACTGCACGTTCCGGTGACTGTAGTGCAATGTGGGACCGACCGCCAGGAAGGTCTTCGGCGTCTTCGGCGTTTTTTCGAGCTCGGGTGCCATAACCGAAGTCTCAAGTGGTAAGCTGCAAGTCTGAAGTCCCCAATCGGAAGCGCCAAGCCTCTTGCTTCACACTTCCAACTTCCCACCTCCCACTCGCCTTATGTTCCTTCGCCGCTGGAGGTCAGATAGGCCACCTGTTCCGGCGTCAGCGTGTCGATGGCGAGCCCCATCGCCTTGAGCTTCAGCCGGCATACCTGGTCTTCGATCTCCGACGGCACGTCGTAGACTTTGGCTTCGAGCTTGCCCGCGTGCTTGCAGACCCACTCGGCCTGCAGGGCCTGGGTGGCAAAGCTCATATCCATCACGCTGGCGGGGTGTCCTTCCGCCGCCGCCAGATTGATCAGCCGGCCCTCGGCCAGGAGATAGATGCGTTTGCTGCGGCCCACGATATATTCATCGACGTGATTTCGCACGCCGCGAGTGATCTTGCTGCTCATCTTGGTCAGGCCGGGGATGTCGATCTCGACGTTGAAATGCCCGCTATTGGCGATGACCGCCCGGTCCTTCATCAAGCGGATATGCTCCGGCCGAATCACGTGCTTGTCGCCGGTCAGCGTCACGAACACGTCCCCGATCTTCGCGGCCTCCTTCATCGGCATGACCAAAAAGCCTTCCATGGCAGCTTCCAGCGCCTTGGTCGGATCGACCTCGGTGACGATGGTAATCGCCCCCATCCCGCGAACCCGCATGGCAAACCCCCGGCCGCACCAGCCGTAGCCGACGACAACGACCTTCGTTCCTGCCACGAGAAAATCCGTCGAACGGATAATGCCGTCCACCGTCGATTGCCCTGTGCCGTAGCGGTTGTCGAACAGGTGCTTGCTCTTGGCGTCGTTGACCGCGATCACCGGGAATTTCAGCTTGCCTTCCTGATCCATCGCCCGCAGGCGAATCACGCCGGTGGTCGTCTCTTCCATGCTCGCGATGATCCGGCCGGCGTCCTTTTTGCGCTTCGTGTGCATCTCGTTGACCAGGTCGGCCCCATCGTCGAACGTGATCACCGGCTCGTGGTCGATGGCGGCGTTGATGTGCTTGTAATAGGTCGCCCGGTTCTCGCCGCGAATGGCAAAGACCGGAATCCCGAAGTCCTTGACCAGGGAAGCCGCCGCGTCGTCCTGCGTGCTCAACGGGTTGGAGCCGCACAGGACCACGTTGGCCCCGCCCGCCTTCAGCGCCCGCGCCAGGTTGGCGGTCTCCGCCGTGATATGCAGGCACGCGGACACGTTCTTGCCCTTGAGCGGCTTGGTCCGCGCGAACCGCTCGCGAATCGCCGCCAGGACCGGCATGTCGTTGTCTGCCCACAAAATTCTGCGTTTGCCTTCCGACGCCAACGCCAAGTCAGCCACGTCATATTTCATCCACGGTCCCTTTCAAAATCCCCAGACCAAATCGTGGATTCTATGCGCAAACCGTCCCCGCCGCAACCTTTTCTTTGTCCCGGCTACCGGATCGCCAAGGCCCAGCTCGAACGCCTCGCCGAGCAGGTGAAGAAGTTGCAGTTTCTGACGAAGAGGATCTGCCAGGCGAGAATCGAATCCTATCTATCCGCGTGCAGAAATCGATCCTCAAAGGGAATCTCTTTTCGCCATGTGAGAACGTGAAATGCGCGGGTGCGACGCCCTGTCCCAAAAGGAACAAAGGAGAAAAGCAGAATATACCCTTTTCTTAGTCTTCTCTATCCTCTCCAGTAGCTGATCCGCAATCGGATCGGATGGCCAGATTGTGCGAGTCTTGCTGCTGCCGCATCGATAGCTGTCATGCCTGGGTTCTGGTCACACGTGGCAAGTACAAGATTGTACTGCGCAGCGACACTCGCAATGAGTAGGTCTCGCTCATCAATACCCAGAAGTTTTCCACTTTCACGATCTACCAGCTCCTCCGGGAGCTTTTCCTTGTGCTTGCTCCCAATTCTGGTGGCACAATCCTTCCACAACTGTGCCCGAATCAGCGCATAGGGTTCGACGGTATCATCGTTGATCGACAGGTGGATTGGATAATCTGCGAAAAAACAACGGACTGCGTTTCGTTGCTGCTCATCGGGGCGATCAGCCTTTGCCATACCATACTCGATTTCAGCGATTGCGATTACAGGTAGATACACGGGCGATGCTCCCAGTCCGTCAAATCTCGCCTTGACCTGAGGATAACGAGGATCCTTTGGACGCATCAGAATCGAGATGACATTGTTGTCCAGCAGATAGCCTTCCACCTACTCAACCTCCGCAAGGGCATCCACAAGCACGGGATCTGTAATCTGTGGCACTCGGCTAATCAGGTAGTCAGCGCGGCATCGGCGGAAATCGTCCGAAATATACATCCACAACGGAATTGTCGGCTTGAAATCCGCAGGGAAATAACCAGTGAACGTGCAGCCGACTCCTTTACGTTCTATGCCACTAAAAAAGTCAAGTAGCTGGCGTTCAAGTCGCGAGGCAAGATCATACGCTCTGAGTACGGCAGCATCCATTGCGAGAAGCGCATCGCAAATCTGTGAATCGGCTGGTCCATCAGGCACCTCTGGTAATGCTTGGAAAAGCGACGCCTGATCTGGCTTCCGCTTTGTCGGTGCTGAACCCTTGGCCGCGAGGTCACGGTATGCTTGTGCTGCTGTCAATACCTCCTCGATGGCGCGAGCGTCAAGCCGAGGGATCGGCACGTTGCCCAACGCGCTTTCTGCGTTATCTCGTTTCATTGTGTCGCGTGCGACGAAGGCGTTGGCGATCGGAGAGTTGAGAATCGCCCATAGGAAGAGAGCGGGGACTTTTGAGTCCTCAGGCCGCACGATCAGGAAGTTGTTTTTGACAGGTTTTCCATCAGGATCGAGCAGAGCCTTGAGCCGCCATCGGTTCCTTGCGGCGCGGTTCCGGTTCACGAGAACTTGGGGCTTGCCCGTAGCCATCCCTTGCCGGGGATTTTCGATCAGGTCGGCCTTGGCGGCAAGACCACGAAGAGGTGGAGTGGTGAATATCTCTTGGGTCGTCCTGGCCACCCCTGCAAAACCAGAGGGATAATCTGGTAGCTTTGGATGCGGCAAGACGACAGGGACTCCGTTCCGTGCCTCTTCGCCTTTGAACTCAATTCCCCGACCGACCGCTGCGATGTCCGAGATACGCGGATTACTATCCAAATGAGCCCACAGTTCATCCAGTGCTGGCACGGTGAGCGCAAAGCTTGGGTCCCGTTGGAAGCGAGACTGCGGAACCGATAGGTCTTCCTCCACAGAATAGTTTTCTATGAACTTGGAAAGACCGTGCTCGCCCACGGAGCGCAGGCGCACACGATGAGACCTCGGGTCAAAACCCTCAGAATGGCGACGTCCGAGGATAATTGCCGTTTCCATTTCGGCAAATTCAAAGACCTTGCCTGGGAAGCGACAGATTTCCGCAAGCGTGAAGTCTCTGAGAAGCACCTCACGCACCTCGCGGGCTTCTGGGCCATTGAGTACGGCTTGTGGCACCAAGACCCCGAAGACGCCCCCAACCGGAAGCTCAGGCAGCGTGCGGCTGAGCATCTCCACGGCCTTTTTATACCGGACCTCGTGCCCCCTTTCCTTGTACTTGGCTTGGTCGCCCTTCCCAAACGCTTCATACGGTGGATTGCTTAGCAGAACCCGGCACTTCGCGGCCTCCTGCGTCAACACGTCTGACGCATACATGTCACCGGGCTTGAGATCCCAACCGTTGGGGTTAGGAATATCCGCGAGCGTCAATGATAGGCGAGCAATCTCAAGGGCGAAGTCGTCGATCTCGACGCCGTGGATATGGGTCTTCAGGTAATTGTGGATTCTGCGATCCGTCTCGCCCTGCATCTCCAGTCGTAGCATGCGCATGGCGGCCAGAAGAAACGGCGCATGGCCGCACGCAGGCTCGAAGACGTGCCGGTCTTCTTGCGGAATCTCGCAGATCCAGTCGTAGAGCTGCCAGACGATGTAGTCCACCAGGTACGGAGGCGTCGCGTGAATCCCGAGTTTCTTGCGGAGGTCTTTGTTGACCAGAGTGTGCTCGTAGACGTATGCGAGCGATTCGGGCGAGACGACACGCACGTTGCCATACGCCGAAATCAACTCGCTGGCTGGTTTGAGTGCCGTTTTCCACTCTCGTGACAGTTTCGTGTCGGCCTCTGTCGCGTTGTAATGCTTCGCCACAGCAGTCAGGACTGTGGCGGGGTCTTGGAGGTCAAGCGCACCGAAGTCGTCGACCTCTTTGTCCTTGAGGATCTTCCCAGCCAGCAACCGGAAGACGCGAGTGAATACGTCGCGCAGCATTGTTTTGCCTGGATTGACTCGACCAAGCCCCTGGAGCGTGGCCCGCGTCATGTCCTCGACAAGTTGGCCCAGCTTCTCGCCCGCCTCGGCCCGCAGCAAGGGCATGAGTCCTACGTCTACGAAGTCCAACTGCCTTGCACCAGGCAGACGGCCCAGCACCTTCGCTCTGTAGACGCCCTCGGGCGTGAGATCCGCCCGACGCGACCGCACCAGCGAGGCAAACTCGTCGAGCGGTCTGGAGTCAAATCGCTTCGGGGCCGTGCCATGCTGCACCCACCAATCAACGATCCCATTGTGCTGCACCCATACAATTGGTGCGCCCAACTGGCGGCACGTCCTAGCAGCATCTTCGGGCTTGCCGGATGTCTCTACAACGGCGATGCAGGCCGAATCGAAATCCCATGGTTTGCTCGCGAAGCCGACGAGCGGGTATATGTCATCGCCGACCCTGAAATCCGGCACCAATTGCGCATCTGAGTAGCCGCACTCCTCAAGGAGGGGTCTCAAAGCGGCAGCAGAATGTGCGGATATGGTCACGTCTACAGTATCCTCCCTGGCATCAAGGAACTCGCGATGTCCAGCATACTTCTTCGCAGTCCATATTCTCCGGCCAACCAACCACGACAGCTCTTGGTCCTTATACGACGGTTATCGGCCGTCCGACTGCGAGTCGATTGTAGATTATTGGCAATCGACTGCGAAGAAGAAAACCGTCTCTCGTTCCTCGAATCTTGATGGCCTCGAACCAGGGGACTTCCTCCGGGATGGTCTCGTCCTCGAAGCACTTCGCAAGACGTTGGCGTCTCGGCCCGAGATCTCCACAATCCGCCTCGAACAGGCGTTTGACGATTGGCGTCCGGGTGCAGGTCGGATAACTCGTCCGGCAGGCGGCGAGACCACTTCAGCACCGCCTCGCGCGGACGGTCGGCGAACGTCTCGGCCCCGCTCTTCTTGAGCAGCCAGCCCGCCGTCCGGGTCAGGGTGAACCCTATCGCCCAGCTAAAAGGATCAAAAGCCATGCGGCCTTCCTCGCAAAATCGAACTGCACTAGGTATAGGGTACGGGACGACTCAGGTCAAGGGAGGGGCCTCTCACGGGATGAGGAGAAGCGGACATTCTACTTCTTGCCCAGACGCCTGGCAGGGCGTAGGGGTGTGAGTGAGCAGAGAATAGAATGCCTTCTTCTCCTGCTCTTGTCACCCTCCCGTGGCAATTCGGTACAGGTGAACGTCCCAGGACTTGAAATCGTCCTCGAAGACGCCATCTTTCAATTCGAGGGTGCGATTCTCGCCGAGGACCTCCACACTTTTCTGTCCTGACAGCCCCTGCACCGAGAATCTCGCCCGCGTCTGTCCGTCCCGCATTGGCACCGCGAACAGGTAGACGGCCCCTCCGTGCTTCTTGACCATCGTTGCCACGGGGACACTCGTGTTGGCCGACGCCGCCTTGACGCCGTCCGCGACCGTTGGGCTGTTCAGGACCGGCGCCAGCTCGGCGATCTGGTGATTGGTCTGGGACACGGCCGCGAGCATCTGGGGATCGCTCAGCAGCGCCGATTCGTCGAACCTCGGCTGCCACTCGTGAACGAAGTAGACCAGCCCCATGGAGCCGTGGATGAGCGACATCCACACCTCACAGCGTACCTGCTGCGGCGTGGCTTTGTGTTCCTTGTTCTGGATGTGAGTGCACTCGATACAGTTCCAGACGGGCTTTCCCGGCGCCCACTGCTTGAGCCGCTCGACCCCGCGAGCCACGTACCACAGGTTCCCCACGACCTGCGGGTTGTCGTGGGCCACGGGGTAAATGTCGAAGGACGCGATGTCACAGCCTTTGACGTACTCGGGGTAGTCCTCCGGGTGGTTCGTTCGGACGCCGCGTCCGTAATAACCGTCCCAGGCGACCCCTTGCCCGAGATTGAGCATCACCGGCCGGTTCGGATCCGCCGCCCGGATGCGGGTGTACGACTCGACGATCGTCGCCGGCGGGATCGGTGGCCCGTACCCCTTGCCCCCGGGGAGCGATTGGGCGTTGTCCGGCTCGTCTCCGTGCATCCAGCCTACAATCGTCGGATCGTTCCGGTGCTTGAGCCCGACCGCGTTCTGGCTGCAAATCACTTGCATCCCCGCCTGCTTGAGCTGCTGCAAATGCTCTTCGGTCGGGCCATTCCAGAGCCCAATGAACAAATTGAACCCTGCGGCTCGGTAGAGTCCGGCCTTGGCCGGCGCTTGCAGCCATACGGCGATGGGAAAGAAATTCGCCTTGCTGGACGGCCCACGACTCCATTGGGCATACGGGTTGGCGGACCCTTCGGCCCCGAAGGCGCCCGCCGACAGAATCACTGACGATACGAACGGCAACACGAGAGCTCCATAGCGTCCCATCAGACACCTCCCGAAAAAGGTTGATCGGCCTCAATGCCGCGCCACATCATCATATCGAGGCAACGACCGTCAAACAACCCCCATCTCCAGTGTGCGACTACGCTTCGTGCCGGACCAATCCGCATCTGTCATGCTGAGCGAAGCGAAGCATCTGGCCATCGCAGGAAAAGCTCCCTACCGCATCGAGTCCACGTGCACGTCCGTGGCGAGATCCTTCGCTGACGCTCAGAGCCTGCCCTGAGCGAAGCCGAAGGGATGACAAAAGGGGGGCACGAGCACCACGAAACATAGTTGCACATCGTCTCCGCAGGGTCCAGGGCAAATGCAAAGTCGCCGCCCGCAAGCTGTGCTTGTTGATGCCACCCGGAGAAAGCGCTGCGTCTCGCACACCCCTCCAACCTACGCGATCGAAGCCAGCGGGGTCAAGGCGCTCACCAGCTCGGCGATGGCATAGGTTTTCGACAGGTCGATCTGGAGCAGGCAGCCGTGATTGTGGTCCGAGGCAAGGATGATGAGGTTGTCCCCGGCCTGGCTCCACCCGTTCTGCTGGGGCTGATGGCCCAACACGAAGAGGTCCACGTCGAGCAACTTGGCCATGCGGTCCAAGGTCCCCTGGCTGTGCCGGCGGCCCCACGTCAGCAGGTAGGCGGAACCGGGCTTTTCGCAATCGCTGAGCCTGAGCTCTCTCTCGAAGATGCCGGGGTCGAACTGGTCGAGGCAGCGGTCGTTCGGCAGGGAGTGGGAAATCCACACCCGGTTGTCGCACTTGACGGCCAGAGGCTGCGAGAAGAGAAATTGTTGGATCGCCAGCCTGACCTGAGGCCCGGCCTGGCCGAACTGCCGCTCCAGGGCCATCGCCATCGCCCGATTCATCTCCTTGCCGTTCTTCATCACCTCGCTGCTGTTGATCATGGCCGTGTCGTGGTTTCCCATGACGAAATGGACCTGGTCGGGGAAGCACAGCTTGTACCGGACCGCATCGAGGAGCAACTGGTAGGATAGGCATCCGCCCGCCCCGTCTTCCGGACCGCCGTGGATGATTTCCTGGAGCACGAGGTGCCGGTCCGGGTGATGAGCCAATTGCGCATGGGCGACGAGACGCTCGAAATTCCGGCGGTGCCCGTGAATGTCGCCCCCAACCACCAACGAGCCTGGCGCCGGCAGACAGATGAGATTGGCCCGTCGGAGTCTGTCGGTCTGGTTGGCCCGGATTCCCCTATGGAGCAGGTCGATGGTTGTTTGAGACATTTCGGTTCGCTTTGATTTTGCTGCCGAAAATACTATGGATCATCAGGTCCAGCCGGGACATCACCTCCACCATGTTGGCCGGCCGTTCCGCCGGGTCCTGCTTGACGCAATCCATCACCAGCTTGGAAACCCCGATCGGCAACTGCCTGCGCAGCTCGTGAGGCGGGATGCACTTGGTAGGCCCATAAGAGCCGGGGCCGCTTCTCCTGGCGAACAGCGTGCCCTTCTTCGGGATGAGCGTGGGCACGTTTTTGCCCGTCAGGGCCCAGTACATCGTGGCCCCGAGGTTGAAAATGTCGGTTTTCGGACCCAACGTCTTGCGCTGAACCTGCTCGGGGGCGATGTAGTCGGGCGTTCCCTGGATTCGCGACTTGATGGTCCCGATGGGGCAGCTCTGGCCCAGATCGATGATCTTGATGGCCCCGTTCTTGTTGATCAGGATGTTGTTGGGCTTGATGTCGCAGTGGACATATCCCCGCTGGTGCATGGCATTGAGTCCGGCCGCCACCATGCGAAAGACGAGCAGGACATCGCCCAAGCTCAGAGTCGTGGTCTCTTCCAGGGACTTTCCGTCGAAATGCTCCATGGACAGCAGCAGCTCCTTGACGCGGAACATGCTGCGGATCTTGCGCAGCTTGTAGCATTTTCGGACGTAGGGATGATCAATCTTCTGGGCCACCTTGAATTCGAGTTCCGTCTGCTCGAAGAACCGGTGATCGTCAGGTTTCTCGAAGATCAGACGTTTCAACGCGACGGTGCTGCCGTCCTCGTCGTCCGTCGCCAGGTAGATCGTGCTGCGGGCGCCGTTGCCGATCCGTCGGAGGATCGTAAAGCCCCCCACACTGAGAATATCCTTGCCCATGTCAGACTAACCTACGAACTCAAGACCCAACGACGGCTCCTACGGATCGTGAAGATGCGCCGCGGCCAATCCATGTTCCTTAAATTTCTCGACCGATCTGCGCTCCCAGGTGAGGAATAATCCTCCCGTCCCAGCCGCGCACGGGAATCAACTTTGCACAGAATACGCAAACCGCCCACCTTAGTCCATGAGCCGGCTTTTGTCTATTGCCGGGACGATTTTTCTGTAGCGCCAGCCGCAGATAAATCTTGACAAAGGAATTGAATTCTGGTTTATATGTGTCGATACGGTAATGTATGGAGGCCCTACGCGTGTGCGGACGGCCTCGCTTTTGGGTGTATTCCCCGATAGCTCAATTGGTAGAGCGGGCGGCTGTTAACCGCCAGGTCGTAGGTTCGAGCCCTACTCGGGGAGTTGAAGCGATGACAGTCTTCGGGCGGGATTCAATAGGTCGTCGTTCATCTGTCTTTATGAAGTGGCCGGACTTGCCACGGCATTTCTCTCCAAATTGTAGTGGCACATCACATCTTTCTGCAATTCACACAGGCGGCACGCGGGATTGAGCTGTCCCTGCCGGGCATCTTCTCCTTGTGCTGTAAGTATCAGAAGGGTAAATGGTTACGGGATGTCGCCGCGTTCCTGTCGCGGGGGTCCCCTGCGTAAGGGGGCCTTGCTTGGTCGGTTTATTGCTCCGATCTGTGACTCACAAAAGCTTGCAAGGTGCGTTTTTTTGGTATGGGGTGTTGACATTTATTGGGCGTTTGGGTAAAATACGGTGAATTGGAGATCTAAGTGGCCAGGATAAAAAAAGTAGTTTGTTGGCTTTTTGCTCTTGACAGTGAGTGTAAAACCTGGTAAGCTTGGGTGCTTAGATAAGAATGATATTGTGGAGATGTTTTGCTGGCAAGGCAAGACGGGTCTTTGATATCAGGCTTGGTGGCAGGAGAGTGAGAAAAGGAAGAGGGTCGAGAAGTGGTACGACGACACGTCCTTTTTCTCGCAAGGTTAGTCAAGTAGGATGACTGCGCTTCGGAGGAGTACCGTTGGTGGTCATCCGGAGCGGAGGTGCTCTCAGATAACCTGGTGAGTCAATTCGAACGATCGCAGGGATAACCTAACGCCAGATGGATGGAACCACAGGGATCCATGAAGCATGAAAATGGTTGTTGGGGGGGTGATGAAATGCGGACTCTGGCGAAGATTTGTGCAATTGCCGTGGTATGTCTCGGCGTGACCGGCAGTGGATGGGCGCGCGATCATTCCAGCGGGAATCGGTCGAAGGTCAGTCCATTCAGGCCGGGGGTAGTGTTATCGGTCCCCGGAACGCCTCTGCAGTTTGGCATGGTTTCCGGGCCTGGGCCGAAGCGGCTCAAGGCCGAGGTAACCGCCCGCGTACTGGCGAATTGTCCCTTCCGGCTTGCGGCCTCATTTCAGGGCCTTACGCAAGTGGCGAACCGGACCGCCGTGATACCGCCGGCCCAGATCGCCGTGACGATCAACAGCAGGGACGTACCGGTTGGGACGAATCGCGTGGTGGTTGCTCGAGGAGGACCGACGCCGCCCGGCGGCGCGAACGTCTTGGTTACGATCGAGATGGAAGTCAAGGGAGCCTCATGGTGTGCGGCAGGGCAGTACGGTGGAAATTTGACGCTGACTGCCATGACAGGACCATAGTTCGGAGAAGGGTGATGAAGACAAGGTCTACCGGCGGATTCTGTCGGGGCGGTATTATCCTACAAATAAAATGCCCAGGATCTACGGAAAGGTGCGATCCCAAAGACAGCCCCCTCGACAAGGGACCGGGGAGAAAGGAGGTACGGTGATGACAGAGTGATCTCGCAAGCTGGGGACGGTTTGCGAGACGTCCGAGAAGACGGGCCTGCTTCTCGGATGATACGACGATGTCAAGTGCCAAGTGGGAATGAAATCGCAGGTCAGTAGGTGTCTCAAAGGCCACGACCGGTGGGACCATGAGCGGGCAGGTCCGCACGGGTTGTCAACGTTCGCTGTGCTCGCTGGAGTCTGCGGCCCAAGCAACCGTAATGCTTGGCCGGAGCAACTGGGTTAGCTCACGAGAGCCCTATCGGGCAATTCGGAGCGAGGGTTAAGTTTAGAAAGGAAGTAAACATCATGAAGAAGATTATTTTTGCCGTGGCCTTGGTGGCTTTGATGGTTCCCGCAACGTTCGCCGGTACAGGCTATCTGACGGGCAACGGTACCAACGGTAGCGTGGACTGGGAAACAACGGACGGCGGCAACAGCACCGGACCGTTCGAGGTTAAGGGTGAGAATTATAACTGGCCGGCCACCTACGACTTCGTCACCGCCGCTACCATCCGGGTCCGGATGGAGGTTGGATTCTGGATTAAGTTCAATACCAAAGATGCATGGCTGACTCTGAAGCAGGTTGAGATTCACAAATACGCCGGCAGCGTCACCTTCGCCGTCCAGAACAACGTCAACGTCGAGGTGCACGCCTCTTTCGCAAAGCTCGACGGGATGCCCGGCATGGAGGTGGATAGCCTGAGCCTCAATGAGGGCGGCGACACGGCCCAGATCAATGCTCCCGGCGCCAATCTCAAGGTCTACCTCAAGATCAAAAACGTGGACCTGTCGGCGTTCAACGCGGACACGCAGGTTGGCAAGTGCATTCAGATCGGCCTCGTGACCCTGACGGTTCGTCCGCTTGTGAGGCCCAACATCGCTGGTGTTTGCTGATAGGTCATCCAACAGGCTTGCCTGTGTCTCGGTTGAAGCTTGAGGCCGGCGCGGGTGTTCACAAAGCCTAAGATGAATCCTCTGGGGAGGGCTGGATAGAACATATCCAGCCCTCCCCTTTTTATCAACGGCCCGGTCAAGAGCTAAGAAAGAACGGGAGCCACAGAGGACTTGGCGCGGCATCGCTTCGCTTAGCCGCAACCAAAACCGACTCGCGCAGAGACGCAGAGTCCCGTAGGATGGGCTTTAGCCCATGCTGCCTCAGCAGATTCGGAGAAGGACCGCATGGGCTAAAGCCCATCCTACAGGCTAACTTGCGCAATTTCGGATCGACAGAGACGCAAGTTCTTGAAACACAAATACTTGGTTCTCACACGGAGCCACAAAGCCACAGAGCTTGGGGGCATTTCTGTATCGATCTTCTTCGTGTCTTCGTGCCTTTGTGTGAGTCGGTTTTGGTTGCGGCCGAAGGCCGCGCTGGGCTTCTCTGTGTCCTCTGTGGCTAAAACCGCTGTTTAGCCTTAGAGCGGGTCGTTGCTTTTTATGATGACGGGACTTCTGCCAAGTGACGCGGCGAACAATCTTGGGCAAAACAGGCAGATACGGAAGCTTGGGTATTGACAAAGCCTCGTCAATATGGTAATCTACGTAATATCTTATCCGGAGCTATCGTCAGGATTGCCTGAGCGGTCTTGATGCGAAGCGACACATTGGGTTGGGGGTGTCCTACGGGAAATCGCTGGAAACAGGGCAAGTACCATCCTTACATTGCCGAAAAAGCGCCAGAACGGCGTAAAACTGTCCGCACGTACTCTAGGCCTTGGGGGCAGTCGTCACAAGGGAATCTCGGGAATAGGGAGCAAGCATGATGGGCCAGAAGCGATTCACACACGCGAAAGCAGAACTTCTTGCGAGTCAAGCAGGCGGATCGGAGGCCGGAGGGACCAGAATGGCGGGGCGGATTATCGGACTGGTGGTGATTCTACTGCTCGCCGGTGACTCGGCGTTCGCCGATCTACTCGTTCAACCCATACTCGTCAGAATGACGGTTCAGCCGGGCAAACGCTACACGAGAGAGCTGAAGCTGGAGAACTCGGACCCTCGGGAAGCCGAGATACTGACGCTGCGCCTGGCGGAGCTGACCCAGAAGGCGGATTCTTCGTGGACGGAGTTTCGGGCGGACGATCCGGATTTCAGCAAGGCGGTGGTGCGAAGCTGCGTGAGCTGGCTCACTCTTCCGCCGGGCGAGATCAAGCTGGGCGGCTACCAGATCGTGCCTTTCAGTCTGCAAATCGAGGTTCCGGCGGCGACGCGCGGGTTCTTCTTCGCCGCGATAGTGGCCACCACGACGCCTAAACCAGTGACGCTCCCCAATGGAACGGCGACCACGATGAACATGGAGTTTGTGGTCCCGGTGATCCTGGAAGTCCAGAGCACGCCGATGAGGCAAGATATCTCCTTGACGGACGTTGGCCTCAGTTACCAGGCGCAGCAGGGAGAGACCCCGGCCGGCAACAACGTCGTAATCGACATCGCGAACAACGGCGGGACCTTCTCCGGCCTGTTGCCCATCGTTCGTCTCTGGGAGCAGTCCGGGGGCCACTGGCGGAGATTCTCGGAAGTGAAATTCCCGGAAATCTCGATCATGCCCGGGGCGAAGCTGCACGTGCAGCAGAATGTGGGACAGGCGCTGCCTTCGGGGTCCTATCAGCTCGAAGCCGCTCTGTACGTCGATAACCGGCGCGGGCCCATCATCAAGAAAACCGTTCAGTTCGCGGGGGACCCGACGCTCGCGGGCAGCTTGCGCGGTCAGGCGGCGCTGGCCGTCGCGCCCTCGAACTTGTTCCTCGAGATCGTCCCGGGGGCCACGCGGACGACGGCCCTCCAGGTGACCAATGGGTCCGAGGAAGATATCACGGTGAACGCCGAGCTGATCGTGCCGGAGCAGATGCACTTGGCGGTGAACGGCCGGGGGGTCAAGGGAGACGACCTGGCGTGCACCGGCTGGGCGACCGTGAACCCGTCCACGTTCACGTTGAGAGGGCACGCCCGGCGGAACCTGACGATCCTGGCCAAAATGCCGAAGGAATCCACGAAATACCCAAGCTATTACGGGACCTTGAGACTGCACGTCTCCTATGCCGATGGGAAGTCGGCGGGGGTGAGAGAGGCCTTGATCTGTGCTCAGAACAAGCAGGTGGACGCGACGCCCTTTCTCGGCGCCACGGTCTTGACCATCTCCGAGAGCGGGCCGTCCCGGTATTTCGCGTCGGCGACGTTCTCGAATGGCGGAGAGACCCACGTGACGACGCTCAGTTGCCAGGGTGTGCTGTCCATCGTGGGTGCCGGCGGCGGCGGCGCCGCCGTCGCCAAGCGATTCCTCATGAGCAGTGAGCAGTTCGGACAAAGGGGAGCCATGCTCCCCTTCGACGTCCGCAGTTTCTCGGGCGTGTTGGACCTGTCGGATGTCGCGCCGGGCCCATACTACATGACGTCGATTCTCAATTACCCCGGCGGGCCGGCGGAGGGACTCCAAAGACAGATCATCATCGAGGTGACCGAGCAGGGGGGACGCAAGTACGCGCGCATGGTCGGCGCCTCGGATAGTGCACCACAAGTCATCAAGTTGTAGCAGACCGCAGGGGAGGTTTTTGCTTAACGCAGGGCGCGGGATTGCCGATACAGGTTTCGAGTCGTGGGGTCGTGTGCTCGCGGCTCAAGAAAGGGACGTTGACCTATGGCCAGGAAATGTATTGGACTCCCCTTGGGGGGGATGATAGCCCTTTGTGCCATCCTATTATTGGCCCCGGATACGCGGGGCCAGATGACCATTACCAAGAAGAAGTACGTGATCTCCGGCACGGTGGGTCTCGCGGGCGTCACGATGAACGGTTTGCCCGCGCCGGTCATGACCGATCAGAACGGCACCTACAGCGCGGAGGTTGAGCATGGGTGGAGCGGCATCGTCACCCCGGCCTTGAACGGATACAAGTTCGAGCCGCGGAACATCCAATACCCGAAGGTCGTCGGTCCCCTGAGCGACCAGAACTACAAGCCGACACTGATCACCTATACGATCTCCGGCTCCGTCATGCTGCCCGACGTCAAGATGGTCGGCTTCCCGGACGAGGTGACCAGCGACGCGAGCGGCCGGTACACGGCCACCGTTTCCATGAATTGGAGCGGCAAGGTCACGCCCCAGAAGACGGCCTTCCAGTTCGATCCTGCCAGCCGGTCGTACAATCAGGTCGCGCGGGATATGAAGGACGAGAACTACAAGGGGTCCGAGCAGGTCATCGTGATCTCGGGTTCGGCCGGTGTCCAGGGCGCGGTCCTGAAAGGACTGCCGGGCAGTCCCGTGGCGGGCCCCAAGGGCGTCTATCGCGCCGAGGTCCAGTACGGCGCCAGCGTGAAAGTCACACCCACGCTGGACGGGCATGCGTTCATCCCGCCGGAGATGGAATACCTGTCTCTGACGGAGAATCAGGCGAACCAGAACTACACGGCCAGCGTGTTCAACTACCAGATTTCGGGTACGGCGGGCATGGCCGGCGTGGTCATGAACGGTCTTCCGGGGAACCCCCTGACCGATGGCAATGGCTTCTACACGGCCACCGTCGAGCACGGCTGGTCCGGCAAGGTAACGCCCGAGAAGCCGGGGCATACCTTTACGCCGCCCTCGATCACGGTCACGAAGGTGACCGCGCCGAAAGAGAATCAGGATTTCAAAGGCCAGGTCATCTCCTACAAGATCTCCGGCAGCGTCGGCGCCCCCGGCGTGAAGATGTCGGGTATTCCCGGCGAGCCGGTCAGCAGTGAGAAAGGGCTATATTCGGCCCAGGTCGAGTATGGCTGGAGCGGCATCGTAACCCCGACGAAAGAGGGGTTCAACTTCACGCCGCCCAGCAAGGATTACAGCGCGGTCATCCAGGATCAGACCCAGAACTACACGGCCCAGGCCATCACGTTCAAGGTCTCCGGCAATGTGGGGGGCCTGCCGCAGGTGATCCTCAAGGGTTTCCCGCCCACGGCGGTGGTGGTCACCGGGCCCGATGGGTCCTATACCGTCGACGTGCCCTACAACTGGAAAGGCACCGTCGTGCCCCAGAAGCCGGGCTTCTCGTTCGATCCGAACAGCAAGACGTATGACGGCGTGTTGTTCCCGCAGGTCAACCAGGACTACACGCCGAAGATTATGCAGTGCACGCTGTCGGGGCAGGTCGTGGACGAGACCAGCGCCGGCGTGGAGGGCGTGCTGGTCCAAGGGGACAACAACGCCGGGTCGGTCACGACCGATGCCACGGGCAAATTTGGGCTCCAGGTCAATTACGGCTGGAATGGCAGGCTGACGTTCCAGAAGGGTGGATACACTTTCAATCCGTCCACCAAGCCGTTCAGTGCGGTTGCCACGGACGTTCGGAACCTGACGGTCGCCGCCAAGACCATCATGTTGACGATCGCGGATCGGATCACGGCGGGCGCCGAGCCGATTGCGGAGGTGAAAATCACCGCCACTCCAGGCGGCGCCACCACCGTGACGGATACTACGGGTGCGTACCGGATCCAAGTCCCTTACGGCTGGACCGGCGAGCTGAAGTTCGAGAAAGAGGGGTTCGAGTTCAGTTTTGACAGTGGCCGCGGCAGCGCCCCCGATACCAAGGCGTTCACGAACGTGACGGAAGACGTGGATGCTCTCAATCCCAAGCCCGTGACACCGACTCCGCAGGCGACGCCTCCGGTACAGACACCTTCGGTACAGACACCCGCTCCTCAGCCGGCCCCGTCCACGGCGGAGCAACAGATTCGTCAGCAGATCGCCCAACTCATGACGGACCAGACCAATCTGACGAATTTGATCAACTCCAACATGCAGAGAGGCACACCGGTGTCAGCGGAGATGACGCAGCGGCTCAACGAAATCTCACAGCAGATTGCCAATTCGACGCTGCAACTGAATCAATTGCGTGCCGGACAGGCCACGACCCCGGGCACGACGGCACCATCAGCCGAGGGTCTCCAGACCGTGCCGCCGGGCGGCAAGCTGCCGCCGGCCGGGCCGCCGACGGGGCCCCTTATGCCGCAGATCGATGGGAGGCCGAAATTGCACGATGTCCTCACGGATCTCGCGCGAAAGAATGACGTGAAGATC
Organism: Phycisphaerae bacterium; assembly: GCA_026386805.1. Lineage (GTDB taxonomy): Bacteria > Planctomycetota > Phycisphaerae > Sedimentisphaerales > Anaerobacaceae > PLanc-01. Next base: position 67,017 of record JAPLMX010000189.1, on the reverse strand, counting down.
GAATGGGATTTGACGGTCAAGAACGATTCGGTGCCGGTCGGGCTTAGTGAAGTGGAGAAGCTGCACGTGGCCCAGGCCCTGCAGGAGATCGTGACGAGCATCAAGCCGCCGTATGCGTGCAAGGTGAAGGCGTCGGATGACAAGACGTATGAGGTCTTCCGTCCGATCTCCAACGCGTTCCCGGGCACAAGGCTGGATTCCGCGTTGCAGGATGTGGCGACCACCGCCGGCGTGCCCATCGTCGTCGACCCCAACGTGACGGGAGACGTGTTCGTCAGCTTCGAGAATGTGTCCCTGGACGTGGCCCTCGAGTTGATGTTGGCGGGAAAGCCGTATGTGTTCAAGAAGACGCCGCGCTACTACCTGGTGGCCGGCCGCAGCGTGACGAGCCAGGCCTTCCCGGAAATCAGCGAAACGCGCCGCGTCCGACTGAACTACATCCAGCCGGGACGGGCGAAGGCGCTCTTGTCATCGGTCTTTGCCCCGTACGTCCAGGCCGAACTCCCGAATACCCGGGACCCGAACGATGAGGGCAACATGTTGCTGGTCACGGCGGCCCCTGCGATCGCCGACCGGATTATCGAGGATCTCAAGATGATCGACCGCTACAAACGGCAGGTGCTGCTGGATGCGCGCGTGGTCGTGATGGAGAAAGGCAATCTGCTGAACCTGGGCGCCGAGTGGAGCTGGCCCACGCTGCAGGCGGGCGTCTTCACCAGCCAGGGCGTCACCAACAGCACGACCGGGACGACCAGCAGTGGGTGGCCGTATGGCGTGCAGATCGGCTATGCTCCCGACCAGACCTTCACGAATTCTTTGATGATGGCGTTGAACCTCCTGCAACAGAACAGCCAGGCGGATATCATCGCCAACCCGAAAGTGGTGGCCCAGGACGGCCGGCAGGCGGAGATGAGGGTCGTTGAGGAACAGTGGTTCATGATGCAGGCCGCTCAGACCATGTACACCTACTCGCAAGCACAGCTCCAGAAGATCGAATCCGGCACGGTCCTGATCATTACGCCCTATATCGGGGACAACAATGACATCACGCTCCAGATGGCCGTGGAGGTCAGCGACAGCATCCCGAAGGCCCGCGGCAGCGATCTGCCGCGCGTGACGCGGCGTATGGCGAAGAACTCGGTCACCGTGAAAGACGGCGGTACCGTCGCGGTGGGCGGACTGACGGAGAACCGCAGCAAGATGGAAGAGAAACGCGTCCCCGGACTCAGCAGTATCCCGCTGCTCGGAGAGCTGTTCAAGAACAAGAACAATGACAAGTCGAGCCGTGAGGTCGCGGTCTTTGTGACGGCGCATCTGGTCCCGGAGGGCACGCAGACCGCCAGCCTGCCGGCGCAGCCGAACACCATCGCGACGGTCGAACAACCGGCAGGCGACGAATACACGAGCCAAATCAGGAATGTCTTAGTGAATCAGAAATGACGTGTCCTGCGAAAGGAGCATGAGAAACGGTGCTGAGAAAGCGTGGATCCATATTGAGAGCGACGGTTGGCATGTTGCTGATCCTGGTTCCACTGGCTTTGGGGGTGGTGGGCTGCCATGGCGCGGTCAAGCCGGTTGAATGGTCGGAGCTGGGTTCCGAAAGCGGGCCGAAGAAGCAGAGCCGGCCGAGCAGAGACAGCAAGAAGAGCGAAGAGCTTCGAATCGTAGCCAAGAGCAACAAGGAAGTAGCGCGTCTGAGGCCCGACGACGTCGTGTGTATCATGCAGCGAGTCGGGTTCTCGGACGACCAGATCCTCGATTTGGGCACGGACCTGCACAATGCTCTGCTTCTGTCCGGCGGGGCGGATGTGTACTACGGCAAGGGTCTGGAGATGATCTTCGCGGTCAACAACCAGCAGGTCCAGATCCAGTCTCGCTCGCGAGGAACCTTTGTCTACGACGTCGCGAAGAAGCGTTTCGTGCTGGGAGCGGCCCCGTTCGCCGGGGGCCGTTAAGGCTGCCGGAGAGCTTGCCGCAAGTGAGGGTGTAGCCCAGGGGAGAGGTCTCCCTGGAACCGCCCGATGCCGGCCGAGCGGCCGGACCCGGTGAACGTCCGAATGAGCCGGCTGCCGGGGGAAGGGTGACTCTTTCATCTCACGCTGTGTCCGGGATCAGGCCCGGACGCACGCCTGTAAAGGACTGGCCGACAGCCGTTTTTCGCCGGCCTGGGTGCCTGCCAATTCCCGCCGTAGCGTCCGGTAATGCCGGACGTGCCCGAATCTACCCTCTCACGCGAGAATTTCTCGATGGTCACAACGCGGTCCACCAGGCTATAATCGTGCCTGGATTGTGGGCCGGTGTTGTGGATGACGGAGAATGGATGGTTCGCGGCGATCATCAATCATCCATCCCATTGGTCGATCGTTGAAGGCTATGGTTGGAGACTTCAAGACGCGCGTGGATTGGCTGCGGCGCGAGATCCGCAGGCACGATTACCTCTACTACACCCGGAACCAGCCCGAAATCGGCGATCAGCAGTACGACGAGATCTTCGCCGAGCTCAAGGCCCTGGAGGCCCAGCACCCGGAAATCGTCACGCCGGACTCGCCCACCCAGCGGGTGGCGGGCCGGCCGCTCAAGGAGTTCGCGGCCGTCCGCCACACCATCCCCATGCTGAGCGTGGACAACACCTACAACGCCGACGAGCTCCAGGCGTTCGACGAGCGGGTCCGCAAGCAACTGGATACAACAGATTACGACTACGTCGTCGAGCACAAGATTGACGGGTTGGCGGTGAGCCTGCGGTATGCGGACGGGGTGCTCGTAACGGGGGCGACCCGCGGCGACGGCGAGGTTGGCGACGACGTGACCGCCAATATCCGGACGATCAAGTCCATTCCGCTGCGCTTGGTCGATGGCGGCCCATGTGTCGAGGGCGTCCCGCCCTCGAAGCGCGGGCAGGATGCCCGCGACACGGCGATTCCGAGCGTGCTCGAAGTTCGCGGCGAGGTGTACATGCCCACGAAGTCGTTCGTGGAACTGAACAAGGCGCGAGCCGAAGCGGGAGAAACAGCCTTCGCCAACCCTCGCAATGCGGCCGCCGGCTCGCTGAAGCTGCTCGATCCGCAGATCACGAAGACGCGGAACCTGGCCTTCTTCGCCTACGGAGTGGGCGAGGTCTCGAAGCCCCTGGCCCAAGACCACTTTCAGGCATTGCGGCGGCTCGAAGACTTGGGCCTGCCGGTGAATCCGCACGCCCCCAAAGCCCGGGATATCGCCGAAGTCATCGAGATTTGTCAAAGCTGGAGCGACCGGCGGTCTCAGTTGAAGTACCAGATCGACGGCATGGTCATCAAGGTCAATCGCTACGACCAGCGGGATATCCTGGGAGCAACGGGCCGTTCGCCGCGATGGTGCATCGCCTACAAATACCCGGCCGAGCGGGCCCAAACGGTCGTGGAATCGATCGCCGTGCAGGTAGGCAAGACCGGGGCCCTGACACCCGTGGCCAACCTCAGGGCCGTGCCGCTGGCGGGCACCACTGTCCGGCGGGCCAGCCTGCACAACTTCGACGAGATGCGTCGGCTGGACGTTCGGGAAGGCGATACCGTTCTGATCGAGAAGGCCGGCGAGATCATCCCGCAGGTCGTCGAGGTCAAAACGGAGTTCCGGCCTGCCGGCGCCGAGCCGTTCCCTGTACCGGTGAGATGCCCGAATTGCGGCACGGAAGTAGTCAAGGACGAGGCGGGCGTGTACGTCCGGTGTCCGAATCCTGACTGCTTCGGTATGTTGAAGGAAAGGCTTCGGTATTTCGCGGGGCGGGACCAGATGGATATCGAGCGTCTGGGCGTGGCCTTGATCGAGCAGTTGATCGATAGCGGCATGGTGAAGACCTTTGCCGATCTCTACCGGCTCAAGAAAGAGGACTTGACCTCACTGGAGCGGATGGGCGAAAAGAGCGCCCAGAACGTGCTCGACGGCATCGAGGCCAGCAAGACGCGGCCGCTGTGGCGGTTCATCGCCGCACTGGGCATCCGGCACGTGGGCGGCCAGTCCGCGGAGGTCCTGGCCGAGCATTTCGGCTCGCTCGATGCGATCGTGAACGCCGGCCAGGACGAGTTGGAGGCTGTGGACCAGGTGGGTCCGGTAATCGCAGAGAGCATTTACCAGTACTTCCGCACTCCTCGCCACCGCGCGGTGATCGACGATCTGTTGGCCGCCGGTGTTCGTCCGCAGCCGCCGGCGCCGAAAAAGCGGACGGGCGGCCTCCACGGCAAGACCGTCGTCGTCACGGGGGCTCTCAAGGGCTTCTCTCGCCAGCAGGCCGAGCAGGCCGTCCGCGAAGCCGGCGGCAAGGTCTCCGGCAGCGTGAGCAAGAAGACCCATTATGTTCTGGCCGGCGAAGACCCCGGCAGTAAGCTGCAGAAAGCTCAGGAGCTTGGCGTCCAGGTGATCGACGAGGAGCGGTTCAACCAGATTCTGGCAGGAAAGGAATAGTGCCGTGAATGCGCAGGGCGAGAAATTCATGCAGTCGGCTCTGAAGCTGGCGGAGAAGGGGATCAGCTCGGTGGAGCCGAATCCGGCGGTCGGATGCGTCATCGTCAAGGCCGGCCAAGTGATCGGCAAGGGCTATCACAAGAAGTTCGGAGGGCCGCACGCGGAAGTCAACGCGATCGAGGATTGCCGGACGCTGGGCGTCACGCCGGAGGGCGGTGCCCTGTACATTACGCTGGAGCCGTGCTGCCATCAGGGCAAGACCGGCCCGTGCACCGAAGCCATCATCAATGCCAAGGTCGCGCGGGTGATCGCTGCGACGGTCGATCCATCGGGGCACGCCAACGGCAAGGGCTTGGAGCGACTGCGGCAGGCCGGGATCGAAGTGGAGGTCGGGCTTTGCGAGCAGGAGGCACGGCTGCTCAATGCGCCCTTTTTCAAGCACGTGACGACGGGCCAATGCTGGGTCGTGCTCAAGTGGGCCCAGAGCATCGATGGCAAGCTGGCGTACGCCGATCAGTCGTCCGAGAAGCGCTGGATCACGAACGAGGCCAGTCGCAGCGATGCCCACAAGCTGCGTCGGCGGGCCGGCGCGATCCTGGTCGGGATCAACACGGTTTTGGCGGACGATCCGCTGCTCACGCCCCGGCCGAGCCAGGGCCGCAAGCCCCTCCGGGTCGTGTTGGACGATCAACTCAGAATCCCGCTCGAATGCCAGCTTCTGCGGACGATCAAAACCAGCCCGGTCCTGATCTACACGCACCAAGCGGCCGTCGATGCCAATCCGCAGCTTGCCGGGCAAATTCGGGACAAAGGCGCGGAGGTGCTCGTCTACGAGGGTAGCGGCCCGATGCCGGACTTACGATTCCTGCTCGAGGAGTTGGGCAAACGCGGCATTCAGCAGGTACTGGTCGAGGGTGGGCCGCACGTGGCGGCGTCCTTCCTGCGGGAAGCTCTGGTGGATGAGATTTGCGTGTACATCGCGCCGAAGGTCCTCGGCTCGGCCGGGACGGCTGACATCGGAGAGCCGATGGCGTGTTTGGATCGTGTTATCGGGCTGCATCACGTCCAGAGCAAGGCGTTCGGAGAGGACGTCCGTATCAGCGGCAGGTTGGAGAACGGCGCACCTCTCGACAAGGTCGTGGATAGCGGAAATCCATCATAAAATAGTCGGGATCGACTTGACCGGACGGCCGGTTTGTTGTAGAATATAAGTGTTGCGGGTGCAGACGGAGATCAGTGGGTCTCGTAAGCGCCATCCGCGGTACGGTGCGTTGTGGCACACCGCAACAAAGGAGACCGGCCTACAACACGTTATACTGTCGTCGCCTGGGCCTCCTTTTTTTTATGCGCATCCGAACACGTCCACACCGGCGACCTGGTCTGCCTCTCGGAGAGCGCGCCCTCACTTTGCCCATGCACCCCGCTGTGACGTCGCAGAAGTGCCTCTACCACTTGCGAGATCGCTCCATTTGTGGTCTGATAGGGACGTGGCGTGCGCCGCACGTACCCATTCGTATACCGCGCGTGTAAAGGAGATCGTACCATGAGATTGGTGATGAGTCTGGTAGGGGTGTTCATGGCCGTCCTGGCGATTCCTGCAAGTGGGCAGACCGGTGATCAGGGCTGGGTCAGCCTGTTCGACGGCAAGAGCCTGGACGGGTGGAAAGCGGGCGCAAATGCCGGAACGTTCTCCGTTTGCGAGGGGGCGATTGTGGCGCACGGCCCTAATAGTCACCTTTTCTACGTGGGGCCGGTGTACTACGGCGATTTCAAGGATTTCGAGCTGAAGGTGGATGTAAGGACCGAGCCGCAGGCCAATGGCGGGGTCTTCTTCCACACCCAATACCAGGAGAAGGGCCTGGTGGCCAAAGGCTTCGAAGTCCAGGTCAATAACAGCGATCGCACCGACCCTCTCAAGACAGGCAGTCTATACAAGATGCAGGATGTGAGAGAAGCGCCCGTCAAAGACGGGGAGTGGTTCACGATGCACGTGGTGGTCGAGGGCAGGCATGTCACGGTGGACGTGGCCGGCCGCAAGCTCGTCGATTGGACCGAGCCGCAGCCGCCGCAGCCTCCGTCGGATAGGCTGGGCCGCGTGCTGAGCAGCGGCACCTTCGCCCTGCAGGGGCACGACGAGCGCAGCACCGTCTACTACAAGAACATCTACGTCAAGCCGCTTTTCCCGCTCGCGGACTATCACGTCCACCTCAAGGGCGGCCTGACCATCGACGACCTGGTCGCGATCTTCCAGCCGCGTGCGGTCAAGATTGGCGTCGCCGAGAATTGTGGCGTCGGCAACCCGGTCACCAACGACGAGGGGCTGAAGAAGGCGTTGCAGAAGCTCGAAGGCAAACCCGTCTACCGGGCTATGCAGGCCGAGGGACGCGAATGGGTCAAGATGTTCTCGCCGGAGATGATTGCGAAGTTCGATTACGTTTTCACGGACTCGATGACATGGACGAACGACCGCGGCAAACGAATGCGTCTGTGGATGCCGAACGAAGTCGAAGTCGCCGACAAGCAGCAGTTCATGGAGATGCTGGTTGACAGGACGGTCGGCATCCTCAACAACGAACCGATCGACATCTACGTCAATCCGACCTTCCTGCCGGCCGTCATCGCGAGCGAATACGACACGCTCTGGACGGATGCGCGGATGGACAAGGTGATCCAGGCGGCGGTGAAGAATGGCGTCGCCATCGAAATCAACGCCCGGTACAAACTTCCCAGCGAGACGTTCATCAAGAGAGCCAAGGCGGCGGGCGCCAAATTCTCTTTCGGCACCAACAACGCCAGCAAGGACGACTTGGGCGATCTGGCCTACAGCCGCCTGATGGCGGCGCGCTGCGGCCTGACCAAGGACGACATGTTTGTCCCCAAGCCCGACGGCCAGAAGCCCGTCCAGAAGAAGGGCCTGCCTCGGTAGAGACTTTCGCCGTCCGTAGTGACGTGAGGCGGTTTCCACAAGTTTGAAGTGTGATGTTTGATTGTTGATTCATAAATCAAAAATCAGAAATCAACAATCTCACTTTCTCCCGGCGGCCTCCAGAGGCGACCTGCGCGGGCAGGCTCCCGTGAGAAGCTCGCAGCCGTTATCGGTGATGAGGATGTCGTCCTCGATCCGGACGCCGAGTTTGCCCGGAAGGTAGACGCCGGGCTCGATGGTGATGATCTGGCCGGTCTTCAGTTTGCCCTTTGCCTCTTCCTTGAGAAAGGGGATCTCGTGGATCTCGAGGCCGAAACCATGCCCGGTTCCGTGGCCATAGACGGGCAGGCCGCTCTCGCGAATCGCGTTTCTGGCGGCGGCATCGACCTCCACCAATTTGGCCCCGGCTTTGGCTGCTCGTATCGCGGCGGCTTGCGCCTTCTCGACGGCCTCATAGGCCCGGCAGTAGGCGGGGACCGGCTTGCCGAAGGCGAACGAGCGCGTGATATCGCAACAGTAGCCGTTGTATCTGGCCCCGAAGTCGATCAGGATGGTATCGCGCTCGCCGAGCTTCCTTTGTGAGGGTTGATGGTGCGGCCGGGAGCCGTTGGGCCCGAAGGCGACAATCGTCTCGAAGCCAACCTTCGCCCCTCGCCTTCGCATTTCCAGATCGAGTATTCCGGCCAGCTCGCTTTCCGTGATCCCCGGCCTGAGGTGGCGCACGGCCCTCTCGAACGCCGTCGCGGCGATGGCGGCGGCAGACCGGATCGCGGCCAGCTCGTTCCTGTCCTTGACGCTCCGCAGGTCCTCGACGAGACCGTCCACGGCCTTCAACCGGGCCCCGACGTTCTTCTTGAAGGTCTGATACTGTGCGAGCGAGATGGATTTCTCCACGGCGACGGTCCTCGCGGACTTGAGTTTTCCCAGGAGCTTGCCGGCCGCCTCGGTAATGGCTCCTTTTCGCTCGACGATGCTTGCCTGAGGGCACTCCTTCTGTGCCTGCTCGGTGTAGCGGCTGTCCGTCAGAAGGTACACCGCGCCGCCGGCGACAACGGCCCAGCTATCTTCGCCCGAGAAGCCGGTTACATAGGTGACATTCGCAGGTTTGGTAAGGACCAGGGCGTCGCATCGCCTGTTGCTCAGTTCCGCCCGAACGCCCCTGACGCGTTGCGTGATGCTCTCCGGATTCATCTTCAGCCGTACCTCCTTGAATCTGGCGGTTCTTCTCTGGCCGCCGGTGCCAGCAGTCTACCTCGCCCGAGGGTGTACGACAAGCTCTCCGCCGGCACGGACCAGGGCGAACGCAAAGTCCCGGAAGCGGATCCGTCGGACGCGTCGCCGTCTTCGGCAACGGGTGGCAGCGTCAAGGCCGAAGGCCTTGGCGATGGTGTTACCATGGCAAAGCCGCCATCGCCAATCCTTCGGCAGGCTCAGGAGGGGCGCTGCGCTTGACGCTGCCACCCGAAAGTCAGACGACTTCGCGTTTGCCCTGCGGCACGGGCAACGCGCTACCGATCCGCAGGTATCCGGCAGCGGGAGGCTTCTCACGGGGTCATTTGGCTTCGCGCGATTTGGTAGTTATACTTTCAGTAGAGCGGGACAGATCGGAGGGGTGGTCATTGCGGATCGGACAGTGGGCGGTGTTTTCCGCAGGGGAGAAGTGGTTTCAAGCGCTACCGCTCGCGTTTGGGTTTTTTGACTGTCCTCCTTCAAGACCCGTTTTCACACGCGGGACGGCGGCCAGGGCTGCCGTCCTTTTTCCTTTCTTGTCGGTCCTGCGGTGAGCCGTTAGAATGAGTCCGTGCTTCGACGGAATTGCCGGCTGATCATTCTTGAGAACCGTGACCGATGCTGCTACTGCTGCCGATTCGGACGAGTATCTGGCCCAGGCGGACTCCCTACGCCAACTATGTCCTGATCCTTATCAATATCGTCCTATTCCTTCTGTCGTACTCGTTCGAGAGGCAGTACGCGTACCTGATCGGCGGCCACATCCTTTCGCTCCCCATCCGCCCCTGGGCGATCGAGTGGGTCCTGGTGCCCCGTTACTGGCATTATTGGCAGTTTCTGTCGTATGCGTTCTTGCACGGCGGCATCGCACACATCGTCAGTAATATGTTCTTCCTCTACTTGTTCGGCAACAACATCAATGACAAGCTCGGGCACTTGCGGTACGTGGTCTTCTACCTGACGGGCGCCATTGTCAGCGGCCTGGGCTTTGCCGTCCTGCACACGTCGTCCATCGTTCCAACGCTCGGCGCCAGCGGCGCGATCTCGGCTGTCATCGGGGCCTACCTTGTTCTTTTCCCGCAGACCCAGATCACGGTGCTCTATTGGGTCGTCCTTTTCATCGGGACGTTCGAGATTCCCGCCCTGTATTTCATCGGCTTCAAACTGATCATCTTCGATAACCTGATCTCCCGCATCACCCCGGCGGTCGCCTACGAGGCGCATTTGGCCGGGTACGTGTATGGGATCGGCCTGATGCTGGCGCTTTTGGCGACGAGGATTCTCAGCGGGACCCACTACGACTTGTGGGTGATGATCCGGCAGTGGAATCGTCGTCGGCAATATCGCGACACTGTCGCGGCGGGCTACGATCCGTTCTCGGCGGTGGGGGGCCGTCGTCGCGTGGAAGCGCGGGTGCGCAGCGACGGTCAACATCAGGAGAAGATCGAGCAGATTCGCCGCGACATCAGTGGCCGGATCGAGCAGCGCAACCTGCCTGCGGCGGCCGACCTTTACGTCGAGCTGATGAGGCTGGACCCCGGACAGTTGCTGCCGCGCCAGCAACTGCTGGACATCGCCAACCAATTCGTGAGCGATCACCGGACCGTCGAAGCGGCCCGGGCCTACGAGCAGTTCCTGGCGCACTACAGCACCACCTACGAATACACCGAGCAGGTGGAATTGATGCTCGGCATCCTCTACTCCCGCTATTTGCACGAGCCCCAGAAGGCTGTCCAGCACCTCCAGAAGGCCGCCGAGCGGCTCACCGACCCCGGGCAAGTGCAGATGTGTCACGACGAGTTGGCGCGACTAAGTCCGTGAAGCACACATTTTTCTGCGTAATTGTCGCGTCAAAAAGCACATGGGGCTTGACACGCCGGGTGAAGAGCCGTAACGTGATACCTGAAGGATCGCCCTACCTGCGGGCTGTTCCAAGGCAATGTTTTAGGAGGCCAAACGATGCAGGCTCGCGCCTATTCTCCCGAGCGTTGTGTACGTGTGACGGTGTATTTGGGTTGGGTTTTGGCTGGGCTGCTGGCCGTGGTGCTGATCTTGCCGGCGGCGGGATGGGCTCAGGATGTCAATGCGCCTCGCGGCCCCATCGCGCTGCCCAACGAGGCAGCGGCCGCCGGGACGGTGAATGAGTCTTACGTGGCCGAGGTCACGGGCAACGACGTGTTCATTCGCTCCGGTCCCGGCACGCAGTTCTATCAGTGCGCCAAGCTCTATGCGGGCGACCGTGTCCAAGTCATCAAGTCGCAGCAGGGCTGGTCCGCCATCATTCCGCCCCCAGGCTGCTTCTCGTGGATCTCGATGCAGTACGTGAGCATCACTCTGCAGAATCCGACGATGGGCGTCGTCACCGGCGACAATGTCGGCGTCTACACGGGATCGGATACGCAAGAGGCGAAGTATTCCACCAGTAAGCAGGTGGTGCTCAGCCGGGGGCAGGCCGTGAAGCTGCTCGGCGAAGAGAAGGACGACTACTACAAGATCGCCCCTCCGCAGGGCGCCTGCCTTTGGGTCAGCAGTCAGTTCGTCCAGCGCGTGGATAAGCCGCTTGCCAAGGCGCCTGCGGCCGAAACGAACGCGGCGGCCAAGCCGACAACGGTGAAGAAGCCGGGGGACCCGAACGCGGTGACGTTGACGGGCCTCGACCTGTACTATGCCCTCGTCGATAAGATGAAGGCCGAGCACAACAAGCCCCTTGGGGAGCAGAACTATACGGACGTCAAGAAGAAGTTGGCGGCGCTTGCGGCCAGCAAGGATGGCGGCCGTGCGGCCCGCTACGCGGATTTCACCCTCAAGCAGGTGGAACGGTACGAGTTGGCCTGCACGGTGGCCAAAGAGGTGAGTCAGCAGGATAAACAGTTGCAGAAGACGAACGCCAAGATCGACGAGGCGCGAACCACGAAACTGGGCCAAATCCCCGATAGCAGCAAGTTTGCCGTCGTGGGCACGCTGGAGACTTCCAGTGTCTACACCGGTACGGGGCAGACCCAACGGTATCGCATCCTCGATGACGCTGGCAAGACCATCTGCTACGTGACGCCGGTCGGAGCGGCCGTCAATACGGACTTCAGCAAGCTCATCGGCCGCAAAGTCGGTTTGGTCGGCAAGATCTCGGCGAGTGAGGCCACGGGCCGGGCCTTCATTGAATTCACCGAGATCGTCCTTCTCGATTCCGACAAGTGATTCGAACCGACCCTGCAAGGACGTAGGTTATCGATTCGCCGGAATGAAAGAAGTCGCGTCAAGGATGGCGCGACTTCTTTTTTTTAGTGTCAAGTGTGAAGTTTCAAGTTTGAAGCTGGGAGTCTTGCGACTTCCTGCTTGCCACTTCAAACTTCACACTTGGAACTCGCCTTCTACACTTCAAAACTGTCGCAGGCTCGGTAGGCGTCGATCACGGCTCGCTCGCCTTCCTTGCCCCGTTTGCTCTTGCCGTGCTCCATGCACAGCGTGCCCTGATAGCCCTTCTTGGCCAAGTGCCGGAAGATGTTCTTGTAGTTGATCTCTCCGGTGCCTGGCTCGTTTCGGCCGGGATTGTCGCCGAGGTGGAACGCCGCGATCTCACTATAGGTCTTATCAATATTGGGAATGAGGTTTCCTTCGGTGATCTGCTGGTGGTACAGGTCGTTGACGATCTTGACGGACGGGCTGTTGACCGCTTTGCAGATGAGGTAGGCCTGCGGGACCTTCTGGAGGAACAGGCCCGGGTGATTGGCCCACCAGTTGAGGGGCTCAATCACGATGACCATGCCGGCGGGCTCCGCGACCTCGGCGCAGCGCCGCAGATTGTCGATCAGGTTGGCGGTCTGATAGTCCCATTCCAGCTTTTGGCTGCACAATCCGGGGGCAATGAGCGCCCACTTGGCGTTGGCCCGCTTGGAGGTCTCCACGGCCTCTTTCGTGCGTTTGACGATCATGTCGCGGACTTCCTGGTCCGGCGTGACGAGGGTCGCCTTGCTGAAGTCGGCGTACATGACGAAGGGCCCGAGGGTCATGCCGAGGCGAGCCATTTCCGCGGCGATCTTCGCCTGGAGTTCCGGCGGCTTGCCCGGCAGGCCGTTGTCGAACATGGCCGAAAAGCCCTCGTCCGCCATGAACTTGATCTGGTCGATCGGGTCTTTGCCCGCATGTTCCTGGAATTGGCCCAGGCTCGGCGCGTACTTGAGCTTGAACTTCTTCGGCGATTCGGCGGCCTTGCTCATAGACGATACCGCCGAGACCGCCACCGTTGCCGCCGCGGCACTCGAAAGGAAGCCCCGTCGAGAGAGGCGAGAATCGTTTTGCTGGTCTTTCATGCGAATGCTCCTGGCAATTAGTATATACCCAACCTTACCGGCTCTACTCTGTCCCGGGTGGCACGGGCAAACTCGTTTGCCCGTGGGCCTTCAGACGGTCAAGCCCATCGAAGCAGCACCGTCAAACAAGTTTGGCGGTGCCACCCGGCGAGGCAAAACCGGCAGGCTGGACACGTAGGCTATTTCCCCATCGGGGTCCACTTCTGGTCGCTCTTGGAACTGGCCACGACTGTCTCGATGAAGAGCAGGCCGCGGACGCCGGCTTCGACGCCGGGAAAGTCCAGGGCCAGGTCGCTCGGCTTCTCGCCGGCGATCTTGCATTTGACGGTCTCGCAGAAGTTCATGTAGTTGTTGGCGAAGGCCTCAAGGAAGGCTTCCGGATGGCCGGAGGGCAGGCGGGTGCCGCGACCGGCGGCCGGGCTGTAGGCGCCGACGTACCCATTGCCTCGCTTCCAGACCTCTTCGGGCTTATCCATCTGCCGGACGTACACGTAGTTCGGGTTCTCCTGGTGCCATTCGAGGCTCGCCTTCTCGCCGTGAACCCAGATCGCGAGGTTGTTCTCTTCGCCGATGGAGATCTGGCTGGCGTGCAAGACGCCCTTGGCCCCATTGTCGAATTTGAGCAGGCAGTTGCAGTCATCGTCCACCAGCCGCCCGGCGACGAAGGTCGTCAGATCGGCGCAGATGTGGGTGATCTTCAGGCCGGAGATATACTCGGCCAAGTTCGCGGCGTGGGTGCCGATGTCGCCGACACAGCCGCCGGCGCCGGTTTGCTTTGGGTCGGTCCGCCAACTGGCCTGCATCTGGCCCGTCTTTTCCAGGGCCGTGGCCAGCCAGCCTTGCGGGTACTGCACGACGATCTTGCGGATCTTGCCCAGCTCGCCCTTTTTCACCATGTCGCGGGCGAGCTTCACCATCGGGTAGCCTGTGTAGTTGTGCATCAGGCCGAAGACCAAGCCGGTTTTCTTCACGAGCGTCTGCAACTCCTTCGCCTCCTTGGAGTCGAGGGTCATGGGTTTTTCGCACATGACGTGGAAGCCCGCCTTGAGGAAGTCCCGCGTAATCGGGAAGTGCCAGTTGTTGGGCGTCGTCACCGAGACGAAGTCGATCCGCTGCTCCGGAGGCAGGGCGGACTCGGCCTTAATCATGTCGGTATAATTGCTGTACACGCGTTTGGCGTTCAAGGCGAGACTCTTGCCCATGTCCTTGGATTTCTGGGGATCGATATCGAACGCTCCGGCCACCAGCTCAATCTCCCCATCGAGACGAGAGGCCTTGCGGTGAACCTCACCGATGAACGCCCCGGGGCCTCCGCCGATCAAACCCATTCTCAACTTCCGGTCGAGTTTCATACCTGCTCCTTTCAATAAGTAAGCCTAATCTCCATTTTGCAGAAGCTCTCTGTTCTCGATGAATGTGCTCACGGGGCCTTGCAGCCCGAAACGTGTTTTCCTCCTGTACAATGACCTGGGGCGATTATAGAAGTTCAAGCCGGCAAAGCAACCGAAAAGGCCGCTTTGGCTGACCGAAATCGCCCTTTGGACGAGTCACTATACCCGGCGAAAAATGGCTTCGCAAGGGCGGATTCGATCAAGCGATAAACTAAGCGTTGACAATCCCCGGCACAAACCTTAAACCTTGCCTTGTGCCGGTTGAGTTGTCCCTGGGACGGCTCGTTTTGAAGTAGTGAGGTAATATGGGGATCGACATCCATCCTGTTTCCGTCGATTTGTACTTCCTCCCGGTGACGACGCGAGTGCCCCTGAAGTTTGGACCCGAGACGCTCACGTCGGTGATCTGCGCGCGAGTGTGCATGACTGTCGCCGGCAAGGAGGGACGGGCTCAAGGCTGGGGCGAGACCCCGCTGAGCGTCCAGTGGACCTGGCCGAGCAGTATCGCTTACCAGGAGCGGTGCGACGCCATGCAGGAGTTCTGCCGGCAGCTCGCCCAGGCGTGGGCGTATTTTCGGGGCAAGGGTCATCCCCTCGAGGTGGGACACGATTTCTGGCGGTCCGTGCTCCCGGATCTGTTCAAGGCATTCAATCGCAAGCAGCGGGCCGGCAAGGAGCCGATGCCCTGGCTGGCGGCCCTCGTCTGCTGCTCGCCGTTCGATATCGCCCTGCACGACGCCTACGGCCGGCTCCTGGGCGTCCCGGTCTATGAGACGTACAACGCCAGGTACATGAACGTGGACTTGAGCTACTTCCTCAAGCCGGCCGTGGGCAGCAAGGTCTCCTTTGTGGGCAAGTACCCGGCCGACTTCTTCAAGCTGCCGGTCCCCCGGCGGATGCCCGCCTGGCACTTGGTCGGTGGTAAGGATCTGCTCGACGCTTCGGAGCTTACCGGCGAGGAACCGAAAGACGGCTATCCGGTCCTTCTGCCCGATTGGATCGAGCGGGATGGGCTCAAGTGTCTCAAGGTGAAGCTGCGCGGCACCGACGCCGCGTGGGACTACGACCGGCTGGTCAAGGTTGGCGAGATCGCCCTCAAGCACAACGTCCTTTGGCTGACCAGCGATTTCAACTCGACCGTCACCAATCCGGCTTATGTCAATGAGCTTCTGGATAGACTCGTGCAGGACCATCCTCGCATCTATCAGATGATTCTCTACGTGGAGCAGCCGTTCCCATACGACCTGGAGACGAACCAGATCGACGTGCACAGTGTCTCGGCCCGCAAACCTTTGTTCATGGACGAGAGCGCCCACGACTGGAAACTGATCCGGCTCGGACGGCAGTTGGGCTGGACCGGCGTCGCCCTCAAGACCTGTAAAACCCAAACCGGCGCGCTGCTGAGCCTGTGTTGGGCCAAGGCGCACGGCATGACCCTCATGGTCCAGGACCTGACCAACCCCATGCTGGCCCAGATTCCGCATTGCCTGCTGGCGGCCTACGCGGGGACGATTATGGGCGTCGAGACGAATGCGATGCAGTTCTACCCGGCCGCCTCGGCGCCGGAAGAGGCCGTGCATCCGGGACTCTACCGCCGGCGCAACGGCGAGGTGGACCTGTCCTCAATTCGCGGCCCCGGCTTCGGCTACCGGCTGGACGAGATCAAGCGGCAGTTGCCGGAAAAGGCAGCCGGCTTTTCGAAATAGATGGCCCAATGTGACGGATGGGATTTGTTATGCTGAACGAAGTGAAGCATCTGGCCTATGAAGGAGAGGATCCCAAAATTCTCAGACAAGATCCTTCGCTGCGCTCAGGATGACAAGTGCATAGGGGTGTGTAACTACTCAAAATTCTGGAGTGACTGAAAATGGCGAAACTGAGTGCTTTTGCGGATGAAGTGACGGAAGACTTCCGTGGCCAGGTCGAGTTTTTGGCGAAGGAGAAGGTTGGCTACATCGAGCCGCGGTTCGTCAACAAGAAGAACCTCATGGACCTGAATCAAAAGGAGCTGGCGGACACCCGCAAGCTGATTCGGGACCACGGCCTCAAGGTCAGCGCCATCGGCTCGCCGATTGGCAAGGTCAAGCTGGATCAGCCCTTCAAGCCGCACTTGGACAAGTTCAAGCACGCTGTCGAGCTGGCCCAATACCTTGAGACGCCGTTCATCCGCATGTTCAGCTATTATGCCCCGGAGGGCAAGAACATCGACGACTATCGCTTCCAGGTCATGGACCGCATGGTGGCCAAGCTGGAAGTGCTCACGGGCACCAACGTCGTCATGGTCCACGAGAACGAAGCCAACATCTACGGCCACTCGGCTGCCAACTGCGTAGACCTTGTCAAGGAGATCGATTCGCCGAAGCTGCGGCTGGCCTACGATCCCGCCAACTTCGTCTGGGGCGAGAAGATCACGAACAACGTCGAGGTCTGCTGGCCTTTGATGAAGCCCTACGTCGTCCATATCCATATCAAAGACTGGAAGCTTGGGGCCAAGGACATCGGCAGTATGCCGGGCCAGGGCGACGGGCAAATCAAGGAGCTTTTGGCCGAGCTGGCGGCCATGAAGTATCAGGGCTGCGTGACGATGGAGCCGCACCTGGAGACGGGTGGCCAGTTCGGCGGCTCGACCGGGCCGGAGCTGTTCTCCAAAGCCATCGCGGCGGTGAGGAGCCTCGCTGCTGAGGTCGGCCTAAAATGCGATTGAATCATGTAGGATGGGCTTCAGCCCATGCGGATGATTCATCATGGCAAGACGGAATCTGCATGGACCGGCGCCTATCCAGCTTGTTTGCGGCATGGGCTAAAGCCCATCCTACCCTGAGAAGGAGTAGAGCATGAAGACATGGAATTTTGGCGTGGTCGGCGCGGGGTTGATCGCCGATTTTCACGCACGAGCGATCCGCGATATTCCCAACGCCAGGTTTGTCGCTTGCTGCGACACGGTGGTGCCGAAGGCGGAGGCCCTCGCCGGCAAGTACGGAGCCAAAGCGTATAGCAGCTACGAAGACATGGTCAAGAGCGACGATATCGACATCGTGACCATTGCCACGCCGAGCGGGCTGCACATGGAGCCGACCGTCGCGGCGGCCAAGGCGGGCAAGCACGTCATCTGCGAAAAGCCCGTGGAGATCACGCTGAAGCGGATCGACGCGATGATCGAGGCCCACCAGAAGGCCGGGACCCGGCTGGGCGGCATTTTCCCGTATCGGTTCAACGACCTGATGGTGCCGCTGCGGGAGGCGATCCAGTCCGGGCGGTTCGGCACGATCACGTACGCAAGCGTGTACGTCCCGTGGTGGCGGACCGACGCGTACTACAAGGACTCCTGGCACGGCACGCAAAAGCTCGACGGCGGCGGGGCCTTGATGAACCAGTCCATCCACATGGTGGACATGCTCTGCGACCTCATGCCGCCGATCGAGTCGGTGCAGGCGTACACGGCCACGCTGGGGCACACGATGGAGACCGAGGATACCGCCGTCGCGGCATTGCGGTACACCACTGGCGCCCTCGGCGTCATCTACGGGACCACGGCTTCATTTCCGGGCCAGTTCCGCCGGTTCGAGATCACGGGCACCAAGGGCACGGTCATCAACGTCGAGAACAGCATCACGGTTTGGCAGTTCGCCGACGAGAGACCCGAGGACGAGCAGGTCCGCCGGAAGTTCACAAAGATCCAAGGTGGCGGCGGCGTCGCCGATCCGGCGGCAATCACACACGAGAACCACACCCGCAATTTCAAGGCGTTCCTCGACTCCCTGGAGAAGGGGACGGACTTTTGGATCAGCGGCCCGGAGGCCCGTAAAGCGGTCGAAGTGATTCTGGCGATTTACCGTTCAGCCAAAGAAAAGCGGCTTGTCAAGCTGGGTTGAGCCGAAGACGAAGGATCTGGCCCACGCATGAGAGGCTGCTCTCCGTCGCGGCCCAGATCCTTCACTCCGCGTTGCTCCGTTCAGGATGACAAGGGGATTGACCGGTCTGCCTCAGACAGTGGCCATCACGCCTCGAACATAGCCGACCGACTCGGCCAAGCCGGGCAGCGGGTCGTCGGGGCGGTCCTCGTACTCAAACGACACGATTCCGGTGTAGTTGATCTTGACGAGAGTCCGAATGACCTGGGGGATACTGATGACGCCGCGGCCAACCTCGGTCGTGCCGCCTTTGGGATTAGCCGCCGTCACGTCCTTGATGTGGATGTCCAGAAGCCGGTCGGCGAACTGTTCGAGCGAGGTGGCCGAGTCCACGCCGGCACGGGCCGTGTGGCCGATGTCGTCGCATAGCCCGATTCGCTTGTCGAGGTCCTTGATCTTCTCATAGGCCGTCGCCGGTATGGGGTAGACCTTGTCGGTCGGGCCGTGGTTGTGAATGGCGACCTTGATGTCATATTCTTTGACTTTCTTGTTCACCAGGGGCAGCAACTCGGGCTCGGGCACGCCGATGATGACCCTCATCCCGGCGGCCTTGGCGTAGTCAAACGCCTCGTTGACCTGTGCCTCGTTTCTCATGTAGATGACGCCGCCGCCATAGAGGTCCAGGCCCGCGTCTTTCACCTGGGCGACAACCTCTTTGATCTGTTCCGGGCTGCTATTCATCGCCAGGTGAACGTCCTTGAGTGCGATGTGTTTGAGGCCGGCCCGGTTTGCCATTGCCAGAGTCTGCTTGAGGTCGAACTTTCGGCACGTGTACGACGCCAAGCCCAGCTCGAAGGGTAGCTTGCGGCCCTCGGTCGAAGCCGGGGTCGACGCTTTCTGGGATTGCCGGTTGCGGCCTTTACCCTTCTTGTTGCTTTCGGCGCCCCACACCGGAGCCGCGACCAACGCGGCCGCTCCGGCCGTCGCGATCTGCAAGAACTCTCTTCTGTTGTGATTCGGTTTCATAAACACCGTCTCCTTTTGCTGATCCTTGTTCATCACGGAAGACCTGCGGCCATGATAGCCCAGTTGTTCCGCCGTGGCAAGCACCTCCGCAAATTCGATTTTCGGCGGTCTTGCCGGCCGGGCGTCCGCGCGTTAAGATTGGGCTTGGTCAGACCGGGGAGCCGGCGGTCACCGACGATCCAACCCTGACGTTGAACGGCCAGATTGAGGAGTGCTTTTATGACGAGATTCATGGGTCATCCATCGGCAATGCGCACCTTATCCCGTCGGGACTTCCTGAGAACGGCAGCGGCGGTGGGGACAGGTTTCGCTCTTCCCACGATCGTTCCCGCCTCGGTCTTCGGAGCGGCGGCCCCGAGCGAGCGGATCACGGTTGGCTGCATCGGCGTCGGCCGCATGGGTAACGGCGACCTGGGCGAAGCCCTTGGTCTCCCGCAGGTGCAGGTCGTGGCCGTCTGCGATCTGGACGCCAAAAGGGCGCAAATGGCTCGCAAGAGGGTCGAGTCCACTTACGCCAAGCGAAGTTCCGGGGGCGAGTACAAAGGCTGCGCCGTCTACGGTGACTTCCGGGAACTGGCGGCGCGGAGCGACATCGATGCGGTGCAGATCTCCACGCCGGACCACTGGCACGCCCTGCCCGCTCTGGAAGCGGCCCGAAACGGCAAGGACATCTTCCTGCAAAAGCCGTGTTCTCTGACCATTCAGGAGGGACGCGTCGTGAGCGACACGGTTCGGCGGTTCAACCGCGTCTTTCAGATCGGGAGCCAGCAGCGTTCCGACAAGCTGTTCCGGCAAGCCTGCGAGCTGGTTCGCAACGGCCGGGCCGGCAAACTCCAGCGGATTATCATCGGCTTCGGCACAGACCCTGGCTGCGATCCTCAGCCGACGATGCCGGTGCCGGAGAATTTGAACTACGAAATGTGGCTGGGTCCGGTCTCCTGGGCCCCCTACACGGAGGAACGGGTGCATCCCCAGAACAGCCTCAACGCCCGGCCGGGCTGGCTCCGCATCTCCGACTACGGGGCGGGCATGATCACCGGCTGGGGCAGCCACCACCTCGACATCGCCCATTGGGGCATGGGCACCGAATACACCGGCCCGGTCGATGTCCAGGGCCAGGCCGAATTCCCGAAGGACGGGCTTTGGGATGTGCACGGAACCTTCCACATCGAATACACCTACGCCAACGGCGTCAAGATGATTTGCGAGGATGAGAAGAAGGTCAAGAACGGCATTCGGTTCGAGGGCGACAAGGGCTGGGTCTTCGTGACGCGGGGCGCGATCGACGCCGAGCCGAAGTCGCTGCTGCAAGAGACCATCGGCGCCGGCGAGACCAAGCTCTACGTGAGCAATCACCACAAGGCCAACTTTTATGAGTGCATCAAATCGCGGGCCCAGACCATTGCGCCGGTGGAGGTCGCGCACCGCTCGTGCTCGGCCTGTCTGCTGGGCGACATTGCGATGCACCTCGGCCGCAAGCTGCGGTGGGACCCCGGCCAGGAGCAGTTCCTCAACGACGCCCAGGCGAACGGGATGCTCTCCAGGACCATGCGGGCGCCGTGGAAGTTGTAGGTCCTTTGGTTGTAGGGTGGGGCTTGCCCCACCAGCTCGTCCGCTGCATGGTATGCGGTGGGGCAAGCCCCACCCTACATGTTGCAGGAGGCACAAATGATTGGTCACAAACGATTGGGGTTCGTTCTCGCGGCCGCCATGCTGCTGATGCCGGCCTGTTTATGGGGCCAAGACCCGGTGCCGACCGCGGCAGAGATCGCCAAGATGCAGGCGGCGGCGCCCCAGAAGGGCCGGGTCCAGCCCGCGAAGGCTCGCAAGCTCCTGGTCTTTTCGCGGTCCTGGGGCTACCAGCACACGGCCCGGCCCTTCGGCGCCAAGGCCATCGAGATCCTGGGCCAGAAGACCGGTGCGTTCGAGGCTGTGCTCACCGAGAATGACGCCCTGTTCGAGCCGCAGAGCCTCAAGCAGTTCGACGCCGTCGTGCTCAACAATACGAACGAAGAGATCTTCCTGCCGGAGGATTTCGCCAAGCGGCCGCCGCAGGAACAGGCGAAGGCACGTCAGCGCGATGAGATGCTCAAGAAGAGCTTCGTCGATTTCCTCCAGACCGGCGGCGGTCTGGCCATCATCCATGCCGGCGTGGCGAGCTTCCGCGATTGGCCCGAGTTCGGGAATATCGCCGGGGCGCGGTTCGACAATCACCCGTGGGGTGCCGGCTCGACCGTCGTGCTGCGCGTGGAAGAGCCGGATCACCCGCTGATGGCGGCGTTCAAAGAGCCCTATTTCATCGTGACGGATGAGATCTACCAGGTGACGGCCCCGTACTCGCGAGAGAATCTGCGGGTCCTGCTTAGCGTGGACCCCGAGCGGACCCGGACCACGCCGGAGCAGCAGAAGAACGTTCACCGTCAGGACCAGGACTTCGCGATGACGTGGGTAAAGAACTACGGCCAGGGCCGGGTGTTCTACTGTGCCCTCGGCCACGAGCATGAGCTTTTCTGGAACCCGATCGTCCTGCAGCATTATCTCGACGGTATTCAATTCGTTCTCGGGGACCTCAAGGCCGACACCACGCCCAGTGCGAAACTGATGAAGAAGTGAAGAAGCATGATTGCCACAGAGGACACAGAGATCACAGAGAGGAAGGAATGAAGATGAGAAGAGAAGAAGGTAGGAGCACGTTTGGACCTTTCTGCCTTCCCACGTTCTTGTCTTCCGGCCTTCTTCTCTTCTCGGTGACCTCTGTGCTCTCTGTGGCTTTCTCGTAGGAATTCGTTGTTGATAGCAGGAGCTTGGGAATGAATAAAAAGACTGTTCGCGCCGGCATTGTGGGGGCGGGTTTTTCCGCCTCCTTCCATTTCGAGGCGATTGGGCAGGTGTACAGCACCAACGTCGAGATCAAGGGCGTGTACGCCCTGGAAGGGGCGGAGGCCTACGCCCAGAAGCACGAGATCGCCGCCTACGATTCGCTCGAAAGACTTCTGGACGACGTGGATGTCATTCACTGTTGTGCCACGGCGTCGGCGCACGAGTCGATTGCGATTGCGGCCTTGGAACGGGGCAAGTTCGCGATTGTGGAGAAGCCTCTGACGGGCTTCTTCGGCGACGGCTCCGAGAATTTCAACGGCGAGACCTTCCCCAAGGAGAAGGCTCAGAAAGAGGCCCTGGCGAGTATCGAGCGCATGCTCAAGGCGGAGAAGAAGAGCAAGGGACGCATCCTCTACGCGGAGAACTGGATCTATGCCCCCTCGGTCCAGAAGGAGCGCGAGATCATCGAGAAGACCGGGGCCCAGGTCCTTTGGATTCATGCGGAAGAGGCCCACTCCGGCTCGCACGCCAAGACCTACGCGTACTGGAAGTACTCCGGCGGCGGCGTCATGATCGGCAAGGGATGTCACCCCCTGACGGCGGCCCTGTACCTCAAACGCGTGGAGGGCAAGGCCCGCGACGGCCAGCCGATCCGGCCGAAGTCCGTCACGGCCCGCATTCACGCGATGACGCGCATGCCGAGCTTCCGCGATGAGGGCCACATCCGCTCCAACTACTTCGACATTGACGATTTTTCGATGATGCACGTCACCTTTGAAGACGGGACCGTCGCGACGATCTTCGCGTCGGACATCATCCTGGGCGGGATTCACAACTGGCTGGAGGTTGCCGCGAACAACCACCGGACGTTCTGCAACATCAACCCCAATACGGCCATGCAGACCTACAATCCCGTGGAGGCAAACTTCCAGGACGTCTACGTGGTGGAGAAGATCGGGACCAAGCAGGGTTGGACGTATCCTTCGCCGAATGAGGACTGGTTCACCGGGTATCCGCAGGAGATCGAAGCGTTCTACCGCACCGTCGCCTACGGCGAGCCGGTGGAAAGCGACAGCAGCATCGCGGCCGACTGCATCTCGACGATCTACAGCGCCTACGTTTCGGCGGAACGGAAGGGCGTGGAGGTTCCAGTCAAAACCTTTTGACGCAGGAAGTGTGATGTTTGATTTGTGATGTTTGATTTCTTGAATCAACAATCAACGATCAAACTTCTGGAGCAAGTGATGACCAACGAGCAATGGGAGAAGCTGCTGGCCGTGATGGAGGGGGAGGTCTTCGATCCTCTGCCGGTGGGGTTCATCATTGACAGCCCCTGGCTGCCCGGCTGGGCGGGCATTTCCACGCTGGACTACTACGCGAGCGACGAGAAATGGCTCGCGGCCAATCTTAAGGCGGTGCGGACATTTCCGCAGATCATGTTCTTGCCGGGCTTCTGGTCCGAGTTTGGGATGTGTACGGAGCCGTCCGCGTTCGGGACCAAGTGCCGCTGGGCCGAGCAGGATCTGCCCTTTGCCGATCGTATCCTCAGGACGATGGACGATGTCGGCCGCCTAGAGAAGCCCAATGTCAGGACCGATGGACTGCTGCCTTTCGTGGTCCATCGCTGGCAGCTTCACCGCCAAGGCATTGAGGAGGCGGGACATTCGATCCGGTTCGCCGTTTCGCGTGGGCCGCTGAATATCGCCAGCTTTCTCATGGGAACGACGGAGTTTCTGATGGCGATTCGCACCAGCCCGGATGAGATGCAGCGGCTCCTGACGCTGATCACGGATTTCATCGTCGATTGGCTGCAATACCAGAAGGAGTGTCTGCCATCGGTCGAGGGCATCTTCGTGCTCGATGACATCGTTGGGTTCCTCGGCGAAGGGGATCTCCGGAATACCGCGTTGCCCTATCTCAAACGTATTTTCGGCTGTCTCGATGTGCCCGTGCGTTTCTTCCACAACGACGCGCAAGGGCGCGTCTGTGCGAAGTTCCTGGCCGAGATCGGCATCAACCTTTTCAACTTCAGTTTCGAGCACTCGCTGGCCCAGATGAGGGAATGGGCTGGCCCGAGTGTGACGCTGCTGGGGAACATCCCGCCGCGTGACGTTCTGGCGCAGGGGACGCCAGCCGAAGTGACGGCGAGCGTGCGAGCGGCCGTCGAGCCTCTGGCCGACAAGAGCCGGATCATCCTGTCCTGCGGCGGCGGCCTGCCCCCGGGCGTACCGACGGAAAACGTGCTGGCGGTCGGCTGGTAGGGTGTGCCGTGCACACACCGTCTCCATCGGCCGATCCCGTGCGCTCGTCATCATGGCGGAGAATCAGGACTCCGCGCCCGGTTTGTGCCATCGGCGGCCGTCGGCTTCGAGGAGGGCGTCGGCTTGCGGGAGGCTCTCGCTGCCGGCGGGGTATTCGAACGGTTTCTGCGGGCTGTTCTCCCAGGCCTCCAGTACCGGCATCAGGAGCTGCCAGGAGACCTCGATGCTGTCGAAGCGCGTGAACAGCGTCTGGTCGCCGGCCATGCTGTCCAGCAGCAGCCGCTGATAGGCTTCGGGCATCTCCACGCCGAAAACGTCCCTGTAGCGGAACGCCATCTGCAGCGTGCCCATGCAAATCTTCGATCCCGGCCGCTTGGCCTGGAAACGCAGCGCGATTCCTTCCTCCGGCTGAATCTGGAACACCAGGACGTTGGGTGGCATCTGGTCGAGCCCCACCGAGCCGAACAGCGAGTGCGGAATCTCCTTGAATGTTACGGCGATCTCGGTGCTCTTCTTCGCCAGTCTTTTGCCGGTCCGCAGGTAGAAAGGCACGTCCTTCCAGCGCCAATTATCGATGAGAAGCCGGGCGGCGACGAAGGTCTCCGTCCTCGAATTGGGAGCCACGCCCTTCTCCGAGCCATAGCCGGGCACCGATTGGCCGTCGATTCGGCCAGGACCGTACTGGCCTCGAACGACACGGCAATGGGAGGGCGAGATCGCCTCGCCTGCTTCCCGCGATCCGCAGTCGAAAGGTCGCAGCGCCCGCAGGAGCTTGGCCTTCTCATCGCGGACGCGGTCGGCGTCGAACGAGATGGGCGGCTCCATCGCGACAAGCGCCAGCATCTGGAGCATGTGGTTCTGGAACATGTCTCGCAGCGCTCCGGACTTGTCGTAGTAGTCCGCCCGGTGTTCCACACCCAGCGTCTCGGCAATGGTGATCTGGACGTTGTCGACGTGGTTGCGGTTCCAGACCGGCTCGAAGATGGCGTTCGCAAAGCGAAAGATCATGATATTCTGGACCGTCTCTTTGCCCAGGTAGTGATCGATCCGGTAGACCTGGGATTCCTCGAACCACTTGGAGATTGTGTTGTTGAGCTCGGCCGCGCTTTGCAGTTCGCGTCCGAAAGGCTTCTCCACGATCAGCCGGGCCCGCTTCTCGCACGCGGAGCCGTCCGTCCCCGACAGGTCGGCCGAGCCGAGGCGATCGATGATCGTCTGATAGAGGACGGGAGGGACCGAGAGGTGGAACAGGTTGCAGCCGTCCACGTTGTGCCTTTTTCGCAACTCGGCCAGCCTGCTCTTGATGCGCTCGTAGGTCCGGGCGTCTCCATAGTCGCCGCTGAGGTAGTAGAGCTTGTCGAGAAATGTGTTCGACGCGTCGGAAGAGACGCCCCCCGAGTTCTTGCGGATCGCGTCGGCCGCGAGCCGCCGGAACTGGTCATCGGAGTATTCCGTCCGCCCGCAGCCCAACAGGCAAAACTGCTCGCTCAATAGGCCCCGCTCCTGGATTTGCGCGAGGCCGGGCAGCAGCTTTCGATGCGCGAGGTCGCCCGAGGCGCCGAACACGACCATCGCCGTGGGCGGGGCCGGCGTCTCGGCACAAATGATATCCATACCCGCGATGGACGGATGAATCTCGCGACTCGCCATGTCCCACCCCCACGAAGACAGTCTGAAGCTGCAAGTTTGAAGTGTGAAGTCTGAAGTGCAGAGAGCGTTTTGTCGCGACTGCTTCCAACTTCACACTTGAAACTTCACTCGTCTTCGACCGGCTCGAATTCGTCTTTGCCGGCGCCGCATTCCGGGCACACCCACTCGTCCGGCAGATCTTCGAACGCGGTGCCGGGCTTGACGCCATTGTCCGGGTCGCCCAGGGCGGGATCGTAGACGTAGCTGCACAGGAGGCATTGATATTTCATCAGTCGTTCCTTTCCACTAAGCTTTCAGCGCGTCCATTTGCCGCCGCAATTCGGCGAGATGGCCGGCCTCTTCCCGGATAATGACCTCGACCTTGTCTCGGCCGGCTCCCTCCGGGACGAGACCCTTGAGCCCGACGTAGTAGAGGATGGAGTTCTTCTCCGCGCCGATGGCGACGTCGAACAGCTCTTGCGTGGATTCCTGGCCGGTCAGCTTCACGGTGGGGGTCTTCTTGCCCTCGGACCCCCGCTCGTCCGCCATCGCCTGCAGATAGAACGCGGCCTCGCCCTCGGGATCGAACGTCGTTTCTTCCTTCTCCCGAGCGCTCAGCGTCTTTCTCATCTGCTGAAACGTCCGCAGGTGGCCGTCTTCCATCCCGGCCAAGCGCAGGAACAGGTCCTTGGCTTGGCGGTCCGAGATCTTCGCCGCGGCCTCGCGATAGAACTTGGCGCCATTGCGCTCGATCTGCTCCGCCATTTCGAAGACTTCATCGGCGTTGAATGTGATGCTCATGCATGCTTCTCCTTCGTGTCTTGTCGGCGGTTATTTGCGCTCACCCATCGCGTGGTCCAGCATCAGCAGGGCACCGGGGGCGTTGGCCGCCATCTTGAGCATCTGGACGATCCGGTCCGCCGAAGCTTCTTCCTCGACCTGCTCTTTGACGAACCATTGCAGCAGGCCGGCCGTGGCGTGATCCTTCTCCGCGACGGCCAGATTCATGAGCTTGTTGATGCAGCCGGTGATGTGCTGCTCGTGCTCCAACGCCGCCTCAAAGGCCGCCAGCGGCGACTTCCAGTCCTTGCCCGGCTCCTTGATCGCCTTGAGCACGGCTCGGCCGCGACGCTCGTGGATGAAGTCGAACAGCTTCAGGGCGTGTACATTCTCCTCCCGCATTTGCACTTTCATCCAGGCCGCGAAGCCGGGGAGGTTCTGCGACTCGAACCAGGCCGACATGGCCAAATAGAGATAGGCGGAGTACAACTCCTCGTTGATCTGCTCGTTCAGAGCTTTTTCCATTTTTTCGCTGATCATACTACTTCACCTCCCACAGTCCGTGAATGTTGCAGTGCTCTCTGGCACAGATGTTCTCGGCGGCCAGGTTGAACACCGCCTCGGGCGCCTGGCCGGGCTTGAGGGACTGGCGATAAACCTTGCCGTCCGTGACGACCTCGATCCACTCGATGAAGTGCTTGTCTTCCATCGGATGGGGAATGCTGCCGATCTTCACTTTGAAGCCGCCGTTGAACTTCTCGATGACTGGCACGTGCTTCTCCTTGCCCTGGTCTGCTGACTTGGGCGCCAGGTGCACCATCGGTTTGTTGCAGCACGCGAAGATACCGTTGCCGGCGGTGAGAACCTCTGCGACGTTGCCGCAACTGGCGCACTTGTAGACTTGAAGTTTCTCTGCCATCCCTTTTCTTCCCTTTCCATTTTCAATGATATCTGCGCTTGGCGGACGGCCAAGACGTTTTCATTTGGCGATTCCGGCCGATTGATGCTTGGCCAGGATCTGATCGGCCAGCTTCTCCAGGGCGACGAAATCCTCGGCCTTGGGCTGTCCCTTGGCGATCACGGGCGGGATCAGCTCGACCTTCAGGTTCGTCAAGAGTCCCGCAAGCTGGTCGACCATCTTGCCGCCCCAGCCGAAGGAGCCGATGATCGAGGCGAATCTCGTTTTGGGCCGCAGGGCGTTGGCCACAAACGCCGCGTAGGCTGCCTTGGGGTGTGCCCCGGTCAGGACCGTGGGCGAGCCGAGCACGATCGTGGCGGCATCGACGAGGGCGATCGCGAGTCGGCCCAGGTCTGCCACGGTGAGGTTGAACTGCTTGACCGTGATGCCGCGCCGGATCAGGGCATTCGAGAAGTGCTCGACCATCATTTTCGTGCTCTCGTGCATGGAAACGTAGGCCAGCACGACCTCGTTCTTGACGCTATCGCCGACCCAGTCCTTGTACGCCTGGACGATGAAACCGGGCTTGTTGTACACCGGCCCGTGGCTGGGGGCGATCATGTCGATCTGGAGCTTGCCGAGCTTCTCGAGGTTCTTTTTGATCATCGTCCGGAAGGGCATCATGATCTCGGCGTAGTATCTCTTGGCCGACTCGTAGACCAAGGCCTCATCTTCGGTGTACAGACTGCTCGTGGCCAAATGCGACCCGAAGAAATCGCAGGGGAACAGGATTCGCTCCTGCTGCAGGTAGGTGCACATGGTCTCCGGCCAGTGGACCCACGGGATATCGAAGAATTGCAGCGTTTTGCCCCCCAAGGGCAGCGTCTGGCCTTCCGTGATCGTGAGGAACTTGCCTTCGTCGATGTGCAGGAGATCGATGAGCATGGCCTTGCACTTGGCGTTCGTGACGACCTTCGCCTCCGGGCAGCGCGCCAGGACATTCGGGATCGAGCCGGAATGGTCCTGCTCGGCGTGATGCGAGACGACGTAGTCGATTCGATCCACGCCGGAAGCGTTTAGACTGTCTATGAGAGTGCCGGTCTTTGTTGGGTCCACCGTATCGAGCAGGGCGGTCTTCTCGCTCCCTTCCACCAGGTAGGCGTTGTACGTGGTCCCCTCGGGCAGCGGGATCAGCTCGTCGAAGAGCCGACGATCCCAGTCGATAGCGCGAATCGAATAGATATCCGGCCTCAGTTCCTGCATCTTGTCAGTCCCTCTTCATAAAAGCTCTTTTGCGGCAGTCAATGCGGCGCCGTAGTTCGGCTCGCTCGCCACTTCTTTCACTAACTCTACGTACCGGATGACGCCTTGTTTATCCAGCACGAATACGGCCCGGGCGAGCAGCCGAAGTTCCTTGATGAGCACGCCGTAGGCCTTGCCAAAGGCGGCCTCGCGATAATCGGAGAGCGTTTGGACGTTCTTCACACCCGCCGCACCGCACCAGCGTTTCTGGGCGAAAGGCAGGTCTCTGCTGACGGTCAGGACAACAACGTCCTGACCCAGCTTGCCGGCCTCTTCATTGAAGCGTCGCGTCTCCATGTCGCAGACCGGCGTGTCCAGCGACGGCACGGACGTAATGATGCAGACCTTGCCCCGGCACAAAGCGGACAACTTGACGACGGAAAGGTCATTCGCTACCAGTTCGGCCTCCGGTGCTTTCCGGCCGATCTTCGCCTCGTTTCCGACGAGGGTCAGCGGACCGCCCTTGAATGTAATCAGGCCCGTTCTCTCTGCCATGTCAATCTCCTTCTTCCCCTTTGGCTCGTGGCATCCCACGACGGCGCCCAGGATTGTTCCCAAGACCAGCAAAGCCGTCGGACTGTTTCGGCTGTGAATGGGCGTCCTCATGATTGTCCTTGCCCCCCAGCGGGGATTGGCTAATAGTTGGCGGCTTCGATCTCGAAATAGGCGCGCGTCTTGCCGCAGGCCGGGCAGATCTTGGGGGCCTCCAGCCCCTCGTGGACCAGCCCGCAGTGGCGGCAGACCCACCGAACGGGCGTGCTGCGCTTGAAGACGGTGCCGTCCGAAATGTTCTTGGCCAGGGCGAGGTACCGGTCCTCGTGCCGCTTCTCCGCGACGGCGATCTTGCGGAACACGGCGGCGATTTCCTTGAGCCCTTCTTTCTCGGCCACCTGCGCGAACCCCGGGTACATCTCGGTGTTCTCGTAGTGCTCGCCGGCGGCGGCCGCTTGCAGGTTTTGCAGGGTCGTGCCGATGACGCCGGCCGGGAAAGCGGCCCGAATCTCGACTTCGCCGCCTTCGAGGAAATTGAACAGCCGTTTGGCGTGCTCCTTTTCCTGGTTGGCCGTCTCTTCGAAAATGGCCGCCATTTGCTCGTAGCCTTCCTCCCGGGCCTTGCCGGCGAAGTACGTATAGCGGTTCCTGGCCTGCGATTCGCCCGCAAAGGCGGTCAGCAGATTCCGTTCGGTTTCGGTGCCCTTTAGACTCATTCAGACCTCCTTTGGACAGGTAAAAGGTAAAAAGGCAAAAGGGAAAAGGTGCCGGCAGACTGGAACCGCTCAATCCGGTGCTGACGGCCGATCTGCAGCAGGACCTTTTGCCTTTTCACTTTTGCTTTGTTTTGCACAGGTCACAGTATCCTTCCAGATACACGGTCTTTCTGAGTACGGCGAACCTGGCCATAAGGTTTTCCGGAATGTCGATCGAGTCAAACGCTTCGTGATGGAAGTCTATGATTCGCTTGCACTTAACGCATTTGAAATGCTGATGAATTTTCAGATTGGCGTCGAACCGCTTGGCGTCTCCCGAGCCTTCGACGACGAAGGCGGCGCCGATGTCGTTCAGGGTTAGCAGGGTTCGGTTGACCGTATCGAGCGAAATGCTCGGGAAGGTCTCTCGAAGCTGCCGGAACACCGCCTCGGCGCCAGGGTGCTCCGTGCTCTCGAGGAGGGCCTTGTAGACCGCCATGCGCTGCGGAGTGACCTTCAGACTCCTCTGGTGGCACTTCGCCCGAAAGGCATTCATCTGCTCCTCGATCCCCAGTCCCGTCGTTGCGTTCGTCTTTCCCCTCATGCGTGTTCCCTCACGGGCCTGAGTCTCCCGCAGATCCCGTTGCTGCTCGAATCTCAATTCAGGGTAAATCCCAAGGACTATTGCACCGTCATCCGCGGATGCAATCCAGGGCATCCTTATCTCACCAAGGCGTCTTTCCGTGCAAGTGAGGGTCGATGATAGTCTCGCGTGTCCCGTTGTGCAAGCAATCTCTGAGAATCTTCGGTGTTCGGTCTCCCCGTCCGAGCGATTGACCGGGACATCGCTTTCCTATATGGTAGGGGGCATGAGTCACAAACCACGCATCTCAATAGGAGGACACGCACAATGAAGAATCGAAAGTCACAGTTTTCTCGCAGGGACCTGCTCAAGGCGGGGGCCGCTGTGTCGGCCGGTGTCGTATTGTCATCGAGCGGCCGGGTGTTTGCCGCCGGCTCCGATAAGATCCGGGTCGCCATGGTTGGTTGCGGCGACCGAGGGACGAAGGACGCGATCGACTGTCTCAAGTCCGCCCCCGGCGTGGAGATGATCGCTATGGCCGAGCTGCTGCCGGACCGGCTCGAAAGCTCACTGGCGAGGATGAAGAAGGAGGTCCCCGACCGCGTCAAGGTGACGCCTCAGACCAGCTTTATCGGCTTCGACGCCCATAAGAAGGTCATGGCCATGAAGGACGTGGACGCCGTGCTGCTCCTGACGCCGCCCGGCTTTCGTCCGCAGACGCTGCGGGCCGCCGTGGAAGCAGGCAAGCACGTCTTCATGGAAAAGCCCGGGGCCGTCGATCCCGTGGGCATCCGGTCTCTGCTGGCGTCGGCCGATATCGCCGACCAGAAAAAGCTCTCCATCGTGGTCGGGACGCAGCAGCGGTGGCAGCCGCAGTACCAGGAATTGATGAAGCGGGTCCACAACGGCGATCTCGGCGAAGTCGTCGGCGGGCAGGCGTACTGGAACTGGGGCAGCTCCAAATGGCACTGGGAACAGCGTCAGTCCGGCTGGTCCGACATGGAGTGGCAGATTCGCTGCTGGCCCTACTTCACATGGCTCTCGGGAGATCATATCGTCGAGCAACACCTCCATAACATGGACGTGATCAACTGGGCCATCGGATCGCACCCCGTCTCCTGCCTTGGCATGGGAGGTCGCCAGAGCCGCACCAGTCCCGAGTTCGGCAATATCTGGGACCATTTCACAATCGAATACGAATACCCCAACGGCGTTCGCGTGATGAGCATGTGCTCCCAGATCGAGGGATCCACGTCGAAGATCGGCGAGCGGGTCCTGTGCACCAAGGGCGCCACCGTCACCGACCGCTCGATGGGCTATATCGAGGACACGCGAGGCCGCAAGGTCTTCACGTACAGCGATCCCATCCACAGCGGCGAAGTCGCCCAGTTTACGAATCTCTTCCAGAGCATTCGCGAGGGCAAGCCGCGGAACGAGTGCCGCCGGATCGCGGAGACGACAATGACCCTGATTATGGGCCGGATGAGCGCCTACACGGGTCGGGCCATGAAGTGGGACTGGGCGCTGAACGCTTCCAAGCTCGACCTTACGCCCGCCAAGTACGAAATGGGCGATCTGCCGGTCGCACCCGTAGCCGTCCCGGGCCAGACACAACTGATCTGATTGCGGATTTCGGATTGTGGATTGCGACGGGTGGCAGCCTCAAGGCCGAAGGCCTTGGGGATGGCAGGCATAGACAGAGCAAGCCATCCCCGAGCTGCGCTTGAGGCTGCCACCCGAAGTATCCAGGAGAACCGCTCCTATTTCCACTTGCAGCGGCGCTGGGGCAGGCGATGACTGCCGTGGCAGTCGGTGCAGACCTGCTTGCCCTCTGTGTCGGTCAGGACCGCCTGGTGCTGCGGCGTGTCGATCTTGTCCTTGGGGTGGCAGTGCATGCAGGAGGGGTTGATCTTGTCCCTGGGATACATGAGGTCCGGGGCCGTGCCGTTTCCGCCGGAAGCCCAGGATTCATCCGCAATGTGGGCGTCGCTTGCTCCGTGACAACGGGCACACCCGATGTTGGCTTTGGCATGGGTGACGGCGAGCTTTTCCTGCAGGTAGTTGACATGGCAGACGAAACAGCGGTTGTTGTCGGCGGCGGGTCCGTTTGACCCTTGGACCGCCGGCTCGTCTTCCAACAGCAACGGCGCCGGCGTGGCAGGTTTGGGCGGCTCATTGGCCGGAGGCTCCGGATGATCTGCCGGAGCAGTCTGCACCTGAGGTTGGTCGGTGGTTGAGGTTCGCTCGCAACCGCCGGCCAGAATCATCGAGATTACGCATGTCACAAGGAGAAGGTTGCGCTTGGAGTCTGCCGGGTGGCACCGCCAAACTCGTTTGACGGTGCTCCTTCGATTGGACCTGAGCGCCCGAACGTCCACGGGCAAACGAGTTTGCCCATGCCACCCATCGCTCGCAAGATTCTCACCGGTATCGTATTGGAGGCTTGGCGAATGCGGCTTCCGATCAGACATACTGCCAATCCTTGAGCCACTGGTAACTTGTCGGCAGATTGGCCCAGGCCTGGTGGCCGGCGTGTTCCAGCTCCGCACTCTCCTTCACGTCCAATTGCCGCCTTTCCTTCACGGCGGCGATCACGTTGTCCACTTCCTGGACGCTGTTCATGCCGGGAATGGGCGTGACGGTGTTGGTGTGCAGGATGTATCGAATAGCCAGCCGGCCCCGCTGATTGTTCTCTTCCGGCGTACCGGCAAAGAGAGAAGCGGCCGCGAAGGGCTTGATCCCAAAGGCCCCAATGTCGCGCTTCTTCAACGCATCAAAAAGACTGTCCTGCGGCGCCTTCTTACTCATGGTCGTGAACGGAAAGCACACGACGTCGATCTGCGGGAAGTATTCGATCATGAATTGAATCCACCGCCGGTCGTGGGAGGAGAAGCCGCCGAAGCGGGCCTTGCCCTGTTTCTTGCCCTTTTCCAGGGCATCGACGATCTCGCAGGCGGTATTGAACGTGTGCCGGCCGCCGGGCTCCAGGCAGGTGATTCGCCAGAGGTCCGTGTATTCCTGGTCCGATGCCTTGAGCAGCTCATCCAGCGATTCCAGGAGCTTCTTGGACGTGCGGAAGTCCTCGTTGCGAACCTCCTTGGCCCCGTGCGACAGGGCCAGGTAGGCTTTGTCCCGCCGGCCTTTGAGGGCCTTGGCGTCCCGTTTGACCTCGTTGTCCCAGCAGGCGTCGATATAGTTGATGCCCGCGTCCAGACACCGGCTGACGATCTCGCGGCGTTCCTCGTCGTTGCTGCGCGAATGTCCGCCCAGGGCCACGGCCGATACCATGAGATTCGTCTTTCCCAGGCGGCGATACTCCATGTCCGGGTTGTAACTGAGGATCTTCGATGGATTCGCCGGCTCGCTCGCGCTCGCAAGGCCCAGGCTGGCAGCCACAGTGGCCGCCGTGGCGGCGGCACCGTATACGAACTGCCTGCGGTTGATCTCGTTGTGGTTCATCATGATCTCCTTCACTTCGCTTTTTGCAGGGGCCGATCTGTCTGGAGCTGGAAAATCGCGGCGATCTCTTCATCGGAGAGGCCGCGATCGTAGATACGCAGGTCATCCATCAGCCCTGTGAATCCCCGGCCGATGCGGACGGGCAATTCCTGTCCGGTTTGGATCGGCCACAAATCCAGAAGGCCGATGTCATGAATCTCGGCGGGCGCGCCGTCGAGGTAGAGCTTCACGTCGTTGTACAGATTTGGCAGCTCGGCCTTCTGTACCACGACCGCGACGTGGTGCCATTGGTCGTCGTGGGTCTCGGCGTTCATGTAGAGATAGCCGCCGCTGGGAGTGACGCCGATCCGGCCGCGAATGTAGCCCAAGGTGAACATCTGGCCGAAGTCCTCTTTTCCCCAGGAGACGATCTCGCCCCGCGAGGATGCCGTCTTGATCCAGGCGGCAACGGTCCGGGGTCGAGTCCCGGCGACTCCCTGGTAGTTCTTGACCTCGATCACGGCATTCTTGGCATCGAATCGAATGGCCTTGCCCATCTTGCCGGGTGCGGAGTTTTTGTCGAATGCGAGGTCTCCCTTGAGCATTCCATCTCGCTGGTGCCCGCTGGAATCCGCAGCGGTATTTCTTGTGGTCTCATCGAATCTCCACCAGCCGACCAGGTTGGGATCGGTGTCGAGCGTCACAGGCTTGCCACCATTGGCTACCGCCGGATCGTCAGGGAGTGTGAGAACGAAAAGGACCAGCGCGCATGCCAACGAACACCTTTGCCACATAGGGTGCACAATCAACCTTCGCGGCGACTGTGCGCCCATTCTGTCATCCTGAGCGGCAGCGAAGAGCCTGTCCTGAGCCTGCCGAAGGAATCTGGCCGCCGACGTGTAGGTGGACTCGATGCGACGGTGGCTTCCCCCGCAATGGCCAGATGCTTCGCTTCGCTCAGCATGACAAATAGGGGTTGGCCCATCACTAAATGTAGTCGTACGCCGCATAGGTCTTCTCCTATCTCCTCTTACGGGCAACTGCCAACTGAGAACTGACAACTCATCCCAGATGCCAGGGGCCTCGCAGGGGCTTGAACAGCATCTGGTTGGCCTCGTCGCTGTCGGTGAATCGCTCGGCCGCCGGGTCCCAGTGGAGCTTGCGGCCGAGCCGCATCGCGATGTTGCCGAGATGGCAGATCGACGTCGAGCGATGGCCGATCTCCACGGGGGCTGCCGTCGGCTGGCGGCTCTTGATGCAGTCGAGGAAGTTGCGATGGTGATCGGTGCTCTTGTAGAGGTGGATTTCGTTGGCGCCGATGACGGTTGTTTTGAGCGACTCCGGCGTGCTGGTCCACTTGTCGTCCCGCACGTCGATCCAGCCGGCGGTCCCTTCGAGCCGCCAAGACTCCGTTTTGTCGGTCTTGCACGTGAATTCGACGCCGTTGGCATAGCGGGCTCGGAAGCTCACCTTGGTGGCGGTCGTGAACAGTCCATCCGTGGGCCACTCGCTGCCCAGGTCCTCGAACTCGACGGGGCCGGTGTCGTCGGTGCCGTTGGCCCACTGGATGATGTCGATGACGTGGGCACCGAGGTTCGTGGTTTGGCCGCCGGAATAGTCGAGGCCGAAGCGGAACGTGTAGAGGCATCGGTCCTTGTGGTAGGGGGCCCAGGGAGCGGGACCCAGCCACCTGTCGTAATCGAGCCACGCGGGGACCGGCATTGGCTTCCAATCTCGCGCCGGCGCCTCCTTGTTGTTTGGCCCGATGGTGGAAGTGACCCGCTGGAGCTTGCCGATGCGCCCGTTGCGAACGAGCTCGCAGAGGAAACGGTACTGTTCGGCCGATCTTCGCATCGTGCCCGTCTGAAAGACAGTTCCGTGTCGTCGCACAGCCTCCGCCATCGCGCGGCCTTCCGCGACCGTCAGGCTCAGGGGCTTTTCGCAGTAGATGTCCTTGCCGGCAGCGGCCGCCAGGATGACGGGGATCGCGTGCCAATGGTCCGGCGTGGTCACGCACACGGCGTCGATGTCGTCCCGCGCGATGATCTCCCGAAAGTCCACGTAAGCCTTGCAGCCCTGGTAGCCGCCGGAGGGACTCTTCTGGGCGTATTCGCTCTCGACGATCTTGCGGGCGGGCTCGCGGCCGAACCACTCGCCGTTCCAGCCCTTCTTATACCAATGCCCATACTCATTGCTGGCCTCGACCACGTCACAGACGGCCACCACCTGGACATCGGGCTGAGCCAGGAAGGCGCGCATATTGTTCGTGCCCATGCCGCCGACGCCGATGGAGGCCAGCGTGATCCGCTCGCTTGGCGGCGTGCTGCCGGCCTTTCCCAGGGCACTGGATCGAATAAAAAGAGGCAAGCCCAACGTCCCGATGGCCGCTCCGGCGGTTTGCTTCAGGAACGTGCGTCGTTTCATCGCTCTTCTCATAATAGTCCTCCGAAAAGAAGGTCATACAGCGCACACGCTATTGATCGCGTCGATATTATACCGGAGGAGCGTGCCTATGTGAAGACTCGATACTGCGGCAAGAAGGGGAGACGCGGGTCCGGCACAGTCGATGATGCGGTGACAGGACAATGCGGTTCTAGGCTCGCTTGCGGCGCCGGTCGCTCAATAGGCGTTCGTAAGTCACTACAAATAAAAAGCCCCTGCGACGGCCAGACGAGGTACTCGGTATCCATTTTTGGCCATGTATTGCCTGGTGTAATACTCGTCGGCTACTTCGCAGGGGCACGCCCAAGGATTTTGTGGCTCTTTCTTTTCTTCCTAACCGCCCCTCGTGCCGTCCCGACCCAGATCCGACATGTTTGCGGGCTTCAAGGACGGCCCAAGCCGGGGTTAAGATGACCTTGCTGGCCGCAGCTTCGAGCCACAGTTGTCAGCTTGCCCGACAGTCTCTTCTTCGGCAAGCCCGATTCGTTTTCTTGAACTTTTTCGGAGGGACTTTCAGCGGTGAGAATCGCGTGGATCAGTGCAGCAAGTACGGCCCAGCTCGATGGATTTGGCCGGCTCTCTCAGCCTGCCGATCCTTACGGGGGCCAAAACAAAATAGGTTGCCGCGCTGCCGGCAACCTATCTAGTTTAACCCCGATAACCCAGGCCCCCGCCCGCCAAGATTTTCTCACAAATTTCGCACGGGGCGCTCCCACCGTGTCGGCGGAGCGCCCGAGCAGGCAGGGGCCAAATACCGAAAGATCGATTAGTAACCGAGTCTGCCCCAGATGGCCTTCTGGATTCTCTGCAGGTCGGCCATCGCATCATCGGACTTGGGGGCATACTGATGCTGCGGGTTCGCCATCTTCCCCACCGTGATTGTCTCTTTGGATTCCCACTTCCAATAGTCGCTGTGACCGTCGACGAAGGATACGTTCGTGCCGTCGGCGTGGCGGACGTGCGGCGGGTCCCACCAGGTCGCCTGGACATAGTGGGTGGCGTAGCTGTCCGGCGTCACCCGGCCCTCATCGAGGAAGACAAGCCTGCTGGCCGGACCCGGCACGGAGACTTCCGTTGTCTTCTTGATCCACAAAACGGTTCGGCCCACCCTGGTTCCCGAGGCGCCGCTATAGGTCCCGGTTCTCGCCAGTCCGTTCATCGAGTCCACGGCTGAGTAGGTTCGCATCTCGCCCCGGACGCCGGTCGGACATTGGTACGCCTTGTCGGCCGGGACAAACGGATATAGCGCACCCGCTCGGATGGCGGAGAGTTGGACCTCTTTGGCAAGCTTGCCGCCGGTCATGTAGTCCGAAGCGCAGTCGGTCCCTACCCACCACTTTTCGCGTGGGTGCAGGCCGCCCGTGGGCGTGCTGCAAGCGCCTATGGCGCTTTGATTGTATTCCGCCTCGCCGTTGACAATCCTGTCATCATTATCCCCGGCGTAGGCGATCCAGGCCAGTTGCAATTGTTTGAGGTTGCTCAGGCAGGCGGCCCGTTTACCCTGCTCTCGAGCCCTGTTTAGAGCCGGCATCAAAATAGCCATCAGGATCGCGATAATCGCGATCACCACCAGCAGTTCGATCAGTGTAAAGCCCTTCGATTTCTTCATAGCGTGTTTCCTCCCTTAGAAAAACGGGCACTTGGAGACCACCAATTGATCAGCAACCGGATACGCAAGACATTCCGGCCCACACACGTGTAAGAGTCGCTCTGCAACCAATGTGTTCCTGCCTGAACCACCTTTTATTTGCCGTCCTCCGAAGACACAGGTAATTTTCTCTATTCTACCGACCCGTCGGCCATACATCAACAGATTTCGACCGGAGTAATGAAAACCTTGACAGAAGGGGCCGAAAAAAGGATAATGATAGAGGAAAGAGGCAGGCCCGAGAGGGTCCAACTCGGTTTCAAAGGCAGGGACGCGGGAAGGTTGGTCGCCGGTCCGAAGGATTCCGTGCTGCCTGGACGGGGGCCAAGGAAAGGGATGGGGTAATGAGAAGAATCTGTGCAACAGTCCTTGCTGTGGGCCTTTTGCTGCTCGCCTGCGGCTGCGCCAGCTCCCGGCGGGCGGGCAAAGCCTGTTTTTCGGCGGGTGCCGCCACGAAACAGCCGACGGCGGACTCGACATCGGGCGAGCTGAAGGGTGCTCCCGCGACTCCATGCCTGGAACAACATGGCTTTGCCGTGTTCGGTTTTCGGGCGATCCGCAGCAGCTACGGTCAATTGTCCGTCGTCGGAGAGATCAAGAACACCGGCTCCGCCGCTCGGGGCGTGGAGTTGCAGGCATCCTTGCGGGATACCTCCGGCCGTATCGTGGCGGTCGGGCACTTCTGTCCCGCTTCCAACCGGAACATCGTGCCGGGGGAGTCCTGGCCCTTCACGTATTCCTTTGGCAGACAAGAAGATGCAACCGGCGCGGAGCTAAGGATCGTAGGCAGCTTCCGCACGACGGATATCCTGAACGCCCCCTTCACGACCCCGTAGAAGACCTCAGAAGCCGGTCTCCCAGGCAATTGCACGCGAGCGTGGCTCTGAAGTGTCGCGGGCGTCCCGCCCTCGAATCGCGGGCAGGATGCCCGCGACACAAGCAGGGCCCGACGTCTTGGGTGACGCTATCCGGCTGTCTTCGGCGGAGACCAAGGCTTGATGAGGGAACCTGCCGTGGCCCTGAGCCGGTCTCAAGACGCATTGACACAAGAACGCAGGCTCTCTATACTCCGCGTCACAGGAACGCGCGTGCGTGGCAACGTTTCCCATGAGACGTGGGACGCCCGCCGTCAGGAGAGCCGTCCATGGCAAAACCCGTTGTTTTCATCTCATCGACCTGTGAAGACCTCGACAAGACCAGACACCGCATCGAGGCCAAGGAAGCAGCCCTCGGGGCGGGCTTTTTTCCCGAGATGCAGGAGTACTGGGCGGCAAAAGACAACCCGCCACTGAAACAGTGCCTTGAGAAGGTCGAGAAGGCCGATGTGCTGGTCGTGATCGTCGCCTATCGATTCGGCTGGGTACCGGACCAGCAGCCCGAAACCGACCCTGCGAAGCGAAAGAGCATCACCTGGCTGGAGTGCGAGAGGGCAAAAGACAGCGGCAAGGACATGCTGGTCTTTCTCGTGGACGACAAGCACAAATGGCCGGCGGACCTCTGCGAAGAATACACGCTCATTTCGGCGGTCCAGCAGGACAAGCTGACACCGGAGCTTTCCGCGGACATCCAGTGGCGGGTCAACCGCCTCAAGGAGTTCAAAACCTGGCTCAGCAAGGATCGGACTCGGGCAACGTTCACCACGCCGGAGGACCTCGGGGGCAAGATTCAATTGGCGCTGTCGCAGTGGGGCCAGGGCCGTGGCATAACTGGAGGGCCGGCGCCGCGAGTATCCGACCCGGATCGGTATCTGCGGACGCTTCGCGAGGAGACCTCCCATATTGACATCCGGGGTCTGGAAGTGGAAAGCGGCCGGGCCCAACGGTTTCCCATTGACGACCTTTACATCCCGCTCAAGACGATCCTGGCGGACGAATCGCCAGAGTCCCGTCAGAGGCGGAAGGACAGCAAGGAGGTGCAGTCCCACATCGAAGAGCACAGACCGATGGACCTGCACGCGGCCCTGAAACACCGCAAGCTGGTCATTCTGGGCGATCCCGGCGCGGGAAAGACGACGTTTTTGCGGCGGATCGCCTACGGCCTGTGCAACAGCAGGCTCGGGCTCGGTGGCAAGACGACGGCGGAGACTCTGGGCTTGGAGGATCGGGCATTTCCAGCCCTGATCCGCCTCTCGGAACTGGCCGAGCACGTCGAGGGGTGTTGCGGGCGAGAGCCTGGAGCGCCGCACGTCAAAAATGCGCCCGCGTGGCTGGCGCACTTCATGGCCGCGGCCAACGCCGACGAGAAGGCGGGCCTCGATCGGGAGTTCTTCGACCAGACAATTGCCCAAGGCCCGGCCGTGGTCCTGTTGGACGGGCTGGATGAGACGGCAACGAGGCAGCAGCGTGAATGGATTGTCGATCTGGTGACCAAGGCGGCTCGGCATTTCGAGAACTGCCGCTTCGTCGTGACCAGCCGCCCGCCGGCCTTCGAGGGCCGGGCGGTCCTGCCGGATTTCACGCAGGTCCGGATCGAGCCTCTGGAAGACGACGCCATCGAGACATTTCTGACTCGCTGGTGTGCGCGTCTCTTCGACAACAGCGAAAAACAGGCGCGGCAGCACGGCGACGAGCTGCTCAAGGCCGTTCGTTCAAGGATCGAGATTCGCCGCATGGCCCGCAACCCGGTCATGCTGACGGCGTTGGCTGTCGTCCACTGGCATGAGAAACGCCTGCCCGAGCAGCGTGCCGATCTCTACGAGTCGATTATTACCTGGCTGTCGCGTTCTCGTGAAGGACGTCCCGGGCGTCTGCCCGCCCCGGCGTGCATCAACCGGTTGCAGGAGCTGGCGCTGGCGATGCAGAATCACCCGGAAGGCCGTCAGGTCCAAGTCCCTCGACGCTGGGCGGCCGAGCAGATCGTTGGCGAATGGGCCCAAGGGTCGGAGCGGGACCGGATTGAGACCGCCGAGAGATTTCTGGCGGAAGAGGAGGTCGATAGCGGCATCGTGATCCGTCGCGGCGATGATATCCGCTTTTGGCACTTGACGTTCCAGGAGTTCCTGGCCGCCCGTGCCATCGCCGCCCGTCCGGAGCAGGAAGCCAAAACGATCCTTTTGACGCCCCCCGATGGCCCCAAGCTGTATCTGCCGTCCTGGCGAGAGGTCGTGCTGTTGCTGGCCGGCGTTCTGCACAAACAGGGCCATCGCAAGGTCGATGCCTTCGTCTCGGCTGTTCTGGAAGGGGCCTGCGATAGCGGGACGCTTGCCGGCCAGGCCCGGTGTGCCGGCCTGCTGGGGGCGGCCGTACGGGACCTTACGGCGGTGGGCTATCGGCCGGCGGACCCGCGCTATCAGCAGCTTCTCGACAAGGTGATGGCCATTTTCGACGCCCAGAAGGCCAAGGGGATCGACATCAAGGTCATCATCCAGGCCGCCGAGGCCCTTGGCCAAGCGGGCGATCCTCGCTTTACGGACGCCGCCCGCGCGGACAACTGGGTCACGATCCCCGCCGGTGAGTTCCTCATGGGCGCCCAGAAGAGCGACCGTTCCCAGCCCAACTACGACCCCGAAGCGGATGCTGACGAATCGCCCGTTCACCCGGTCACTCTGGAGGCATACCGGATGGGGCGTTACCCTGTGACAGTGGCCGAGTTCTTGCGGTTCATCGAGGCTGGCGGCTACGAAGAGGAGCGCCTGTGGGACACCGAGGGCTTTGGCAAGTGGCCGGCGCCGGACGGGTGGGAGGAGCAGCTTGAACACCCGACGAGGCCGGTGGTGGGCGTGAGCTGGTACGAGGCCGCTGCCTACGCCGCTTGGTCGGGCTGTCGCCTGCCCACGGAGGCCCAATGGGAACGGGCGGCTCGCAGACCCCGGGGCCGGCGCTACCCCTGGGGGGACGAGAAGCCCGATCCATCGCGAATGAACTACGGTGAGAGCGAGATACGGTGTCCGACGCCCGTAGGTATCTACCCTCGCGGCGCTACGCCGAAAGGAGTCTTGGACATGGCCGGCAATGTACTGGAATGGTGTAGCGAGCGGTACGGTGAGTATCCGAAAGCAGGTATCAAGGACCCAAAGGGACCACCCTCTGGCTCTGGTCGTGTGTTGCGTGGTGGGTGCTGGTTCCATTATCCCTGGTTCTGTCGCTGCTCGTGCCGCCACTTCTACGACCCTGATGAGCGCCTTGACCTTCTTGGTTTTCGTGTGGTGTCGCTGTCGTTTGGCCTTGGACTTTCCGAATAACCCTTTGCTCTTTTCTCTTTTACCCTTTAGAGGGCCGTACATCTTATGACACGAGACGGGACATCGGAGAGAACCTACAAGGTGTTTGTGTCCAGCACGTATTTGGACAACCAGGAGCGACGCCAGATCGTGGAGGAGGCCATACTCCAAGCCGACATGATGCCCATTGGCATGGAGAGGTTTACGGCTTCGACGACGCCGACGATGGAAGCGTGCCTGGACTATGTGAAGCAGGCCGATGCGCTGCTGGGGATTGTCGCGCACCGATATGGGTGGATGCCAGAGGGACAAGACGCATCGATCACGGAACTCGAATATGGGCAGGCGCGCGAGCGGCTGATGTTCGAGATCGACCCGTCGTTACCTGTGGCCCCAGGTGACTTTGACGCAGGTCCGGATCGATGGAAGAAGCAAGACAAGCTCGATGCCTTCAAGGCCCGGTTCCGTAGGGACCAGATGGCGGCCCCGTTCACCGACAACACCTTGGGCCAGAAGGTCCTGGCGGCCTTGCTGCAATGGAAGAAGGGCCGAGACCTGGGTGCGCACGAACGTCTGCGCCGGGACTATCTTGAGGAGCTGAAGGCCCAGACGCATCGGATCGATATCCAGGGCATTCTCTCGGAATCGGGGGCGGGTCGGCAGCCGGTGTACTTTCCCATTGAGGAGCACTACACTCCCCTTCAGACCGGCTCAGACAGCCCAGCGCGCGTGTCCGACATTGGCAGGGGCGGCCCTTCCGAGCGTGTGCCGCTGACAGACCTTTTGTCGCGCCATCGGCGGCTTCTGATCGTGGGTGATCCGGGCGGTGGCAAGACGACGTTTCTGCGGTTCATCGCGTGCGTACTGGCCAAAGACGGACTGGACCCGGGGAAATCGCGCCGCCACGCATTGCTCGGGCTGGCGGACGTGGAGGCCGTGCCGGTGCCCATCCTGGTCAGCGTGGCCCGACTGGTCGCGGCCTCGAAAGACGGCGGCCGTGGAGCCGCATGGTGCGCCCTGCCACGGGCCCTTGCGGATGGCTTCGGCGCCGCCAAGGCGGACCTGCTGACGAGATTCCTGGATCAGGATCGGTGTGTGGTCCTGCTGGATGGGCTGGACGAGGTGGCCGACCCGGCGTTGCGTACCCGCATGGCCGACATGGTCAACGCGCTGGTTCATCACTGGAGGAACAATCTGTTCGTGATTACGTCCCGCCCCTTCGGCTACCAGGCCGTGGCCGGACTTGAAGGCATGGCCACGGCGCACATCTGCGCCTTCGAGAAGCCGGAGATCGTCCAGTTCATGCAGCGCTGGGCCACGGCCTTGTATCCGGATGAACAAGAGCGAGGCCGAAACGCCTATCTACCCCAGCTCCAGGCCGCCGTCCTCAACGTGCCGCACATACGCCGTATGGCCCAGAACCCGGTGATGCTGACCTGCCTGTGCGTGGTCCACTGGAACGAGCGTCATCTCCCCGAGGGCAAGGCGGACCTGTTGATGGCCGTGCTCCGTTGGCTGCTGTACGCCAGGGACGAGAAACGCAGGGACCGAGGTTACACCAGCACCTTTGCCGGGGAGTGTTTCAAAGAACTGGCCCTGGCGATGACCACGGCCCCCGAGGGCAAGCAGGTCACCGTCGATTTGGCCTGGGCGGCGGAGCAACTGGGCCGGCCTTTTCTGGATGAACGCGACGTCAAGCCAGACCATCTGCGCCGCGAAGGCGTGCGGTTCCTGGAGGCGGAAATGGTCGACAGCGGGATCGTATGCCAGGACAGTACCGGCCGCCTGCGGTTCTGGCACCTGACGTTTCAGGAGCACTACGCCGGTAAGGCCCTCTCGGAATTGGGCGACGGGGAGGAAGGGTGGTGGGCCCAGATCGCTCCCCACGCGGACGATGAGCAGTGGAAAGAGGTCATCGATCACTTTGCCGGCTGTCTGGCCAAGACCGGCCGGCGCGGGTTGTATCTGCTGGTGGAACGCATCCTGGGCCAGGCGAAGGAGGGGGACTTGGCCGCGACGGCACGGGCCGTGGGTATCCTGGGCCGGCTGCTGCACATCCTGGCGGTGTATGACTATCAACCGCCGGCGCGGTTGGGTTGGGACGAGACGCGGGATCGCGTCTTGGCGATATTCACACGAGAAGGGGCCCAGCGGGTCCCCTGGCGCCAGCGTTTGGCGGCGGCGGAGGCCCTGGGCAAGGCGGGCGACCCGCGTTTGGC
This sequence comes from Phycisphaerae bacterium, assembly GCA_026386805.1. Classification (GTDB taxonomy): domain Bacteria; phylum Planctomycetota; class Phycisphaerae; order Sedimentisphaerales; family Anaerobacaceae; genus PLanc-01. The sequence continues at coordinate 22,483 of JAPLMX010000189.1, read as the reverse complement.
CAGGCCTGAGCCTGCGATGCTCCCGGTGCCAGGTGTGAAGGGGATTCTGCTGGGCCGGTATCCGGTCACGGTCGACGAGTACAGACGATTCGTAGACAACGGCGGCTATGGGCAGGAGCGCTTCTGGGGTGATTCCTGGTCCATCAAGGCCCGCGAGGGATGGGACGCTCCAGATCACTGGGACGATCAGTTGGAGCATCTCAGCCGGCCGGTTACCGGCGTATCGTGGTACGAGGCACGCGCTTACTGTCAATGGCTCCGTGAGTCTACCGAGTTGCCCTATCGCCTCCCGACGGAAGAGGAATGGGCCGCGGCGGCCACGAATCCCCAGGGCGACTACCCCTGGGGCAACGAGCCCGCGAACGAAGAACTCCTGAACTTCGGTCATAACGTGGGAGCGCCAAGCCCCGTGGGGATGTATCCTGCCGGCGCGGGACCTGGCGGCCATCTGGATATGGCCGGCAACGTCTGGGAATGGTGCAGCGACTTGTTTGGCGAGAAATCCACTGTCAAGGACCCAAACGCGCCTCCATTCGGCTCTGTTCGTGTGTTGCGTGGCGGTGCCTGGATCAATAGTCCCTGGTTCTGTCGCAGCGCGTATCGCTACTGCAGCGCCCCCGTTGCTCGCAACGACTATATTGGTTTTCGTGTGGTGTCGGTGTCGTTTGGCCTTGGACCTTCCGAATAACCTTTGCTCTTTGCTCTTTTACCCTTTACAATGCCTTTTGTTGGTTGAAGGGGCAGCGCTGTCTGGCTCTGGTCGTGTGTTGCGTGGCGGTGCCTGGAACAATAATCCCAGGAACTGTCGCAGCGCGTATCGCAACAACAACGACCCCGATGAACGCAACGACAATATTGGTTTTCGTGTGGTGTCGGTGTCGTTTGGCCTTGCACTTCCGCTCAGAAGGCTTTCTTCTGTGCCCGGAATCCCGGCGTTTACGGATGCCGGGAGCGTGGTTCCGGAAGTCCTGGCGCTGCTCCTGAGTTGCCGGGCCGGTGTCCCGGCAACCGAATCTACGTCACAGGACCGCGCGGGACTGGTAGGCGATTGCATCCGAACGTGCCGTGCGGCCTTTTGTACTCCTACTTGTTCCAATCTTGTTTTCTCGCGAAGGTTTTTGCGCATACGCGACGTAAGTCGTTAAAACCCAGAGAATCAGGTTTCTCGCAAAGACGCCAAGACCGCAAAGGGTAAGAGGATCACGGTCCTGTCTTCTTGGCGTTCTCTGCGTCTTGGCGAGAGGAGGTTTTGGTTGCGGCCGAAGGCCGCGCTGGGGCTATTCGGAGCAATTCATGGCCAAAGAACTCAAGGTGGATTCACGTATGGTTCGGACCCAAGTTCAGTTGACGGAAAGCCAAGCCCAGTCCCTGAGGAAGCTGGCGCATCGGCATCAGTTGTCTATGGCGGAACTCATACGACGAGGGGTGGACCAAGTACTGGCATCAGACCTGTCGGCTGACGTCGGCCGGAAGAAGCACAAAGCAATGGCGGCGGCCGGACGGTTTCGCTCGGGCCGTAAGGATGTCTCTGTTCGCCATGACCACTACTTGGCAGAGGACAACGGCAAGTGAACGTCTATGTCGATGCTTCCGCCTTCTTCGCTGTGTTGAACTGAATGGAGCCGATGAGAGTCGAACTCACGACCTCTTGCATGCCATGCAAGCGCTCTCCCAACTGAGCTACGGCCCCGAACCATAAACCGTCATCGGCCGTTAGTAGTTGGTCCCTAACGGCCAGCGGCCGGCAATAGATTATCGTCATGCTACCATGCCTGACTGTGGTCGGCAAGCATTTTTTTCCAGGTATTTGTCTGCATACGTTCCGCACGCCCTTCGCTCGCGAGACAGAAGTTGTGTTTCGCGGGCCCGCCCGCTATAATCCGCCGGTCGGGAGATGGTCTTAGAGGTCCTGGTCATGGCAAATCGTGAGCCAAGCGGCGGTCCTATGGCGACTAACCGAGCGGCAGCTACGGTTGAGGCGTATTTGTCTGAGCTGAAGGAGATTCGAGCGAGCGGTGCAGGAGTGCCTGAGACATCCTACTACCCCACCTTGGCCGGCCTTTTCAACGCCGTAGGCGTGACTCTCAAGCCCAAAGTGCGTTGCATGACGAACCTGAAGAACCTGGGGGCAGGCATGCCCGATGCGGGACTGTTCACGGCCGATCAGTCTCACCGTTCATCGGATACCTCGCCTGGCGTTGACCAACTGCCGTCGCGCGGGGCCATAGAAGTCAAGGGCACAAAGCCCGACGTGAAGGAAATTGCCGCAAGCGAGCAAGTCAAGAACTACCTGAGAACCTACGGCATCGTCATCGTGTCGAACCTGCGCGATTTCCTGATCGTCGAACTCGACCCCAACGGTCAGCCGGTGGAACGCGAGTCCTTCGCCCTGGCCGACGACGAACAGGATTTCTGGGAGCGCAAGGCTGCGCGTCCGCGCGCCACGGCCCAGCAGAAGGGAACGCAGTTCATCGAGTTTATCAAGCGCGCCTGCCTGCACGCCGCGCCGCTGTTGAACCCGAAAGACGTGGCGCGGTTCCTGGCCTCCTACGCGATCACTGCTCTTTCCCGCGTCGAGCAGCAGAAGCAACTGCCGGCCCTGCAAACCATCCGGTCCGCCCTGGAAGATGCCCTGGGCATGAAGTTTACCGCCGATAAGGGAGAGCACTTTTTCCGGTCAACCCTGGTTCAGACCCTTTTCTATGGGGTTTTCTCCGCCTGGGTGAGCTGGCACAAGGCCGATCCCGGTCCCAGCGCCCGATTTGACTGGCGGACGGCCGAATGGTCGCTGCACGTGCCCTTCATCCGAACGTTATACCGCCAAGTCGCCGAACCCAACCAGCTTGGGCAGTTGGGCCTCGTGGAACTGCTGGACTGGGCAGCCGGCGTGCTGAACCGTGTTGACCGGGGTGAGTTCTTCAAGCGGTTCGAGGACGAGCACGCGGTCCAATACTTCTATGAACCGTTTTTGGAGGCTTATGACCCAGACTTGCGCAAAGAGTTAGGCGTCTGGTACACCCCGCCGGAGATTGTCAAGTATCAGGTAGCCCGTGTCGACACCGTCTTGCGTGAAGAACTGGATTTGCCCGACGGCTTGGCTGACCCGAACGTCATCGTGCTGGACCCCTGTTGCGGCACGGGGGCATATCTGGTCGAAGTCCTCCGCCGAATTGCCACGATCCTGCGCGACAAGGCGGGAGATGCGCTCGTGGCGTCGGACCTAAAGGAAGCGGCGATGAATCGCGTGTTCGGATTTGAGATTCTGCCCGGCCCGTTTGTAGTATCACACCTCCAGTTAGGGCTGATGCTCCAGAGAGAAGGCGCGCCACTATCACACGAGACCGGCGAGCGAGTTGGCGTCTATCTCACCAACTCGCTGACGGGCTGGGACGCAACGGAGAGGCCGAAGCAGCAGGTCATGGCGTTCGCTGGACTGGGGGAGGAACGCGACGCGGCAGCTAATGTCAAACAGCAAGAGAAGATACTTGTTGTCATAGGAAACCCGCCCTACAACAGCAAGCCGAAGAAAGGCAAGGTCGATATCCTCTACTCCGCTGCCGAAGCCGCGAGTCCGAGCGTGAACACGGCGGTGTACAAGGAGGGTCTGAACAAGCCTATTCGGGAGGGTGGTTGGGGGATCAAGAAATTCAACCTTGACGACTTGTACGTCCGGTTCTTCCGCTTGGCTGAGCGGCGCATCGCGGAAATGAGTGGCAAGGGTGTAGTGTCATTCATCTCCAATTTTTCCTACCTGGGCGATCCGTCTTTCGTGGTGATGCGACAGCGATTCCTGGCTGAGTTCGACAAGCTGTGGCTGGACTGCATGAACGGCGACAGCCGGGAAACCGGCAAGCTGACCCCTGACGGCAAGCCCGACCCGTCCGTCTTCTCCACCGACTACAACCGTGAAGGTATCCAACTTGGCACGGCCGTTTGCGTCATCGTCCGCAGACCCGCGCGCCGGAAGAAGCCTATCGTTCGTTTCCGCCAGTTCTGGGGTGTCGACAAGCGGGCGGAACTGCTCGACAGCCTCAAGACCCGGCGGTTCGATGCGACATACACGCTGGCCTGTCCATCGCGTGAGAACCGGCTTTCTTTCCGCCCGGAGAATGTGACGGGAGATTACGAGAGTTGGCCCAAGCTCGTTGAACTGTGCGCCGTGGCGCCGTTCAATGGGCCTGTCGAGCGCCGTGGTAATTCGCTGATCCGTTTCCCGTCGCAGGTCCATGAGTTTGAGTATTTGCGAGCATACCTTGACCCCACCGCAGCGGACAGCGGAATCCGCCTGCTTGAACCGCGCTTCATGCTATCATCAGGGGAGTTTCATGCGGAGGAGTCTCGGATGGCACTGAAGGGCAAAGTGAGGTATGACGTGCAGAACGTCGTCCATTACCCTTTCAAGCCGTTCGACGTTCGGGCCGCCTACTTGGACCCGGCCATCCAGCCGCTGTTTTCCCGACCAAGTCCCCAGTTGCTCGCCCAGCGTTTTCCCGGCAACGGTTTCTTCCTCTCGCGGGACACCGCCGACAAGGCCCGGGAAGGTCCTCCCTTCTTTTTCTCACGATTGGTTTGTGATTACGACTGTATTTCCGGCCACGCGCGTCACTTCCCTGTCCTTCTCAGGAACGGCTCTCGGCTTGAAAGGGAGGCCGAGGCGACGCTCTTCGCCGCTTTAGGGGAGAAACCGCAAGCTGACAGACCGGTGGCGAACCTGTCGGCGCGAGTACGAGAGTACTTGGTAGCCCTGCGATTCGGGGGTTCTGAGGCTGACGTAAAGACGGCGAGGCTGGTCTGGATGCACGCTTTGGCCATTGGATATAGCCCACTGTATCTATCGGAGAACGCGGACGGCGTCCGGCGGGACTGGCCGCGCATCCCGCTGCCGGCAGACCGTCAGGCCCTGGAAGCGTCGGCGTCGCTGGGCGAGCAGATCGCGGCGCTTCTGGATACCGAAACCGAGGTCCATGGCGTTACAGCGGGCAAGTTCGCTCCTGTGTTCAAGACCATCGGCCCTACGACGAAGATCGGAGACGCCGTGCTCGACCTGGCCGTGACGGCCGGCTGGGGCCACCCCGGCAAGGGGGGTGTTGTCATGCCTGCCAAGGGCAGATTGTCCGAGCGGGCGTATGATGCGGAGGAACTCAAGGCGATCGAAGCCGAAGCTGCAAAGTGCGGCATGGCAAGCAGAGACGTGATTCGGCTGTTGGGCGAAAAGACTTGCGACGTGTACCTGAACCACGCGGCCTACTGGCGTAATATCCCGGTCAACGTGTGGGAGTATTACATCGGGGGGTATCAGGTCATCAAAAAATGGCTGAGCTATCGGGAAGAGGGTATCCTGGGCCGGGCGATCAGCCCTGAAGAGGCTCGTGAGGTCACGAACATGGCCCGGCGCATCGCGGCCATTCTCCTGCTGCAACCGAAGCTGGACGAGAACTACCGTGCCGTGAAGACCTCAACCTTCCCTTGGGGACCGGCTTGATTCAAAGGCAAACGATACGAGTGACGGGGCGCGTGCAGGGAGTGGGCTTTCGGCCTGCCGTGTATCGGTTGGCCCGGGACTTGGCCCTGACGGGCAGGGTCTTTAACGATACCAAAGGGGTGACGGTCGAGCTCCAGGGGCCCCCAGAGGCGATTGATGAGTTTCTCCGCCGGCTGCAAGGGGGGGCGGATAAGCCGCCGCTGGCCCGGATCAGGTCGTGCCGGCGGGTGGACATCGAGCCGGTGGAGGGCGAGACGGGGTTCGCCATCGAAAAGAGCGACTCGCAAGGCACGGCCCTGTCGCAAGTGACGCCGGATATCGCCACCTGCGGCGATTGCCTGGCGGAACTCTTCAGTCCGGCGGATTTCCGGTATCGCTATCCCTTCATCAACTGCACCAACTGCGGGCCGCGCTACTCGATCATCAAGACGATCCCCTACGACCGGCCCAACACGACCATGTCGTCATTCGAGATGTGCGGGCGGTGTGCCGCCCAGTACCGCGACATGGCGGATCGGCGGTTCCACGCCCAGCCGGTCGCATGTCCCCAGTGCGGACCGAAGATCTGGCTGGCTGACCCCGCCGGCAAAGCGCTGCAAACCGGCACGGACGGGGTCATCACAGAGGCGGCCCGGCTGCTGCGGGCGGGAAAGATCGTCGCGATCAAGGGCGTCGGCGGGTTTCATCTGGCTTGCGACGCTCTCAACAATGATGCAGTGCTCAGACTCCGCCAACGCAAGCGGCGCGATCACAAGCCCTTTGCGATGATGGTTCGCTCCGTGGAAGACGCAAAAGAGTACGCGTTCGTGGACCAGGCGGCCGAACAGGTCCTGAGAAGTCCTCAGAGTCCCATCGTGCTCTTGCCTAAGAGGGTGTATGCCACCCCGAGAATGCCGGCTTCTCACGCAGCCTCTGGAAGGCCTGACCCCGGTCTTGCGCCTTCAGTGGCACAGGGCGTCGGCACGGTCGGATTCATGCTCTGCTATGCACCGCTTCATCACCTGCTGTTTGCCGAGGGCCTGGACGTGCTCGTGATGACCAGTGCGAACCTTTCGGATGAGCCGCTGATCTGCCGCAACGAGCTTGCCTTGGAGAGGCTCGGCGACGTGGCGGACGCCTTCCTGATGCACGACCGGGAGATCTACCGGCAGGTGGACGATTCCATCGTGCAGTCAGTCGCCGGTGAGCCGGCGCTGCTGCGTCGGGCGCGAGGCTATGTGCCGACCCCGATCTTCATGCCGGAGCCTGCGCCGCAGGAAGTGCTGGCGACCGGGGCGGATCTGAAGAACACCTTCTGCTTCGCGAAGCACAACCAACTGATCCTCAGCGAGCACATCGGCGACCTCGAGGACGCGGAAGTCTACCACCACTATGTCGGGTCCATCCGGCATCTGGCCGGACTATTCGAAGTGGAGCCAAAGGTCGTCGCGTGCGATCTGCATCCGGGCTACTTGTCCACGCAATATGCGAAATCCCTTCCGGGCGTGAGAGTGATTCAGGTCCAGCATCACTGGGCCCACATCGCGTCGGTTCTGGCCGAGCACGGGCTGGCCGGGCCGGTGATCGGCCTCGAATGCGACGGCACGGGCTACGGCACGGACGGGGCCATCTGGGGCTGCGAGTGCATGATCGCCTCTTTGACGCAGTTCCGGCGCTTCGGGCACCTCGCGTATTATCCCTTGCCCGGTGGTGACAAGGCAAGCAAGGAACCGATTCGGCCGCTTCTGAGCCTCCTGAGGCAGGCCTACGGAGACGATTTCACACTTGATCGATTCGCATGGCTGCTGGAACGAGTCGAGTCCGGCCACAGCAAGATGAAGCTCATCCTCGAACAGATCGATAAGCGAATCAACACGGTGAGCACTTCCAGCTTGGGCAGGGTCTTTGACGCGGTCGCGGCGCTGCTCGGCCTGGGCAACTACAACCACTTCGACGCCCAGCTTCCAATGGCCCTGGAATCGCTGGCGGAGCCGGGCATTGAAGATCGCTACGAGTCTGACCTGCCACACGGCGCTGAACCGCTGCAATTGGATCTGCGCAGAACGCTCAAAGGCGTGGTGGAAGACCTGAGAAGCGACAGGACCGCAGCGGTCATCTCCGCGAAGTTCCACAACACGCTGGCTGAGGCATTGCTGGTGATGGCCAAAGCGGCCAGAGAGAGCACGCGGCTGGAGGTGGCGGCCTTAAGCGGTGGCGTCTTCTGCAATCGGTTTCTGACGGACCGTTTGGTTAGGCGTTTGAAGCAGGAGGGGTTTGCGGTATTAGGGAACCGTAGCGTCCCGTCCAACGATGGCGGAATCGCCCTCGGCCAGGCGGCGATTGCCGCAAGAATAGTCACTCGTTGATGGCGATTTGGTATTTACAATCGCTTTTCGCGAGATTTGCAGAACCCCTTGTACCAGAAGTAGAGATCGACAACACGCATCAGGGGTATGGGGGGATCGACACCGGGATACTCGATAGGATCCTCACATAGTCTCTGCCAAAGGTGCTCTTCTCTGCAGACGTTCAGTAGATTTGTAAAGCAGTCCCTCGTAAAGGAACCGCACCTTCTGGCGCGGTGGACGGTTAGCCCCACGGGGAAGTATTGGTCGTAGGCTGGTGTGCAAGCCAGAGTACCAAGGAGGATCTTCGTTACTATCGTATCGGTGCATCTGGGCACAGGTCTGCCGGGATTCCCGGTAACCGGCAGTCCATCAACGTACTTCCGAATCTGGTCTACTAAGTCAAAGACCAGCCCAACTTGCGCATTGTCCGGCGAAATGCGATTCTTGCTCGTAAACAAGTCCTGGAAGAAATCCGCATTCCATAGTTCTTTGTACCGGTCTGCGAGCAAACGGTCTATGATAGCCCCGTATATAGTGTAATCTTTCTGTATTAAGAGACCGCTGCCTCTGAACATACCCCAACTTGCCAAATAGAATCCCAGATGAAGAGGCGCAAGCTCTCTGTCCGCCCGTCGTTGCTTTTCGTTCCAGTCACGGTAATTCTGAAAAAAAGTGTAGCAGTGGCCCCAGGACCATTCTCTATTGGCGGGGTCTTGAACCATTGGCAACAGATACTCTTTTGCCACATCGTCGAGATCGTCGAACACTCCGTTCATAAATCTTCTTCCTCCGCGCCCGATACAATCCTTTTGGTTTCAGGCTTCTCACATAACCGAGCCAATGGTCGTGATGTGTTTATCGCATTGGTGGCTACCAGCAGGATCAGAAGAGCCCGGTCGAATCAGGCTCATCTTGGTGCATCGGGCGCATCAGTGCATTTATCTGCTGGTAGCCTGTCATGCGTTAAACGTGATCCCCATTTCATTGTGAGCACACACTTATGCGCATAGCCTCATAAAGGGACGGCCTCTCGGAGCACCTGTTCGCGCAGGTGCGGGTTCAGCCCTTTTTCGGTCACGATTTCCACCTGCCGGCCGAGAATCTGCTCAAGATCCAAGATGAGTCCGGCCGGGAACCACGAGCTCGTTGTGGTTCGGACATCAACCAACAAGTCCACGTCGCTGTCGGGTCTGTCTTCGCCTCGCGCCACCGAGCCAAACACCCGAACGTTGTACGCTCCATGTCTGGCCGCGGTATTCAGTATGTCGTCCCGCTTCTCTTCGAGTATTTGTCTGATCGCCATACATCACTTCCCGGCTCAGCCTGCCCCTCTCCAAATACTACGATTGTGTCTGTAAATCGACCATCAGAGTATGCAATGCCTCGCGGCGTGTCAAGTCTTGCCTGCGGCGTCCGCATCGAGGGGTGGTCAGCATTCGGTGACGGATTCGCGGCCGCCCAGTAGGGTGAGCGTCCCCGCTCGCTTATTGTGAGAAGTCGAAGTTGTCGGAACCGTCGCGCGAAAATGAACGACAAGGGCGGCGAGCGGGAGACGCTCGCCCTACAGAAGCTGCTTCTTCTCCAGGGCAATTGCATGTTCCCTTGTGAAGCACTGCCCTCTGTCGAAAACAGCCGGGCAGCGCCACCCGGTCCATTGGGCCCTGCTTGTGTCGCGGGCATCCTGCCCGCGATTCGAGGGCGGGACGCCCTCGACACTTCAGAACCACGGGCACATGCAATTGCCTTGGCCTCTTGCTCCCACAGGGTTGACCCTGGGCGCCTGGACCCATACAATGACCATTGGCACGCACAAACAGGCCGTTGAACCGTAATGATGACGTTCATGCAATAGGAATAAGGAACGAGTATCGAGTTATGTGTTTGGCAGTACCGGCACGGATCATTGAGTTGGAGGGCGACCGGGCGGTGGTCGATGCAATGGGCAACCGCTGGAAGGCGAAGACTACGCTTTTGCCCGAGGCGAAGCTCGGGGACGTGGTACTGGTGCACGCTGGCTTTGCCATTTCCCAAGTGGATGAGGAAGAGGCGAAGAAGACGTGGGAGCTCTTCGCGGAGATCGAGGAAGTGAGAAGTGAGAATTTTGATGGTTGATTCTTGATGGAGGGTGATCCTTTGATCCGAACTGAGGGCGGCTTCCTACTTCAAACGTCAAACATCACACCTCATACTTCAAAGAGGTAGTGCGGATGTTGGACAGGGTCGCGCAAGCGCAGCACACCATTGAACAAGCGTGCCGGGGGTTGGACCGGCAGATCACGGTCATGGAGGTCTGCGGGACGCATACGGTCTCCATCTTCCGCAGTGGGATTCGGTCGATTCTGCCCGAGAAATTGAAGCTGCTCTCCGGGCCGGGATGCCCGGTGTGTGTCACGGACCAGGGCTACATCGACGCCGTGATGCAGTTGGCGGACCGCGAGGACTGCTTGATTGCGACCTATGGCGACATGATCCGCGTGCCGGGCAGCGATGGGTCGCTGGAAACGCGGGCGTCGCGCGGCAATGTCAAGGTGGTTCTGAGCAGCGAAGATGCGCTTCAGTTGGCCCGCGACAACCCCGGCAGGACCGTCGTGTTCATTGCCGTGGGCTTCGAGACGACGACGCCGGCGACCGCCGTCGCAGTCCAGGAGGCGGCGAGCGAAGGGATTCCGAATTTCTGCATCCTCAGCGGCCACAAGTTGGTCATTCCCGCGATGCGGGCGCTGCTGAGCGGGATGAATGACCGGATCGACGCCTTTCTCTGCCCGGGGCACGTCAGCGTGATCATCGGTTCGGGTGCGTTCGCGGAAATCGTGAACGACTATCATCGTCCCTGTGTGGTCGCAGGTTTTGAGCCGCTGCAGATCATCGAGGGATTGGCGGAGATTTGCCGGCAGCTTGCGGCCGGGACGGCGGAACTGAAGTCGATCTATAACGCCGTCGTGAGTGAAAAAGGCAACACCGCCGCTCAGCGGATCACCGCCGAGTGCTTCGAGCCGGTGGATGGCTATTGGCGCGGCGTCGGAAAGATCGCGAAGAGCACGCTGGCCCTCAAAGAGCAATACCGTCAATTCGACGCCTTCAAGCGGTTCGGCCTCCAGGACAAGCCCGGCAAGGAGATCAAGGGGTGCCGGTGCGGCGAAGTCCTGTGCGGACTGATCGAGCCGATGCAATGCCCGCTGTTCGGGACCCGGTGTACGCCGCAGAAGCCGGTCGGCCCGTGCATGGTCAGCTCGGAGGGGACCTGTGCGGCGTGGTTCAAATATGGTCGGAGGAAATGACGCGCACGATGGCGACCGAGCCTGAAAGAATCCTGCTTGCTCACGGTGGCGGAGGCCAGCTCCAGAACCAGCTTATCCGCGAGCGAATCCTGCCGAGACTCAAGAACGACGTGCTGGGCGAGCTGGGCGACTCCGCCCATTTGACGCTATCCTCCAACGCGATTTGCTTCACGACGGACAGCTACGTGGTCAAGCCGCTGTTCTTCAAGGGCGGCGATATCGGCAAGCTCGCTGTCTGCGGGACGGTGAACGACCTGGCAGTGTCCGGGTCCAGGCCATTCGCTTTGTCGCTGGCACTGATTATCGAGGAAGGCTTCGAGATCGAGCTGTTGGACCGAATCCTGCAAAGCATCAGCGCCACGGCCGAGTGCAATCGCGTGAGCATCGTGACGGGCGATACGAAGACCGTCGATCATGGCTGTGCCGACGGGATCTTCATCAACACCGCCGGGATCGGCATCAAGCTGCCGAACGTGGAGCTGGGATTGGGCCGGATCGAGGTGGGGGACAAGATTCTCATCAACGGTACGATCGGCGACCACGGCATGACGATCATCTCACAGCGCGAAGGGATCAGCTTCGAATCGCCGCTGGCCAGCGATTGTGCGGGACTGGCGGAGCTGACGTGCCGCTTGTTCGAGACGGTGCCGGGGATTCGGTTCATGCGGGACCCGACGCGGGGCGGCTTGGCCGCGACGCTCAACGAGATCGTTGAAGGCAGCCGCCGAAGCGTGGAGATCGAAGAGAGGGCGATTCCCGTGAAGCCGGCGGTCCAGGCGGCCGCCGATATGCTCGGCTTCGACGTGCTCAACGCGGCGAACGAGGGCAAGTTCGTGGCCGTCGTATCGCCCGATGCCGCCGATGAGTGTCTGAGAGTGTGCCGGGAGCATCCATTGGGTGCTGAAGCCAGGATCATCGGCCAGATCGTCGAGACGCGCGATGTCCCACTGGTCGAGCTCAAGACGAAGATCGGGGGCCGGCGGATCGTGCAGATGCCCTACGGGCGGGAGTTGCCGAGGATTTGCTGATGCACGAGACGGCGGTGGCCCAAAGTCTGGTCGAGATAGTCTCGCAGGAGGCGCACAACCGCCACGCCAGGCCGATTCGCGCGAAGATGAGCTGCGGCCAGCTCAATGCGATCAACGATGAGTCGCTGTCCTTCGCATTCGAGGCCATTGCCGAGGGCACGCCGTGCGAGGGGGTGAAGCTCCAGATCGTGCACAAGCCGCTGGAGGCGAAGTGCGGGACCTGCGGCCACGTATTCGCCGTCGATTTTTCGAACGTGAAATGTCCGGACTGCGGCGGCGGCGATTTCGAATTGCTGCCCGACGCGCCTTTGCTTGTGGAAGAAATCGAATTTGAAGGATGGGACGATGGAGAAGGTTGACATCGGCAAGAAGGTACTGAGCGCGAACGAGGCGTACGCGTTGAAGAACAGCCAGCTTCTGGCTCAGCACGGCACGCCGTGTTTCAACCTGATCTCCTCGCCCGGCTCCGGCAAGACGACCCTGCTCGTGCGGACCATCACGGACCTGACCGGGACGCTGCGGATCGGGGTCATTGAGGGTGACATTCAGACGGATATCGATGCCCAGAGAATCCGGGCCGCCAAGGCCCCGGCGGTCCAGATCAACACGGAGGGAGGATGTCACCTGTCCGCCGCGCAAGTGAGCCGTGCTTTGAAAGAACTGCCTCTCGATCGTCTGGATATGGTCTTGATTGAGAATGTCGGTAATCTCGTCTGTCCGGCGGCGTTTGAATTGGGCGAACATGGGAAGATTGTCGTGCTGTCCGTGCCCGAGGGTGATGATAAGCCGGCGAAGTATCCCGGCATCTTCGCCAAGTCGAGAGTCCTGCTCATCAACAAGATCGACCTGCTCCAAGGCGGCGCCCAGGTCGATTTCGACCTCCAGCGCGCCAAAGTGGATGCGCGGAGACTCAACAAGAGCATCGAAATCTTCCCCGTCTCGGCCAAGACCGGCGAAGGCATGCAGGATTGGTATGCTTGGCTGACGGGTCAAATCCGCAGGTAACCATAGCGAGCCTTGAAGCAGTGCCGCGTGGTGTGGGGCTCTGTCATCCTGAGCCGAAGGCGAAGGATCTGGTCTGTGGATGAGAGGTTCCTCCAAGTCGTGGCCCAGATCCTTCACTCCGCTTCGCTGCGTTCAGGATGACGGACTGTGCAAGGGTAAATCCTCGCGGTCTATGGTCGTACCCCTCGATAGAGGCCGTGCTCGCGGATGTACTCGATGACGTCGGGATGAAGCATTCCAGTGACGTCCTTGCCCGCGGCCAGTCGCTTTCGCACCTCCGTGCTACTGATATCAACCAGTGGCGTCTCGATCATATCGTGCTTGAGCTTGGCCACGCGCTGCGGCCCCCACACAGGCTCGAACCGATCGACGTCCGGCGCGGGATAGCCGGGGCGGCGCATGGTGGTCAGGTGGCACTCATCAATCAACTCTTGAATCTGGTGCCAATGCACCAAGTCGCCGATCCCATCGGCGCCGATCAGCCAATGAAGGGAAGTCTCCGGTTCGCCGTCGCGCTGGAACTGCCGCACCGTATCGAGCGTGTAGCTGGGAGCAGGGCGTTTGAGCTCGCAATCGCTGACGGCGAAGAGGTCGTTGCCCGCAATGGCCAGCTCGATCATGCGCAGCCGGTCTTTGTCGCTCGCGAAGGGAAAGAACCCTTTCAAGGGAGAGATCTTCGCGGGAACGAAGATGACTTTCCGTGCGTCGATCTGCCTGGCCGCGGCCTCCGCCACGGTCGTGTGACCCAGATGAATTGGGTCGAAGGTGCCGCCGAACAATGCTATGCGTGTTGTCATCATCGGTTATTAACAGCCAACCTGTGTGTCTCTTCCGTCGCACGGACCACGATTGTGACGAATCGTCAGCCGCAGTCGTGACCTAAGGAATACTCGGACGGTGGGAAAGTCAAGTCAGTTATTTTCTGCGCCGCGCTTTTGTGGATGCGCGGCGGCGGCCCTCCGCGCCGCCGCAGGGCCTCCGTCGTTTTCGCGTGCGGCCGGGCCACGCGCCGAAACTATAAAACAAGCCTTTATCGGCGCTTTCGTCCGATGTCTCTCCCGTCGCGACATTCTACGCCGCAACCGGCTCCTGATGCCTTCCTCCGTCGCTTGGCACCGGCAATCCGCGCGACGGGTGCGGCCGTTCTCCTCGTCCCCAAAAAATTCTATGAAGGTTTGGGAAATACTTGGACGATAACTAACATAACAATTGTTATCAGCATTCGCCATAATGCTGTTGACAAGGGCGTAGCCTGCAATCTTAGTGGTGCTTAGCAATCTCCATTGTGCGAGAGTGCAGGTGGCTTAGAACGAATCATCCCGTGGTCAAGGTAAAGGAGAAAAGGTAATGGTCAAGAAGAAGGTGGCGAAGAAGGCGGCAAAGAAAGTGGCAAAGAAGACGACGAAGAAAGTGGTGAAGAAGGCGCCGGCGAAGAAGAAGGCCGCCAAAAAAGCGAAGAAGAAGTAGGGTGACTACGCGTCACGAGGAAAGCCGAAGACTCGCGACTTTCGGCGGCGATTGGAAGTAGCCGCAATGGATAGAAGCTTCCCTTAGGCCGTCCTGAGCGACCAGAATACCGCAAAGTTTCGTCTGCAACAGGCTTTCAGGCAACGAAAGGCCCCCCACAGGGTGGAGGGCCTTTCGTTTTCTTTGGGGGGGGTGACGAGGTCGCCGCGGCCGTGGATCGCTCCGGGACCGCTCGGCCGGGCGCCACGTCTTCGTTTCATCTGGCTCCTTGTAATTCGGCCCGATTCCTCTATACTGGCAGCCGTGTTCGTGGATGATGCCCCAAGGGCCGGTTGAACGCGACCATAGGAGAAATCGGGTCTATGGATCTGTTTCGGTACAAGGGCGGCAGGCTGTTCGCGGAGGACGTGGACGTCGAGCGTATCGCGGCCCAGGTGGGAACGCCCGCCTACCTCTACAGTCAAGGCACGTTCATCGATCACCTCGGCAAGATGCAGGAGGCGTACAGAGAACTCGATACGACCATCTGCTTCTCCGTCAAGGCCTGCGGCAACATCCATATCCTGAAGCTCATGGCCCGCCACGGCAGCGGGTTCGATATCGTCAGCGGTGGCGAGCTGTACCGCGTCCAGCAGGCGGGGGCTGACCTCTCGAAAGTGGTCTACGCCGGCGTGGGCAAGACCGACGAGGAGATCGTCAGCGCCCTGCAAGCGGGCATTGGCTGCTTCAATATCGAGTCGGAGCAGGAGTTGGAGAACCTCAGCCGGTTGGCCCAGCAGCACGCGAGGAGTTCAGACGCAAAAATCAACGCCGCACTGCGGGTGAATCCGGACATCGAATACCAAACCCATGCCTATCTGACCACGGGCAAGAAGGACACCAAGTTCGGCGTGGACATCGAGCGGGCCGTCGCGGTCTTCGAGAAGTACGGCAAGAGCTGGTCCGTCCGGCTGAGCACGATCCACGTCCACCTCGGCACGGGCGGTAAGACAATCGATCCCTACGTGGAAGCGGTGAAGAAGATCCTGCCCTTGATTGACCGTCTCCGTCAAAAGGGCCACGCGATCGAGGCCCTGGACCTTGGTGGCGGGTACGGCGCCGACTACGAGACGGAAACCGTCCCTTCCGCCGAAGAGTATGCGGCGGGGATCGTCCCTCTGCTCAAAGGCAAGAACCTCCGGCTTATCCTCGAACCCGGCAAGAGCATTTGCGCCAACGCCGCGATCCTCCTGACGCGGGTCCTCTACACCAAGATGGGGGCCAGCAAGCGGTTCGTCATCGTGGACGCAGGCATGAACGACCTGATCCGTCCCTCGCTGTACGGCGCCTTCCATTTCATCTGGCCCACCCAGACGGAGCCGCAATTCGTCCCCACAGTCCGCAGCCAGGACCTCCGCGTGGAGGGCAGCGAGACAGTGGACATCGTCGGTCCGATCTGCGAAGGAGCCGACTTCCTCGCCAAAGACCGGTCGATCCCGCCCGTCCAGCGGGGCGACCTGATGGCGGTCTTTACCGCCGGCGCCTACGGCTTCACCATGGCCAGCAACTACAACGCCCGCCCTCGTGCCCCGGAGATTCTCGTGGATGGCAGCCAATTCGAGATCATCCGCCGCCGGGAGACCTACGAAGATTTAGTGGCCCCGGAACGGTAGTCGTTTCCCGCTGCTGCGCTATAACAACTCTAAGACCAACCTACGAACTCTATCGGCCAGTTGGATTGCTTGTTGAGCATCGCTGGCAGTCACACCGGGAAAACCGCCGGGATAGCGGACGTCTACACCGTAATTCGTGAGTGCGATGACGTCGCGTAGAGACTCGGAGAGCTTTCCGTTGATGGGCATGATCAGGTCGAGAAGCTCGTCAATATCGTGCGTCTTTGGGAACTCGACCTGATGACGAGTCAGAAACGCCTTCAGGTACTTCTCGGCGGCTTGTTGCGAGTGAAAACACACCGTGGATAGAAAGGTCGAGCCATAGGTGATAAGGGACTTGGCGGCATTGAGGTCTTCCTCCGCCTTCGCCAGCCATTGGCGCGCAAATTCGTCTCTCACCCGATCAGGCGGCTTCTTCATAGATGACCTTACCATATTTGTGTGCTGGATAGGCGATGCCGCCAACGACATCCTTGCTCTCCTCGAATCGCTCGACAGCCATAACGACGATATCGAACGGATAACCCAGCCCGCGCACGGCTTGGCGAATGCGAACGCTTTCCTTGCGGGTATCACCGGGAGCGGACTCCAGCACCAGCAGGTCAATATCACTGTCTTTGGTCATTTGTCCCGCAGCGGCGGAGCCAAACAGGATGATTCGACGTGCTTCGGCCACCTCCAGAATCCGTTTCACGATTTCACTCACCAGTGTCGGACTTATTCCCATCAGTACCTCACAAGCACACGACAGCCCAGACAACTCCTATCATCCGAAGATAACCGCTTCCTGTCAAATCCCATCGGCAGGATTCAGCCGCCTGGGCGCAGGACCAGATCGTGGCAAATACCGGGTGGCACGGACAAACTTGTTTGTCCGTGGGCTTGGCGAGCCGGCTCTGTGACTCACCTTGTCAGCCGGATTGCGTAGTCCGGCTTCGGCGGTGTGAAGCGGAACTGGCCCGGGCCCGTGGAACCCATCGACTGGATCTTCATCTCCCAGGGATCGATGGCGTCCATCTTGTAGGGACCATCGCCGGGCAGGTTGAATGCGAGCGGCTTGGCCTCCGCGAAATACATCAGGTAGCATTCACCTCGCTTGGCCAGAACGCACACGTCCGGATGTCGGCTGAAGTCGGGCTCCATCCGCTGATACGGCAGCGCCTCGACGATGTCCTTCATGAACTGAATCCGCGCCGGGCTTTGGCCCCGCAGCACGCCTCCCTTGGCCCACCACAGCAGATCCTGCGGGTGCTTGAACGTCTCGCCGTGACCCACGTAGCAGCCCGCCAGCGACCCCATCCAGAAATTGCGCATCATCTGCTGGGCACTGAGGCTGCCCCAGGACTGCGGGATATCCCCCTCGTAGCGGCACTCGTCGTAGACCACCGGCTTATGGTACTTGTCGCGATACTCCTGCGCCTTCGTGAAATCGCGGTCCTGGATGCTGCAATGGGTGACCCAGGGCTTGCTATGATCGTACCAGCCCCGGCAATTGTGGATGCCCCGCAGGTGGTGGTAGGGGTCGATCTCCTGCACGAGCTTCATGTACTGGTCCCAATCTTCCATCGGCCATTTGAGCAGGTCATACTCGTTGGCAAAGGACCACCAGACGTTGCGATAGGCCGCCAGGCGGGCCACGAGGTACCGCAGGAGGAAGAGATTGTTCTCATGCCCCATGCTCTTGAACCCCCAGCGGTCATACGGATGGAAGATGATGATGTCCGCCTCGATCCCCAGGTCGCGCAACTGCCCAACCCGCGTCTCGAAATGCCGCCAGAAGGCGGGGTTGAACCGCTGGAAGTCCCAGTCCTTCAAGGGCTTGCCCTCATAGGGATAGTACGGCGGCTCGTTGCTGTTGTACGCGTACGCCTTGGGGAACACGCACATCCGGATCTTGTTGAACGGCGAACTCCTCAAGGTCGCGAGCGTCTGCTCTTCCATCGCATCGCCTTGGTGAACCCAGGCGTAGCACGTGGTCCCCACGGAGAAGTGCGGTGTGCCATCGGCATAGGCCAACCGGAAGGTATCGCAAACCTGCGCCGGTCCGTGATGGCCCGGCCCAGCTTTCACACAAACGAATTCTCCCTTTGTTCCATCGAGTTCCGTGACGTTGCTCTTGGTCACATAGGTCCACGCGCCGGGCTCATCGGGCATGAATCGAATCCGATACACACCGTCACCATCGTAGAAGCCCTCGGGGGTGAGAACGCGGTCCCCCCGGCGAAACTCAGCCTTCAGTTGCACCTCGGCAAACGGATTTCCTTCCGACGGCCCCTGGAGAGCCAACTCGAAGATGCCCCATTGCTCCACGCTGCGGCTCGGAGCACCACTGGCCCACGCGGCCGTCGAGACCA
Organism: Phycisphaerae bacterium; assembly: GCA_026386805.1. Lineage (GTDB taxonomy): Bacteria > Planctomycetota > Phycisphaerae > Sedimentisphaerales > Anaerobacaceae > PLanc-01. The sequence goes on along the minus strand of JAPLMX010000189.1, from coordinate 3,890 downwards.
CGCCGGTAGCCAGCAAGACCAAGACGGCACACCGGCTTTTTCGCCCGACTCTTCGCCTCATATCTCAGCCTTTCGCGTACGCAGGACACAGCCTGAGAACAGCATCCAACAGCACAGCACAATTATCCCCAGGGCGATGGGCATAAACAAGCCCCCGTTGCGCCAGCACGGGCTTCGCGGGATCGGTCCAACTCTCATCTTTCAAACGCGGATTCCCACGGCTTCGGCGACAGCCGGCAGGGTGTGCTTCGCGCACCGGCTTGCTTGGCCATGAATCGCTCCTGTTCCAGCTCACTTTCAGGGTTTCTCTGAAGTCGTGACCCCCGAAGTCGATCGATCCAGACGGTTCCAAATGTCTCTTGACTTGGAATTGGCCGGGAGTATACAATGAACTGCAGGAAAGTGACGGATAGGTGGCAGCGAATGCGTGATGGACGGTCCGAGAAGGGACGTGGGTGTTGGAGATAATCAGGCATTTCGACCGACGCTGCCGACTCGTCGGACCGATTGAGATTGCACGGTGGGTCATCGACAACAAACAAACAGGAGGACTATCATGGGGAAGAAGCTGCTTTTCACAACTCTGTTGGCCGGCGTTCTGTATGTCGCGTCCGGGACGGTAAGTGCCGCGCCTCTGACGGGATACTGGCCGTTTGATGGGAATCTCAACGACATGGCCGGCACGGCGAACGGCACGTTCGTTGGAGGACAACCGAGCTACCCAAGGGGACAGATCGGCCAGGCGATCTCATTCGACGGGGTGGACGACTACGTGGACATCCCGTCACCCACGAATCCGGCGCTCTACACCATCTCCGCCTGGGTCAAGCCGGCGCGCACGAGCGACGCGGGGGTCATCACGCGAACGGACAGCTCCGGGCCAACCACCTCCTGGTCTCACCAACTGCGAATTCAGAGCGGTGTCTTTCATCATTACCTGTGGGTGGGTGCGGAGCGGAACGTGCCCGGGACCACGGTCATCGTTCCCAACACGTGGTACCACGTCGCTATCGTGGCCCAGAATAACGGCCCGATGCGTCTCTATGTCAACGGGAAAGAGGACGGTACGTCCGTCGATACCGCCGGCACGCTGTGGGGCACGGGCACCCGGATCTTCGTAGGCTCCAATTCCGGTCACGCCATGGGCTGGTTCCAGGGCCTGGTGGATGATCTGCGCATCTACGATCAGATACTGACGGCCGCGGAGATTCAGAAGAGCATGAAGAGCCTGTCTGCTGCCGTGAACGTCAGCCCGGAGGATGGCGCCACGGACGTGACACGCGATGCGACGTTGAACTGGACGGCAGGCCAGTATCCCGCCACGCACGATGTGTACTTGGGGACCGTTGCCGCGGATGTGAACAACGCCAGCAGAACCAGCGCCAGCGGCCTGTTGGCCAGCCAGGGCCAGGCGGACACCAGCTTCGATCCCGCCGGCGTGTTCGCCTATGGGCAGACCTACTACTGGCGTGTCGATGAGGTCAACAAGTCTGCCGACGGCACCATCTACAAGGGCGGCATCTGGTCCTTCACGGCTGAGCCTTACGGCTATCCGATCACGAGCATAACCGCCACGGCCTCCAGTGCGGCGGCCAACATGGGCCCCGAGAAGACCATCGATGGTTCCGGCCTGACAGGGGACCTGCACGGCCCCGAGGGGACCACGATGTGGTTGACCAGTGGCGCAGTGCCGAACTGGATTCAGTATCAGTTCGACAAGGTCTACAAGCTGTTTGATCTGAAGGTGTGGAACTCCAACCAACTGATTGAAGGCTTCCTGGGCTTTGGCGCCGAGAAAGTCACGATCGAGTACTCCACCGACGGCACGACCTGGACGGCGCTGGCCAACGTGCCCGAGTTCGCCCGGGCGACCGGCATGCCGGGCTACGCCGCCAACACCACGGTCAACATGGGCGGCGTCATGGCCAAGTACGTCAAGCTAACGATCAACAGCAACTGGGGCGGTATGGCGCCGCAGACGGGTCTGAGTGAAGTGCGATTCTCCTATGTCCCCGTCCAGGCCAGGGTGCCGCAGCCGGCGACCGCCGCCACGGGCATCGCGGTCGATCCGACCCTGAATTGGCGGCCCGGCCGCGAGGCGGGCTCGCATCAGGTGTTCTTCGGCACCGATCCGAACGCCGTCGCGAACGGAACGGTCGCTGCCAAGACGGCGGCCGATTGCGCCTTTACCCCGGGCTCTCTCAACTTCGGCACGGCCTACTACTGGAAGGTCGATGAGGTCAACGCCGTCGCCTATCCGGGCGACGTCTGGAGCTTCACCACGCAGGAATATGGCGCTATCGACGACTTCGAGAGCTATAACGATGACGACAATCGCATCTACGACTCCTGGATCGACGGCTACACCGACGGCAAGAGCGGCTCGATTGTCGGGAACATGACCGCCCCGTTTGCCGAGCGGACGATCGTTCACGGTGGCAAGCAGTCGATGCCGCTGGAGTACAACAACGTCAAGACGCCGTTCTACTCCGAGGCCCAGCGGACCTTTGACACCGCCCAGAGCTGGACAACCAATGGTGCAGACACCCTGTCCCTGTGGTTCCGGGGCTCTCCGGCCGCCTTCGTGGACAACGGCAACAACGCGTACACCGTCAGCGCCAGCGGCACGGACATCTGGAACAACGGCGACGAGTTCCGCTTCCTCTACAAGTCGCTCAGCGGCAACGGTTCGATCACCATGCGAGTCGACAGCCTCGTGAACACCAACGTCTGGGCGAAGGCGGGTCCCATGATCCGCGAGACCCTCGATCCCGGCTCCAAGCACGCCATGATGGCCGTGACGCCGGGCAACAGTTGTGCGGCCCAGTATCGCAATACCGCGGCCGGTGCCAGTGCCAGCACGAACTGGACCGGCACGGCCGTCACGCCCCCGTACTGGGCGCGCGTGACCCGCACGGGCAACGTGTTCCGGTTGGAGAGCTCGCCGGACGGCAAGACCTGGACCGCCCTGGGCGCCGACGTGACGATCGCGATGGCGGCCAACGTCTACATCGGTTTGGCCGTGACCAGCCATGATGCGGCCCTGACGACCACGGCGGAGGTCTCGAATGTCTCGGCCACCGGCACGATCACCGGCTCGTGGCAGTCTATGGCCATCGGTGCAACGATGGTGACCAATGGTCCGGCGCCCTTGTACCTGACGGTGGAAGACAAGGCCGGCAAGACCAAGACGGTGGTCAACCCGAATCCGTCGGCCAGCGCGACGGGGACCTGGACGCAGTGGCGGATTCCGCTGAGTGACCTGACGGGCGTCAACGTGGCGGCCGTCAAGAAGATCACGCTCGGCGTCGGCGATAAGACTGGCCCGAAAGCGGGCGCCGCCGGCATGCTGTACATCGACGACATCGGATACGGTCACCCGGCCCAGTAGCACGGGCATCTTGCCCGTGTCTTCATGGGCGCTCGCGGGGCCCCCAAACGCGGAATGATGCGTTTGGGAACCCAACCCCATGCTACGGGTAACAGCGCCGCAGCACGGGGCGCACAATGACACGAAGGCGGGGCGTTCGTCCACAGGACAACGCTCCGCTTTTGCTCTGGTCCTTTTGGTATGAGCTTCGTTGACTCCCAACCCCTGACACCGTCCCGTTCGCCCGAAGTCTGATAGGATGGCCGGGTCGCCAAACGCGGCATTTTGCGTTTGGGGTCCCGGCGTGCTCACCTTTCTGGAGAGCCGAAAGAAACGCGCGTCATCGTCCCTCCGAGTTCCCCTTGCGAAATAAGTAAGATGAGACTATGTAGCAAGCCTCCTTCCGGTCCGCGGGCCGGCGGAGATAATGGTGGGTATTTCGGAACCCCACAGATGAAGGAGACTTGCTATGCGGTACGTAGGACTGGATGTTCCTTATCGAAGTTCGACCTATTGTGTT
>JAPLMX010000002.1 GCA_026386805.1 Phycisphaerae bacterium | reverse complement strand
CTTTCGGCGGTTCTCCAACTCGTCGAAGTCCCTTCGTGTTCGTCCTTTTCTGTCCATGCGGACAGCCTACGAGAACGAAACGCTGGTGTCAATATATTATGCGAAAAATCTGTCACTATATTATGCGAAATTCAGTAAGTGCATCAAGTCAATCGCATCAACGGTGACATCAAGCAGTTTGATCGCGTCGTGCTCGCATGCGCTACATAGAAGGATCGCCGCGATATTGCGCTGGAAGACCTGCCTGGACTCTCGGGCGACAGGACATTTCCTGTGCCAAGTGAGAAGACGAATCTTGAATCTTGGGTCAAAGAGCGCGACTGCCGCGAGGAAGTACAGTACCTCCTTTGGCAGATGCAGAAGATGAAGAGGGTCCACTGTGTCTTGCAGTGTTTGCTCCTGCAAATGCAGGGCCACAAAGTACTCCATGAATGACTTGTGGATGAAGCGAAAGAGCCCATCATCTTGCCTTGAGAGGAATGTGCACGTCTGTACGTCGGTCGCTATTTCCTCAGCGGAAGCACGCTCAAACACAGATCGCAGCGTAGATATTTCGCTGGGCGCGGTTTGCACAACTTCCTTGAGTTCCTCATAGGATAGCTCCAACTTACGTCTTCGGAACATTCCGATAGCCGTTGCCTTGGCAAACATACGTCTTTCATCCGCTGATAGGAGCCTTCTTGTTGGTCCTTTCCTCCAATCAATATTGAGCTTCATGTCGGTATAAGCACGATAGAGAATTGCGGGGCTCATCACGAGCTTCTTGTTGGCTACGTCAATCGCCCCGTGTACTACCGTCTCTGCTATCATGGATAAGAGGATCGGCCTAGTCATGAGGTCCCGAAGATCGTAAACCTCCATTAGAAAGTCCTTCACCGCCTTCCAGTCGCAACCGCACTCATCAAGAAAACGCTGATTATAGTTCTGCAGGTAGAGATCGACTTCCTTCTCCGAGAAGACATCTAATTCGAGCGTCAGGGTCTTCCCTCGCACGACCGGTTTCAACAGATCCACTCTCTCAATACGAGAAGAAAGTCTCTCCATAAGCGTTTCGAAGTTTTGTCGACGCTTCTTGAACTGCTTTTTTACGGACCTGCCCGGCAACGCTGGTGGGCACACATCAACATTGTCGATGTATTCCGTAAGAGTATCTTCGCCCGCATTCAGCGTGGAGATCAGAGAGTTGTATTCGTCAATACTTACGAAATAGGACGGTCTACAGGTCAATATCGTCTTCGAGCGGGTCCCGAAGAAACGTGACAATGATACAAAGTTATCCAGTCTCTTTCTCGCATCGACCTGAGGTGTCATCTCATCAAAGCCATCCAGCAGGAATAGAAACTGCCCTTCATCAGCGGCGCGCCAGAAAAGACTCAGTGGTACCTCTCGCTGAAACTCTCGCGCAATGCTGTGTTTGACTAGCGACTCAAGGTCCATATACCTATGGAATTCCTTCAGCAGTACAAGAAAGGGCTTCACGCACGAGCTATTCGAGAGGACACGCAGCGCCGCCTGATACTTCATCCTATTGACCAGTGTAGTCTTACCAGCGCCAAAGTCCCCGAGGAGACACACAAAACTGGTATCATCCGAACGTATTTTCTCTTCGATAGCAAGCTCGGCATTCCGCACGCGCTCTCGGGTACCGTAAGAACCGACTATGTATGCGCCAAGAGCTACGTACGTCGAGAAGATCTCTGTCTGCTCGTATTGGTCAACAAATCTTCGATAGACATCTGCGACGTCAAGCAACTGGTTCTCGAGAGACAGTCTGGTCAAGAACTCCACAGCGCTGCTGCGAGCCGTGGCTTCTTTGGCGAATCTAGAGTACTCACCGTTTGTGACCATCACACCTTTTGTAATACTACCTTCCTGACGCGCACGATTGCAGAAGTTGGTGAACTCATCAATCTCAGCTCGTCCAATAACGCCTGAGATCGTATGTTTGCATTCGATCACAATGCAGGTCTTCCCTATTCCCTCAATGTACTTCTCTGCCAGTATATCGACCTGCCTGCCAGAGATAAGACAATCTGGGACGATGTGGAAGCCCATCAGTCGGTACAGCGTGGCAACTGCGTTCTCAAACTCACGCCATTCAACACGTGCCCGTTCATTCTTCCCACTTGAAGTGTTCGGATCCACGGTACGCCTTACCTGCCAATTTTGTGGACGAGATAGGACCTCCCTATGCGATAGTGTGCCCTCTCGCGGAGAGCTCGGGACCGGTCACCATTCATCAGCCATCAATGGCTCGCTGTCTCGACCCGCCCTGTTTTTGCCAGACCACGATTCCTTGTCGGCCTGCACCGTTGTCTCATGCAAGGCTATACTACCATTATAGGCGCGGTTCTCGGTTGAAGCAATGGGAAAATCGACGGCGGCGGAGCCGCAAGTGTGAAGGGTGGCAGGTGTGAAGAGGGCCAGGGAAGCGGCCGGAGGATGTTCCTGGTTCAAAAAGAAGTATCCGCAGACTTACGCCGATTCACCCACTCTGAATCTGTGAAATCTGGGCAATTTGCGGATGATCTTTTGTAAGTCCATGCCTGCAAAGTGGTTATCGCTGTCCGCCCCCGGCCACAAAAAAAGCCTCTGTGCAGGGTGGATTTTACTTGCTGCCGAATCATGCCGTGTGTAAGATATTAACAGAACAGAATGGCAAGTAGTAAATCGTAAATAGTAAATTCGGAGGGCTTGTCATGGCCAGTGAAGCGCAAGTCGCTGCCAATCGTCTGAACGCCCAGAAGTCCACGGGGCCTCGCACGCCGGAGGGCAAGACCGTCGTTTCGCAGAACGCCGTCAAGCATGGTCTGCTGGCGCGGGAGGTTGTCATCAAAGGAGAAGACCCCGGCCAGTTCGAGTTCTACCGGGACCAGATGCTTGGGGAGCTGGCCCCGGCGGGGCAGATGGAGTCTGTGCTGGCCGAGCGGGTCGTCAGTCTCTCCTGGCGGCTGCAACGGGCTGAACGGCTCCAGACTGCGGCCTTTGACGCGATGTACAGGGAGGACACGGCAGGCTCAGGGGCCTGGACCAAGCGGATGCTGCGGGCCAAGGCCGAGCCGGGCGACGGCGATCTGATCCTTGGCCAGATGGTGGTGGCGGACTTCGGCCATGCCAAGGTCCTCGACCGGCTGCTGATGTATGAACGCCGGATCGAGCATAGCCTGTACCGGACGATGGGCGAGCTGCAGAAGCAGCGGCTGATGCGGGAGCTGGACCCGCCAGCGGCCGAACCGACGGTGGAAGCTGGCTCGGTGGCTCGTAGTGTGCCCATAAGGGCATCGAAAACATGTGTCGCGGGCTTCCAGCCCGCGACAGACGCGGCCAAGATGGCCGCGACACAAGCGCCTTGCCGCGTCACTACGAACGTGGCGGAGGATGAGGAGCAAGCGTGCGAAACAAACCCAATTTGCGTCAGTCCGATTGAGCGTCAAGTTCCTTGCGGCACAGGGGTTAGGAACGATTCGGCTCACGACGAGCCCGGAGAAAACAAACCCAATTTCCGGAGAAGAGGGACACGCCGACCGCGCCCCACTACGCGATGCCTGCCAAACGGCGATTGGCGCTTCGCTGTTTACAATTCAGGAACCGGGATTTACCATTCGGCGTCGGTTGCTGAGCAGCCTCGGCCGGTCATGAATCGTCAATCGCAAATCCGGAGGATCGGATCATGTTGAACAGACTCAATCGTCGTCACTTCCTGGGGGCTATCGGCACCGGGGCGGCCGGGTTGGTTTTGCCGTCGGTTGTCCGGTCCTCGGCCGAACTCGGCAGCAGGGACAAGGCTATCACACTGCCGGGCGAATGGCTCAACCCGCCCGTCGAGTTCTCGCAGGCGCCGTTTTGGTTCTGGAACGATGATTTGTCCGAGCCGGAGCTGCTCCGGCAGATGGAGGATTTCCGGGCGCACGGCGTGCACGCCTTTGTGATCCACGCGCGGGCCGGGCTGCCGAAGAGCATCGGCTGGATGAGCGAGCGGATGATCGGCTTGATGCGGTTCGCGATCGAGCAGGCCGCCGAGCGAGACATGTGGGTCATCTTGTATGACGAGGGGATGTATCCCAGTGGCTCGTCCAGCGGCCATGTCGTGGCGGAGGACCCGGCCTTTCGCACGCGCGGCTTGGTGTGCATTGACCTCGATGAGGCCAAGCCGCAGACCGACGTGCAAGGGGTGCGGATCGGTCGTGACGGCGCGCCGGTCCTGACGCCGGGCCAGAATCTGGTCGCCATCGTCCGGCGCAAGAAGAACGGTCGTCGGATCGCCGTGATCGACCGGGCCGCTCGCGACGGTTACTCGGTCATTCGCGGCCTGCACTTCACCCAGGATGATCCGCCGCGTCGGGCCGACCACCGGGAGGTGCCGGAGAACCAGCCGACGGGGGCCGATATCCTGAATCCGCAGGCCGTTGCCTGCTTCATTCGCCACGTGTACCAGAGGTACTACGACGAGTTCGGGCGGCACTTCGAGCAGACCATCAAGGCGATTTTCACCGACGAGCCCTCGCTGCTGGCCCGGGGAGCGGAGCGCGGCATGGTCCCCGGGACCACGGGCATCCTGGAACCCGTCCATGCCTTCCTGGGGTACGATTTCACGGAGCACCTGCCGGCCCTGTGGTACGCCGATGAGCCGGACGCCACTCGGTACCGAGCGGACTACAACCGGGCCCTCGAAGCTCGTCTGGAGCAAACGTTCTACCAGCCGATCTCGCAGTGGTGCGACGCCCACGGCATCTGTCTGACCGGTCACCCGGCGGGGGCGGACGACATCGGCCAACTCCGTTACTTCCATATCCCCGGCCAGGATATCGTCTGGCGGTACATTGAGCCGGGCAAACCCTCCGCTCTCGAAGGCGAGCAATCGACCCAAGCCAAGTGTGCCTCGTCGGCCATGATTCACCTGGGCCGCCGGCGCAATATGAACGAGTTCTGCGGGGCCTTCGGTCACGATTTCACGTTCGAGGAGATGAAGTGGCTGGCCAATTGGCTGCTGGTTCGCGGCTGCAACCTGCTCGTGCCGCACGCGTTCTTCTATTCGATTCGCGGCCCGCGTATCGACGAGCGTCCGCCGGACGTTGGGCCGAATAACACCTGGTGGCCGCAGTATGAATCATTCGCCCAAGCGACGTCGCGTCTGTGTTGGCTGAACACCGACAGCACGCACATTTGCGAGTTGGCGATCCTTGGCCTGAACGATCACCTGCCCTGGCGGGCCGCCAAGGTCTGCTTCCAGCATCAGCGGGACTTCAATTATCTGGAGGCGCGCCACCTGTGGGAGAACGCCAAGGCGGACGGTGATGGGATTCACCTCGCCGGGATGCACTATCGCGCCTTGGTTCTCGAAGAGGACCCGCCGCAAAAGGCGCAGTCGGCCATCGAGGCATTGGCGAAGGCCGCGCGGGTCATCCGCTGGGACGAGAAGATCGGCGCGGCCGAATTCATCAATCAGATCGACAAGCGGATTCCGCCGGACGTGCGGGTCTCGCCGGCGGCGCCCGACCTCCGCGTGCGCCACGTGCGTAAGAAGGGCGTCGATTACTATCTGCTCTTCAACGAAGGCCCCGGCGAGATCGAAATCCGATTGGACGTATCGGCGAAAGGCGAACGAAGCCTCCTGGATCCGATGAGCGGTGATCAGAAACCCGTGGGCAGCGACAATTCCATTCGGCTTGCGGGACATGCCCTGCAGGTGCTGGCCGTCATGGCGTAGGGTGTACCGTGCACATCTTTTGCTTCGGCCGCTCATGCCCCTCGTCGGAGAAGGTGTGCACGGCACACCCTACAGCTTCTCCTCGTACATCCGGTACGCCGTCGGCTTCATGCCGATCCGGCGGTACGCGTCCAGCGCCACGTGGTTGGATTGCTCGACGTACAGGCGGATGCCGCAGACTTCGGGCCAGCCGAGGGCCTGGGCCTTGATGAAATCGTGGAGCCGCTTGAAGACGCCGCGCCGGCGGAATGCCGGCCGCACGTAGAGGCTCTGAATCCACCAGAACCGGCCGCTGCGCCAATCACTCCATTCATACGTAATCATCAGGCACCCGACGACTTGGCCATCCTCCTCGGCCACGACGTAGAACCCGTAATCCGAATCCTCCATGACCGTCCGAATGCCGCGCCGGATCGTTGAGGGGTTAAGCTGTTTTTGCTCCGTCTCCCAGGCCATCGCGGTATTGAACTCGGCGATGGTCTCGATGTCCTCGATCCCGGCGATCCTGACCTGGATTTCATTGGGCATGGGCCGCTCCTGGGACGAGTCTGCGCCGCAACTGGTCCACTACGTCAGTGATCAGCCTCGCTCGAGCCGGTGCGTCCGAGCCTTGGACTCGGACCTCGCGGCTTTCCACTCGCCCGTCCGGCCGCCGGAAAGCGACCTCCATCGACGAAATGCCGTCGGTCCGCCGGAGGTCCCCGACCGCAATCGCCCATTGACTGGCGGCTTCCTCGGCGGCCGCTTGGGCGAATTGTTGCGTCGAACTGCCGCCCGAGGGCTGTTGGCGAATGCCGAGCAGATGTTGCAGCCTTTCCTGTGTCGAGGCGACGTGCGCTCCCGCGAGAGCTCGCGGGGCGTCCTTGGCCCCAGTGAGTGCTGCGGCCAGGGCACCGCCGCTGCCGATCTCGGCCAATGCGAGCGTCTGGCCGCGAGCGGCGAGCAGCTTCACGACGCAATCCTCCAGCGACGTAGCCTCATCCGCGGCGTAGATGCTTTCGCCCAGGTACTTGACGATCCCGCCTTTGAGTTCATTGAGCCGTGCTCGGTCCTCGGGCGTATCGTTCGGCAGGGAGAAGGTGAAGTCCACCCGGCTGCCTTCGAATTGGGAAGAAGTCATAACGTCCACCGGCAGTGGCACATGGTCCTTGATGGTCTGATCGATCTGCGACTGGCCGAGTCCGACGAAACGCAGCGTCAGCGAGGCCCCGGGCGGCCGGGTGCCAAACCGCCGGCTCAGATAGGGGACCAGCTCGTCTCGGACCATCGGCTGTAGCTCTCGCGGCGGCCCCGGCAGGGCGACAATCACACGGTCCTGCATCTCGAAGACGAGGCCGACCGCTGTGCCGTTGGAGTTCTTCAGATACGTTCCCGGCACCGGCACCTGGGTCTGGCGTCGCAGATTCGAACGAAGCTCGGCCGCCGGCACGTTGAACCGTCGCACCATCGCGGCCAGGACATCCGGATGCTCTCGCAGCTCGATCCCGGTGAAGTTCCGCAGCGCCTCGCGAGTGATGTCGTTGTCTGTGGGACCGAGGCCGCCGGTGACGATAATCAGCGTCGCCTTGCCGGCGGCGAAGCCCAGGGCCTCTTTGACATCCGCCTGACTGTCATCCACGAACATGGAGCCGACGCATTGTAAACCCAGCGGCCGGAGCGTCCGGGCGAGGAAGAACGTGTGCCCGTCGGGATAGACGCCCGCCAGCAGCTCGTCACCGGTCACGACGGTCATGTAGCGAACGGGCGGCGATGCGGGCTTGTTGCCTGAATCATCAGCGGCGGCCGGCGGTGACCACGCTATGGACAAGAGGATGAGCGTCAGCAGCGCGTAGGGTGTGCCGTGCGCACCTTCCCCAGGGATGGTGAAGAGCGTCCGAAGGAAAGGGTGTGCACGGCACAGGGCTCCCAAACGTGACGAGTCGCGTTTGGGAGCCCACACCCTACCACCTTGATTTGGTTCCATTGCCATCACTCCATAGCCGCAGCACCCGAACCCGGCAAGACGACAACACCAGTTTCTCGCAAGGGGGGCTTATGTGCAAGCTCCTGTTGTGTAGAGCCGGAAAATGCTGGCAGTCGGCGAGCGGCTGTGCCAAAATGACAACTCTGAGTGCCGCCGGTCCGCTGGGCGGGTAGCTGAGCAACCTCAATCGAGCCGCAATGGCTTTAAGGAGTAACGACCGTGAGTGAGCAGATGAATCGACGAGAGTTTCTGGGCGTTAGTGCGGCGGGGGCGGGGGCGGTCTTGTTGGGCTCGCCGTTGGCGACGGCCCAAGGCAGCGAGGAGAACTGGCCCCCGAAGATGCCGCCCGCGAAGATCTACAAGGTCTACATCGGCCGCACGGGCGGAATCTACCTTTCCCGGCCCACGGCCGAGGTGGACAAGTTCAACCGCTATCTGGCCGACCTGGAGACCAAGCTCGGCGACGTCAAGTTCGTCGGCGGGGACATGGTGCCGGTCACGGACGTGGACCAGGTGCTGCCCAAGCTGGCCGAGGCGGACGGCGTGCTGATGTTCCACCTGTGCGGCCACGGCGGCGATGCGCCCTTGCAGGCGATGACGAAGATCGTGGACGCGGGCCTGCCGACGGTGGTCTTCTCGCAGCCGTTCAGCGGTCACGGCTGGATGTACTTCCCGGCCTGGGCCAAGCAGGGCAGGAAGGTCGTCCTCATGCCGTCCAGCGATTGGAGCGACCTCGACAAGGTGGTTGGGATTATGCGGGTCAAGCCGCACCTGGCCCAGACCCGCATTCTCGTCATCCGAGGACCGCTGGGGACGGCGGCCGCCTGCTCGGCCGAGCAGGTCAAGGCCAAGCTCGGCGTCGAAATGATCCCCGTCACCGTGGAGGAGACCCTCAAGGCCCATCAGGCGGTTAGTCTCAAGGACGCCGAGGCCGAGGCCCAGCAGTACTGGATCAGCAAGGCCCAGAAGATCGTCGAGCCGACGAACGACGAGATCGTCAGCTCGGCCCGGTTCTACCTGGCGGTCAAGAGGATGATGATGGACAGGGGGGCCCAGGCCGTCACCAGTTCCAATTGCATGGGCGAGCCAGCCAAAGGGTGCTTCACGTTCAGCAAGTTGAATGATCTGGGGCTCGTCGGCGCCTGCGAGGGTGACATGGATTCGACGCTGACCATGCTCATGTTCAACTACGCGTTCGGCGTGCCCGGCTTCATCAGCGATCCGGTCTTCGACACCGCCAACAACGCGTTGATCCACTTCCACTGCACCAGTGCCACGAAGATGGCAGGACCGAAGAGCAAGCGGCTGCCTTTCATGATCCGCACTCAAACCGATAGCGACAAAGGCGTGGCGCTGGAAGTCCAGATGCCGCTCGGGCAGGTGGTCACCTGTGCGAAGTTCGTCAATCTCGACACGATGGTGATCTCGACGGGCGACATCTTCAAGGTGACGCACGACGAGCTCGGCTGCCGGACGCAGTTCTGGACGAAGGTCAAGGACGCCCGCAGCATGTTCCAGAACTGGGGCGCCGGCGTGATCGACGGTAGCGGCGTCATGACCCTGCTCCATCGGGCCGTCTTCTTCGGCGACCACCTGCAGAGCGTCAAAGACCTCGGCTGCCTGATGGGGTTCAAGGTGGCCGAGGAAACCTGAGCCTCGGAAACAGAAACCCGAGCATCGATTTGTCATCCTGAGCCGAAGGCGAAGAGCCTGTCCTGAGCCTGCCGAAGGAATCTGGGCTGGGAGTGAGAGGTTCCTCCAATCCGCGGCCCAGATCCTTCGCGGCGCTCAGGATGACAAGCCTCCGGCTTGTCACTTGCGGTAGGTCTCTTTCATCAGGAACGTGCAGGCCAGCGACAGGACCGAAGCTGCCAGGAGCACGAGCAGGACCATGCGGTAGGCTTCGACGGGGTAGTGGCCCACGTCGTTCTTCCCGTAGGCGTCCAGCACCCGACCCAGCAGCGGCATGAAGATCGCGCCGCCGAAGAACGGGAAGAAGTTCACCATGCCCACGCACGTGCCGGCGATCTCGACGGGGAATAGCTCCTTGGTGGTCGTGAAGCCCATGATGACGATCGCCGAGGAGCAGACGGAGAAGAGGAAGAACCAGACGACCAGGGCGGTCCGGGACAGGCCCGCCGGAAAGAGGGTCAGGGCCAGCAGCAGGATGACCAGCGCGGACGTGCACAGGACGAAGGTCTGCTTGCGGCTCTGGAGCACCCTCTGGGACAGCAATCCCAGGACGGGGCCGCCGAGGACCATGCCCCAGGCAATCATGCTCAGGACACCCGCCGTCTGGACCTTGTTCATGCCGTAGACATGGCCCAGGTATGGCCCGCTCCAGAGACTGCCGAATCCGAAGAAGATGCCGCAATCGAAGAAGAACCAAATCGCCACCGGCCAGAAGTACTTCTGCGCGATCACGGTCCGGACGCCGCGCAGAAGGCCGATCTTCTTTGGCGGCTCAATGGGAGGAGGGGTCAGGGGTCGGGGATCAGGGGTCGGGCCGGGACTAATCCCTGACCCCTGATCCCTGGCCCCTGTTCCCTGGCGATCGATCTCGGCGATGGAGGGCCATCCCTTGTCGGCGGGGCGGTCCCGCACGATGCACCAGATCGCCCCGACGAGCAGGAGCGTGCCTCCCGCGATGATCCCGAACGAGACCCGCCATCCGGTCTGTGTGGCCAGCCAGCCCAAGAGCGAGGTGGCGCCGAGGATTCCCACGCCGCCCGCCGCCTGCATCATGCCGGACATGAAGGCGAACTCGCGGGCCCGGAACCACTGGGCGAGGATCTTCATGGTGGGGATGAAGACCATCGAGACTCCCAGTCCGACCATGGCCCGGGCGGCCATCGCCACCTTGATGCTGGGCGCCAGCACGAACACGAGGCTGCCCACCGTAGCCACCAGCAGCGAGAGCGTGACCGTTCGGCGCGGCCCAACCGAGTCGGACAGCAAGCCCGCCGGGAACTGCATGGCCGCGTAGCAATAGAAGTAGATTGAGCCGAGCACGCCGAGGGCGCTGGCCGTGGTCTGAAACTCCGCCGCCAAGTCGTCCGCCACCACCGAGAGGCAGTTACGATGAAAGTAGACGAAGCTGTAGGCGAGCGCGAGGATCGCAAAGAGCAGCCAGCGGTAGGACAGCATCCGCACGGTGGATTTTTCGTCCACAGGGTATCCTTTCCTCAACCCAGTATATAGTGACGCGGCTCGATTGAGCTCGTCGCTCGACCCGGAGGCTCTCGACGGGCCGAAGTCCGTAAGGCGTTTCTTTGCGGGGTGAGCGTCCCCGCGTCTAAGACAGGTAGGATGGGCTTTAGCCCATCCTACACCTGTACGGCTCTACGATACCGCGCTCCTTCAGAATCGCAAGTGGCAAGCGGAGGAATGAAAAGACTCTTCGCATCGAGGCGCGGGGACGGTAGAATCGTCGTGCCGGCCGAAGACCGGTGTGAAGGACATCCGGACCGAATCAGAAAGGAGCACCATCATGGGAGAAATCAGGCGTTGTCAAATCGTGTATTCGCGCGTCCTCCTGGGGCTGATGTTCGTGTGGGCCGCCGTGGGACAATCCGCCGAGAAGACGCCGCAGCCGGAGACACTTTTGCTCAAGGACTTCCACCCGCAATCCGTCTATAAGGTCCCGCAGACGACGGTGCCGAAAGCCAAGTACCCCGCGATCGACATGCACGCCCACGTCTACGCGAAGACCCCTGAGCAGGTGGCCAACTGGGTCCGCATGATGGACGAGACGGGGATCGAGAAGGCCGTCGTGCTGACGATGGCGACGGGCAAACAGTTCGACGCGATCTATTCCCTCTATGCCAAGTACCCCAACCGATTCGAGGTCTGGTGCGGATTCGACTATACCGGATATGACAAGGAGGGCTTCGGCCCGGCGGCCGTCAAGGAATTGGAGCGATGCTACAAGGCCGGCGCCCGAGGCGTGGGCGAGCTCGGGGACAAGGGCAAGGGGCTATTCTACTGCAAACCCCCGGCCTGGGGCATGCACTTGGACGACCCCCGCATGGACCCCTTGCTGGAGAAGTGCGCGGAGCTGAAGATGCCGGTCAACATCCACGTGGCCGACCCCTATTGGATGTACCTGCCGATGGACGCCCAGAACGATGGCCTGATGAACGCCTACACCTGGCGGCTGGACAACCAGCCCGGCATCGTCGGCCATCAGGGCATGGTCGAGATCCTCGAACGGGCGGTGGCCCGGCACCCGAGAACGACCTTCGTCGCCTGTCACTTCGCCAACTGCTGCTACGACCTGAGCCGGCTGGGCCAGATGCTCGACAAGTACCCGAACCTGTACGCGGACATCTCGGCCCGCTATGCCGAAACCGCCGCCATTCCCAGGTTCGTCGGGCGGTTCTACGAGAAGTATCAGGACAGGCTTGTCTACGGAACCGACATGGGCGCCAGCGTGGATACGTACCGTTTCACCTTCCGGGTCCTCGAATCGGCGGACGAGCACTTTTACGCCTGGAACTACTCCAGCTACCACTGGCCGCTCTACGGCCTGGCCCTCCCCGATCCGGTCCTGGAGAAGGTCTATCGAGCCAATGCGATCAAGATCCTCCAGAAATGACGATCTCATCTCACCCATAGGCTGATGGCAGGAGGGCTTCGGCCCGAAAGCGCTGGGTGCCATGTCCACGCTCACGTGGACATGCTCATTCGGGTGGCCGCCTCAAGCGAAGCTTGGGGATGGTCTTCCGCAGACACGTTGCCAAGCTATTGCTCGAGTCTTGGGTCCCGATAGTGCCACGCCCTACTGAATTTCGCATAATACAGTGACAAGTCACTCAAAAAAAAGACCGGGGTGCTCCAAGAACCCGAACAGGAGTTGTCCGTTCTGTTGCACACGCTCCATGCCATCCTCCACCGCTTGCCCCACCTCCCCGAGGTTGT
>JAPLMX010000102.1 GCA_026386805.1 Phycisphaerae bacterium | reverse complement strand
GCACCGGTCCGACGATCCGCCGCCGCATTGCCCTGGACATGCAGCGTGAGGAGCAAGCCATCGGGCGTTCCAGCACGATCGCCACGCTTCACAGCGAGCGAAACGAAACCTTCACATCCAGGTAACTATGCTACAGTCTCTGGATATTGACGAATATGGTGGTAGGTTTGTCTATTTTCCGCATCTATATGGTATAGCGGCAGTATATTCCAAAGTATCGCTTGGGCTAGTAGTTGAGGCCGATGGAAAGGTGAAGTATGTGAAAGCTGATTCACCAGTCGATAAAGCTGGATTGAAAGAAGGGATGCAAGTACTATCAATCAATGGAGTACAGTGTCAAAATTATTTAATCTTACAACAGGAGGTTGGCATCAAAAATCCAGGAGATGTCATTACGATTGAGTATTTAGATAGTTCAAAAGAAAGAGGAAAAGTATCTATAAAGCTGGAATCAAATTAACCTGGGACATGTCCATATTGTATGTCTCTCTTGGTGCTATCATATACAAATTGCCAATGACTTCCTTATTGGGATTGTAAAAGACTGATCGAGAGGTCCTCAGTACGGATGCACAACTTAAGGAGAACAATATGAAGACAGTAGCAATTTGCGTGAGAGCCATGTCCCCCCTTTTTCTTGTTGCCGCCGCGGGGTGCGCCAGCTTCGCGCCAATGCAATATTTTCCATCAACGGCGCGGGGAATGCCTGAAGCGCAACTGGCCAAGATCACTTCGGATACCCACACCATGCGGGGGATGTTCTCGGTTGACCCCGAGACCGTAGATCTGTTGGATAGTCACCGATACGAGACAGATTCCGGATACAGGGTCCCAGTTCATGCCTATGCCTACATCGAGGAGATACGGGACTTGGTCACAGGGCGCGCGGCCACGTCATTCGCCAACCCCTTCTACGTCGCGCCGGGCAAATATGAGGTTGGCATTCACTGGTCGTGGAGTCGCGCGGCGGCAGGGGCGGGCGGGGGCTATGACGAGGCCAAAGGGGATGCCAGGGTTAAATTGGACGCCGAGGCCGGGAAAACGTACGTATTGAGGGGCACACTCACCAACCATGGCCTCACGGTCTCCCCATCGTTTTCATTCACGGCGAAGCTAATTGACGGCGTAACCACCCTCTGGCAGGAGGCATCGAAAGGTCATACTGAGGCCGTCAAGCTCCTGCTGGATAAGGGCGCTGATGTAAATGCGAAGGGTATCACCGATGGCGTAACGGCCCTGTTTATGGCGTCGCAGGAGGGCTATACGGAGGTCGTCCAGCTCCTGCTGGATAAAGGGGCGGATGTAAATGTGAAGAGAACAACCGACGGCGTAACCGCCCTCTGGCAGGCGGCATGGAAGGGTCATGCGGAGGTCGTCAAGCTCCTATTGGATAAAGGGGCGGATGTAAATGTGAAGAGAACAAGCAACAGCGTAACAGCCTTGTTTATGGCGTCGCAGGGGGGCTATACGGAGGTCGTCCAGCTCCTGCTGGATAAAGGGGCGGATGTAAATGTGAAGAGAACAAGCAACGGCGTAACAGCCTTGTTTGCGGCGTCGCAGGAGGGCCACACGGAGGTCGTCAAGCTCCTGCTGAAGGCCAAAGCTGATTTCAATGCCAAGGCGAATGATGGGAACACACCCTTGAGCATCGCGAAAAAGGGTGGTCATACTCAGATAATCGAGCTTCTTGAAAAAGCTGGCGCAAACAAAAATGCTCAAATGACTGAAGTTACGCCAAGGTCAGAGACCATATCTGCTCAAAATGCCGCGTTAGTTCAAGCCGCAAAAGATGGCAATGTTCAGACTATTCAGGCTTCACTATCCGGTGGTGCCGATGTGAATGCCAGAGATCAAGACGGAGTTCCAGTTCTGATGTGGACGGCTAACAATGGCCATGCAGAGGTCGTCAAGCTCCTGCTCGAAAAAGGCGCTGATGTAAATGTGAAGAAAACCGACACCGGCGCAACTGCCTTGTGTGTCGCATCGCAGAATGGCCATGCGGAGGTCGTTAAGCTCCTGCTGGAGAAGAACGCTGATGTAAATGCAAAGGAAACCGACGGTACAACCGCCCTGTGGATGGCGTCGCAGAACGGCTATGCAGAGATCGTCAAGCTCCTTCAGGAAAAAGGTGCTGATGTAAATGCAAGAAGAACCACCGATGGTGTAACCGCCATGTGGATGGCGTCGCAGCAGGGCCATCCGGAGGTCGTTAAGCTCCTGCTGGAGAAGGGCGCTGATGTAAATACCACCAATGGCAATGGCTTAACCGCCATGTGGATGGCGTCGCAGGAGGGCCATCCGGGGGTCGTGAAGCTCCTGCTGGAGAAGGGCGCTGATGTAAATGCGAAGCAAACCGACACCGCCGCAACTGCCTTGTTTGTCGCATCGCAGAATGGCCATGCGGAGGTCGTTAAGCTCCTGCTGGAGAAGGGCGCTGATGTAAGTTTGAAGGAAACCCACACCGACGCAACCGCCCTCTGGCAGGCGGCATGGGAAGGTCATACGGAGGTCGTCAAGCTCCTGCTGGAGAAGGGAGCCGAGGTCAATGGGAAGAGAACTATTGATGGCGTAACCGCCCTGTGGATAGCGTCGCAGAACGGCCATCCGGAGGTCGTCAAGCTCCTCCTGGAGAAGGGCGCTGATGTAAGTGTGAAGCAAACCGACACCGGCGTAACCGGCTTGTGGATGGCGTCGCAGGACGGCCATACGGAGGTCGTCAAGCTTCTGCTCGAGAAGGGAGCCGAGGTCAATGGGAAGAGAACTATTGATGGCATAACCGCCCTGTGGATAGCGTCGCAGAACGGCCATACGGAGGTCGTCAAGCTCCTTCTGGAAAAAGGTGCTGATGTAAATGTGAAGGAAACCACCACCGGCGTAACCGCTCTGATAAAGGCGTCGCAGAACGGCCATGCGCCGGTCGTTAAGCTCTTGCTGGAAAAGGGCGCTCAAGTCAATGCTGCCAATAAATTGAACGGTGCTACCTCGCTTCTAGTAGCCTCAGAGCATGGTCATACCGAAGTTGTCAAGCTGCTTCTGGCGGCTAAGGCCGACGTAAATGCCAAGGCGAATGACGGGACCACACCCTTACGCATAGCGAAGAAGCATGGCCATATTCAGACAATCATGCTTCTTGAAGAAGCTGGCGCAAAGAGATAACGTGCCTGGGTTTGGCGGAAGCGCTGGCGGAGTTCTATCCCGAAGCACGCTGGCAGCGGTGTGTCGTGCCCTGGTATCGCAACATCTTCAGCGACGTTCCGGCCACGAAGGTCAAAGAGGCCGCGTCGATGGCGTCAGCAGTACTCTGCGGCGCACCGCGATCCAATTCACCGAGCCTTTGCCTTTCCGCCTAGGCGAGCAACCATCCAGTTCGAGCCATCCGAGCGAGTCGGGCTACCCTGTTCGTAGTGCGCCCGTGGAGGCATCCTACAACGACGAACGCGCGTGGGCCGCTCCAGGCGTGTCAGATCTGCGAGTAGTCCGTCGGCCTGAGGATGATATCCGTGGTGTTCGAGAGCATGTCCTTGTAGGCCGGGTCGGCGCTGAGCTTCTTCCAGTCGGGATCGTCACGGAAGACTTGCCACTTCTGGTCCCGGTCCGCCATATCCTTGAACGCCAGCATGTAGTGCAAGTTCGGCATATTGGGCCCGATAATCGTTTCGCCGAAGAGCACGGGACTGAGCCCCGTCTTCTTGAAGATGCCGATCTCGCCGCCTTCGTTGAACATCTGGATCTTCCGTTTGCCCATCTTGACGCTGTGGCTCTCGTAGATGCGCAGCTCCAGGATCCGGTCCTTCATCGCTGTCGGCGCCTCCAGCTTGGGCATGTGGGTGAAGGCCGCCAGCAAGGAGCTTTCCACTCGCACGTAGGCCGGCTCGGACATGCTGGTGTCGAGGAACGCGGTGCCTTTCTCCTGCACTTGCTTGTCCTCCAGCAGCCGCGAGGAGGCGCTCAGCACGGAGTCCAGCGAATCGTGCACCAATAGGACGTGGAGCGTGGGCTTGCTGGGGCCGTAGACTGGGTTGAACACGCCCACCGTCTTGATGCCGATCCGGTTCATTGCGGCGATCCCGACGTTCTTGAGAAAGTCGCCGACCAGGTTCTTGTTCGACCCCGTTCGCAGGTGATACTGCCGCCATTCGAAGAATTGCCGTTCGGCTGGATTGCTTGCGGCTTGGGCGCCGCCCGCCAGATTGGTCGCGGCCAGACCCGCGACGCCCGTTGCGAGGAACTCTCGTCTGTTCATTTTCTCCCATCTCCTTTTGCAGAAGTCCACTTCCACAGGAACGAACAGGGCCGGAGATCACTCTGACCTCCGGCCCTGAAATCACGCGAATGCCGAACTCGTCGGCCTGCTGCTTTCACTTCACTGGCTGAGGGACCCTGGAAGGCAGCTTCTCTATCACTTTCACGATGACCTTGTTGAGCACGGTCTCCTCCTCCGGGGACAGGGCATAGCCTGCCACACCGCCGGCCACCCCGCCGAGGATCCCACCGATCGCGGTGCCGGCGGCTCGATTCCCCCCGGAGGCAACATTGCCGATGGCCGCGCCGCCGACAGCGCCGAGTACGGCTCCCCCAACGGTGGCAAGGCCTTTACCCGTGTCGCCGTGGCCCGAGCCCATCCACAGGATCGTGGCGTCCGAAACGTCGATCAGCTTGGCCGTCACGTCCATCTTGCCGCCCGAATACTTGGGGATAGTAATTATCATGACGGCAGGGACGTTCAGTATCCGGCCCGCCTTGGCGGCACCCTCTTTCGATGCCAGGTCCGACGCCTGGAACTGCTGCTCTTTCAGGAGGGTCTTGATGTCTTTCCGTTCGATGAGCCGGTAGCCCTTCTCCATCAGCTTCATGGCGAAGAGGTTACTGACCCTATCCTTGGCTGCTTCGCCGTAGACCCGACCGCTCACCTCGACGATGGCGATCTTGTCAATCTTCCCGAAGTCATAGCCCGCCACGGCCTGACTCTCCGCTTTACTTGTGGAACAGCCGGCCGCCGCCAGCATACTCAGCAATACACCTGCCAACACCGCTCTCATGGTTTGAACCTCCCATTTCTCTAAGACCGAACTGCTACTAGTACGACATGTACCGGACATTTGTACGTACTCCTGTCTCCCTTGTCAATCCCCTATACCCGCGGTTTATGGGAAAAGTCGGAATTCGTCGCCCCCAAGCCTTTCCCGATAGGAGGACTTTCGCAAGACTCCTTATCGCAAGAAAAGCCGTGAAAAGTTGCATCATTCTACGTCGGTGCCGCATTTTTTGTGCGGCCGCCGCTTACCTATGTTAGAGGCACTTGCAGCGGGGCGGGTAACGCTTTGGCATCGGGCAAAACAAGAAAACGTGAACCCGCGAGCCCTGCACAGGTAATGATGAAAAGGTTTGGCGAACGACTCGCCGGGCCACTATAATGGGCTGCGTCCGATCCGTTTCTGGAGATTATTTATGTCTAAGACAGTCGATCGCAACGAAGCCGGCGCTGAAAAGAGCTTCGAGGAAAAGGTCAGTGAGGTCATCAAGACGGTTCGCCCCGCCCTGCAGGGCCACGGCGGCGACGTGGAGCTGATCGGTGTGGATGAGGACAAGACCGTCCGGGTCCGATTGCAGGGCGCCTGCCGGGGTTGTCCGGGGGCGACGATGACGATGCGGATGGGCATCGAGCGAATCCTCAAAGAACGCGTGCCCGACGTCAAGCAGGTGGTGGCCGTCGCCTGAGGAAGCCGATCCTCGCGCCGGCCGTGTGAGATAGATTTCGTGGGGATGCGTGCGCTTCTTCTGTCATCCTGAGCGGCAGCGAAGGATCTGGGCCCAGCGCGACAACAAGCGTTGGTCACGTTCGTAGCCCAGATGCTTGGGCCCCCCCAACGCGGACTTCTGCGTTGGGGGACCCCTTCACTTCGTTTGGCATGACAAGCACGAATCGGTCTGCCACGAGACGTAGTCGCACACCGTCGCCGTCATCGAGGTCTGGTGCTCGAACCCTGGCGGTGGTGGAATGAGCGGAGCGGGTGTTGGACGCAGGCTACTGAGACCAGCCCGGCAGAGAGACCGTTGCCTGGTAGTTGGAGTAGTTGTACAGGGGGTTGCGCGTGGGCTTGTACAGCCGGCCCTGCCTGGGGTTGTCGCTTTGTGTATAGACCCAGATCTCGAAGGGGTCCCAGACGACGATCTCATCCCGGCAGTCGCCCGTGACGTCCAGGACCGCATAGCACATATCCGGATGGCCATCGGCGGGGAATCGGACGACGCGCCGGCCCCAGCCGTCGAAAAGACCGCCCTCTTCGACATTGGGGGACAGAACGAAGTACTCCGGCGGCTTTCCCGTCCAATTGATCGGCAGGCACATGCTGCCGTGCTGGCAAGGCTCGCAGTCGTGGTAAACGTCGCCTTGGGCATCGTAGAAGTGCAGGATGCCTTGGTTGCCCCAGAAGTTGATGGACACGGCCTCCAGGCCGGGCAGGTCCGGGCGGAAGTCCGCGATGGCGGGATTTTGAACGTGGCCGAGGTAGTGGTGCTTGAGCACGTTGCCTTTCATGTCGGCCAAGAAGATGCCCTCGTCACTGGCGGCGCAAAGAAGACGTAGCTCGGCGCCCGGAGTGAATTGGACGATGGCCACTCCATCGGCGTGGTCCTGCATCTTGTCGTCCAGGGTCCACAGCCGAGTCCCGTCATGATCGAAAAGCGAGTAGCCGATGGCGAGCTCCTCCTTGCCGTCCCCGTCGATGTCCCAGGCAAAGGGATAATGGCCCGTGTTGCAGGCTGCGTCCCACAGGACTTCCAGACGGTCGTTGAGGGCCCAGAGGTGGTCATAGCGGGTCTTGAGGATGATGTCCCGCGCATGGCCGGTCCCCCGGAGATCGCAGAAGTAGAGCGAATCGCCCAGGATTCGCGGATACTTATCGTAGGGCGGTTTCGTGCCCTGCGGCGTGCTTGGAGTGGGCGCCTCGTACTTGGTTTTGCCTGTGGCGCCATCCGCCACGATCAGCTTCATGTTCATGCAGTAGATCACTTCTGTCCGGCCGTCGCCGTCGAGGTCGTGGATCTGAAAGGCCACGTCGTTCGTCAGACGATCCTTCCACGCATCCGGCTCGCCGATCCGCCAGAGGATCTTCCCGTCGAACGTCATAGCGGTCAGGCAGCTCAGCTCGCTATTGGTGTCCTTGGGCCCGTGGTGGACCATTTGGCCGATCAGGACGTCGATTTGGCCGTCATTGTTGAGGTCGCCGAAACGCAGGTTCCGGCCGACGCCGAAGCCCTCCGTGCTGACCTTCTTCCACAGAACGGGACGAGGATTGGCGGCCTGCAGGTCGGCCAGCTCCCGCTCGCGCGAGGCGACGCGTTTGACAAAGCATTCTTTCTCTTCGGGCGTAGTTCTGACCGCCACGTTCTTGTATCGCGTGGGCACGTCGGACATCAGGCCGATCTTACCCTGCGGATAGGTCTTGTCCTCGGCTTCGAGCAGGACTCCATTGCTCAGTTGTGCCCGAAGGTGGCTGTCATTCACGTCCACCTGGGCCGTGAGGTATTTTCCGGGTGTCCACGTACATGGCTTCTCCGCCAGGATCACTTCGTAGGGCTTGTGAAAACCTGTTTCATGGCGAACCATCTTGAGGATGGCCTTCTGGCCTTGGACGCCGAAGAAGTAATAACAGCGGTCGTTTCGATAGCGGAACACGATCCCGCTTTGAGCCTTGTCTGACGCCGGCGCAAAATCGACCGTCACGCGACAGTTCTGCCAGAGCGGGTCGCCTGCGATCAGCATCGGGTGGGTGAAGGTCTCTCGGTTGTTGTAGGATTGGTGCATCACGCGAGTGCCATCTTCCTCGATCAGACGCCACGCCCGCTGTGAGCCGTCGGATTTGAACGCGGACACGGCCCAATTCCCCTGGACTGCGGCCTCCCGAAGATAGTGATATTCGGTGTGCGCGCCGACGACGTCGAAGATCAAGCCGAATCGAAGCCCGCGGAAATCGTCTTTGAGAAGCTCCGCCGTGTGCTTGTCCGCGTCGGCATACGCGGGCGTCGCCGACCAGACGGCAAGACATAAGAACGCCCGCAGCGTAATGATTTGAGAGGACCGTGATTTTTTCTGCCAGCGCATGTCTAACCTCCGTAGGGTGGGTTCTTAACCCACGCGTTTGATGGGTCAGGCCTGCTTTACGCGTGGGTTGAGAACCCACCCTACCTGGGACATAGTACAGCAGCAAAGGACTTGTGCCAATCCTTGGCGGCGGGCCGGTTCTCCTGTATCATGCCTTGTGACAATTCCGTCACCGAGGAGTCTGCCTATGATTCGGTTGCTCAAGTGCATTGTTCTGGGCATGTTGCTCGTCACCATCGCTGCCCCGTGTCCGGCGAAGGAGTATCCTTATCGCTGGGTCTTTGTGTCCAGCTCCCTGCGGTCCGACAAGAACGTGGCCGACATCGAGCGGATCGTTCAGATGGCGTCGGAGCATGGCCTCAACGGCATGGTCCTGTCGGCGGGTCTCGACCGTCTCGATAAACAACCGCCGGCCTTCCTGGAGCGGCTCGCGAAAGTCAAGGAGTTCTGCCAATCGCACGGTGTCGAGATCATTCCCAACATTTTCAGCGTCGGCTACGGCGGCTCCGTGCTGGCGTACAATCGCAATCTGGCCGCCGGGATTCCGGTCAAGGATGCACCTTTCCTCGTGCAAAATGGGGAAGCCTCCTTGAATCCGGCTCGTTCCGTCCACGTCGCCAATGGCGGATTCGAGCAGTACAAAGGGAATCAGTTCAAGGGCTACCGGTTCCACGACAGGCCGGGGGAGGTCTCGTTCGTCGATTCCATCGTCGCCCATGGCGGCCAAGCATCCCTGCGGTTCGAGAACTTCGGGCGGTACGAGCACGGCCACGCGCGGGTTATGCAGGAGGTGGAGGTCCAGCCGCAGCGGTGCTACAGGCTGAGCTGTTGGGTGAAGACCGAGGCGCTGGAGCCGCGAGACGCATTTCGGATTCAGGTTCTAAGCTCTCAGGGCCGTGACCTTGCTCCGTATGAGCCGGGCATCCCTTCCACGACGGACTGGCGCCGGGTCGTCATGGGATTCAATAGTCTCGATCAGGGCAAGGTCAACATCTACGCCGGTGTCTGGGGTGGCAAAGCGGGGCGGTTCTGGATCGACGATCTGGAGGTCGAGGAAGTGGGATTGCTGAACGTCCTGCGCCGGCCCGGAACCCCCGTGACGGTGCGCAGTGAAGCGACCGGCGAGCTCTACGAAGAAGGCAAGGATTTCGCGACGATCAAGGATGAGAGGCTCAACTTCCGGTTCGATCACGAGCCGCCGAAGATCAAGCTGCTTCCGGGCAGTCGCATCAAGGACGGCACGCGGCTCCAGGTCAGCTATTATCACGGCATGAGCGTCAACAACGGCCAGGTCTCCGCTTGCATGTCCGAGCCGGAGGTGTACAGCATCTGGGAGAAGCAGACCGAGTTGATGCACAAGTACCTGGCGCCCTCGAAGTACCTGCTGAGCATGGACGAAATCCGGGCTGGCGGGAGCTGCGAAGCCTGCAAGAAGCGGAACCTCAGCATGGCCCAGATACTGGGCGACTGCATCACCAAGCAGGTTAGCATCCTCCGGCGGGCGAACCCGAAGGCCGAGGTGTTCATCTGGTCGGACATGCTCGACCCGAATCACAACGCCCACGGCAACTACTATCTCGTCGAGGGCGACTACACCGGCTCGTGGCAGTATGTGCCGAAGGACCTGACGATCATGTGCTGGTACTACGAGAAGCGAAACGCCAGTCTCGGCTTCTTCTCCTCGCAGGGTTTCAAGACGCTGGCCGGGGCCTACTACGATGGCGACACGCTGGACAACCCGCGTGGCTGGCTCGACGTGCTCGACCAGACCCCACAAGCGGTCGGCATCATGTACACAACCTGGCAGAACAAGTACGAATTGCTCGCCCCCTTCGGCGATCTGGTCGCCGGGCGCAGCCGGTAAGCCTCCGCGAGAGGAACGAATAGGAAATCCCCCCTCGGGCGTGGTAGAAGACCCAGAAGAAATTGCGGATTGTGGATTCGATTCGCGGCCCTAATCCGCGATGTTGTCACCCCAGACTCCGATCCGGGGCCGAAATCCACAATCCGCAATGCTATCGTCTTGTGCTAACGGCGTTTGCCCAGGAGTTTGTAGGTTTCTTCACCGCCGTTGATGAGGTGGATCAGCGGCTGCGGCCGGTCCACGTTCTCGATGAATTTCGGTCGAGCTGCCCAAGGCGTAAGGCTCTGGACGCCTGTCAGGTCCATCCAGTGCTGCAAGCGGGCCACCGGCAGATTCCAGGTCATGTGGAAGTGGTTGGCCGGTGGATACTGCTTGTATTCGAGCATGCTGGCATACTTCGGCACGACGAACGTGTGCGGCCAGGTCGGGTTCGTCAGGTTGCACATGGCCTTGGATAGCTCCTCCGGCACCTCGGTCGTCTCGGCCTCGTCCCAGACCAGGCTGAACAGGCCGCTGAGGCTGCTGTACGCCATGCGGGCGGCGATGCCCTGGATGCCGGCGGGGGTTACGAAAGTGACCGAGTTGCCGCCGCCGGGGAAGTAGGAGGGATCGGCCAGCGGCATGGAGATTCGCTCCATGATCTGCTTGATGGTGGCGCCCGGCTCGGCCGCCCAATCGAAGGCGGCGCTGCCGGAGTTGTCACCGTCCACCAGACCCTTGGTATACCAGTCGGCGCCGGTGTCGAGCTTCTTGAGGCCGAGCTTTTCCGCCAGGTCCCTGATCTCCCACGCCTCCCAGACCTTGCGGAAGTCCATGAACAGCGGGGGATTGCCGCCGCTGAGGTGGGTCATGAACAGCATCGTCAGCAGACCCTGCATGTCGGCCTCCGTCGCGAAGGGTACAGGGACCGAGTTGCCGTTGTGGTCGAAGGTGCTGTTGAAGAAGGATTCCATCACGTCCGCCACGGGCAGCGGAATGCCGCGCGGGTCGCTGCCCCATTCGAGCTGGCTCATGAAGCCGCCGCCGACCGCATTGAGGTCGGCCAAGAGGTCGCGAACGATCAGGTACATTGCCAGGGACATGTCGAACCTTGCGCTGTCCTCGTCGCTCTTCAGGTCCAGCCGTTTGCCGACGTATCGATCAACCCAGCCGCGCAGGTCCTTGAGTTCTTTGTCTTTATAGGCTTTCTTGTTGAGCATGTCGGCCAGGAGCTTCATGTCGAGCCGGGTGATCTCGATGCCAAACGTGTTCCGCGTCGGAATGACGTGCGCGAGCGCCGTCTCCATGCCCATCGAGTCGTGCCCGAAGACGACGACGCGCCGGCCCCGCAGCGCCACGGCCGTCACGGCGGCGTAGCACCAGTCGATGAGGTTCCTGGCGGTCTGGTCGGTCATCTCCGGCTCAAGACCCTTGTCCGCCCAAGTCCCGACGTTCAGCGCCGCCATCCGGCCGTACTGGGCCAGGGCTCCGTTGAGGGCATGGGCATAGACCACGCCCGGCTTGGGGCCGCTGTTGCCGCACGTGATATTGATCGGCGTGTCGGCCGGGAACTGCTGAAGCAGCGAAATCGCCGTCAACTGCGGGAAGGCCCACGTGTCCGGCACGCAGACTAAGATATCGACGTCCGCCTTGCGGAATTGCTGGGCGACGATATCGGCCTGGGCCTCGCCATCGACCAGCACGGTCGAGTAGACGACCGGCACCGGCGTCTTGTCCGGCATCACCACCGCGCCGCTGATCGTCTCGGCCGTCATTTGGGCGATGTTCTGGCACCGGGTCCGGCTGTCCTCGTCGATCCGCGGGTCGCTCGTGGCAAACACCCCGATCACAGGGACCTTCGGCGTCGCCTTGCGGATCGCCGGCAATCTCGTCGCTTCACCTCTTCTGGCCATGCGGAACTCCTTTACCATTGATAATTGATGATCGATTATTGATGATTTTCGTACCAGGGTCGGCCAGTGGCCGATCATCAATCATCCTTTATCAATCATCAATGCCTTCGTGTCTTCCAGCGTTTTCTTGACAAAGTCCAGGAACTGGGCGGCGTAGGCGCCGTTGGTGACCTTGTGGTCCACCGACAGCGTCATGTTCATCAGCTTGCGGACGAGGATATTGCCGTTGTCCGGGACACACGTGTCGGTGATTCGCCCGATGCCCAGGATGCTGCACTGGCCGGGAACCACAATCGGGATGAACGACTCGATCCCGAACGCGCCCAGGTTGCTGACGGTGATGCAGCCGCCCTCCAAGTCGGACAGGTCCAGCTTGTCGCTGCGGGCCCGCTCGATCAGGGCTTGGCTGTCGCGGGCAATCTGCCGGACGTCTTTCTTGTTCACATCCTTGACCAAAGGTGCGACCAAGCCATCCGGCACGGAGATTGCCAGACCGACGTGAATGGCGTCGGCCAGCTTGATCGAATCGCCGGCGAGCTGGCCGGTCATGAGCGGGTACTTCTCCAAGCCGGTGCCCACCGCTTTCATGATGTAATCGTTGAAGGCGACCTTTGCGCCGCCCGGCTCATTCATCTTGGCACGGCAGGCAACCAGGTCCGTCATGTCCACCCGGACGGTCAAGTAGAAGCAGGGGATTTCCCGCTTGGATTTGAGCATCCGCTCGGCGGTGATGCGCTGGAGGCGATTCACAGGGACGGTGGCCCCGAGCTTGGCCTGGGCTGCGGCGGTCATCACGGCGGGGCGGGCCGACTGGGCTGCTTGAGGAGCCTTGGCCGGTTTTGCTTCAGCGGCGCTGCGAATGTCCGCCTCGGTGATCTTGCCGGCGGGTCCCGTGCCTTTGACCTTCGCCAGATCGACGCCCAGCTCTTCCGCCAGCTTCTTCGCTCGCGGCGAGACCATCATCTTGCCTGCCGGCCTGGCCGGCTCCGGCTCAGCCGCCGAGGGCATCGTCGTCGTTGGCGCCTGGACCGCCGACGTCACATCCGCGCCCCCCGTCAGTGTCCTGACAAAGCTCATCGGCACCTGCTCGTCTTTCTCACCGAGCACCATCAGAGTCGCCCCAACGGGCAGCGTCTGATTCGCCTGGGCCAGAATGAACTTCACAAAACCGTCGGCGGGAGACTCCATCTCCAGCGTGGCCTTGTCCGTCTCGATCTCGAAAATCACATCGCCCTTCTTGACTTCATCGCCGACCTTCAGAAGGCAGTTGACGACGGTGCCTTCCTCCATCGTCTGGCCCATCTTCGGCAGGTTGATCTCTCTTGCCATCTACGTCGTCCCCATCCCTTTTCGGATTGATGATTTGAGATTTATGATTTTCGATTTATGGCTTGCTGAATCCCGAATCACAAATCGTACATCATGAATTGAATTCTTGTCCTCACCTTTGCGCCTGAAGAAACGGTATCAGGTCCTTGGAATAAAACGGCTCTTGGGTACACCAGAAGATGTAATCGACCTTGAGATACTCCGTGGCAAATCCGACCAACTCTGAGATCGTAACCGGCTGCTTGGATTTCGGATTCTTGTGTTGATAGTTGCCGTCTTGGACGGCGATTCCTGTCGGAACCTTTCCAGCGCATTCCCTGATCAGAGGGTAGCAATGGCTCATCTGTCCGGGCTTATAAGGCAGGAGATCAGGACCTCCGACGCCGACCTTCAATTCTATGGCCCGCTGATACACGTTGCGGAGATAGAGTTGATCTTTGTCCGGAAGCCATTCGCCCGGCATGAAGTTGGCGTACTGCATGGTTACCGACTTCGGAAACGCGCTCTTCAAAGCCCTGATGTTCGCGATGATGGCATCGCGATACGTCGCAGGGGTGAAGCCTTTGGGCAACAGTCGTCCGCTCTCTCCAAAATCCACCGCCGTCTCCGCAAGATTGATTCCCTCGATCTTGCCATCAAGTTCCTTGCCCAGCGCCAAAAACAGCTTGTGAAATCGCTCCTGCACCGCCGGATCCCATCGCCTTGCCACCCAGCCCGCTGGCACCGCGAGCGTTTCGTCATCGTCTGGAATACTGTATTGCTTGTCAGCTCCTCCGTTGTATCGCGCATCGTTCAGTAAATAACGGGGAACGTTGATGACCGTTGGATCAAACGAGGCATCCTGAAGTTGAATGAACAGCTTCTTGCCCTTTGAATTCAGAAACATCAAATCGTGCTCAATGTCGCTGAAGTCATAACCATCTTCCCCTCGCTCCAACTCGCGCCACGTGTGTTTCAATTGCGCTCCTTCAAACGCCTTTGTGCTGAGGAACGCAGCGTCGGATATTCTCTCCCTGTCTCTGTTGAAGAACACGTAGTGATGCGGGCTTTCACCGCCGGCGCGAGCGCAGCAGGTCAAACTCACGAACATGCAACAGCCCAGTTTGGCAATGACACTCATACCCGAACTCCTTTATCCTCCATTCACTGGCCCACGGCGTGCTTCACGGCTTCCACGATCTGTTGAACGCTGGGGATGCTGGCCTCCTCCAGCGGTTCGCTCATCGGCGGCGGTACGTCCTTGGCCGCCAGGTTGATCGGTCGGGCGTCGAGGTAGTCGAAGCCGCGCGAGCCATCGCCGCAATCGTACTCCATGAACTGGCCCGCGATCTCCCGGCCCGCTCCGCACCAGCCGAAGCCTTCGCTGACGGTAATCAGCCGGCCGGTCTTGCGGACGGACTCGGCAATCGTCTTGATGTCCAGCGGCTTGAGCGTCCGCACGTCGATCACCTCGGCGTCGATCCCGTGCTCCTCGGCAAGGATCTTGGCCGCGTCGAGGGACCGCATGACCATCCGGCAGTAGCTGACAATCGTTGCGTCGTTGCCCGGCCGCTTGATGTCCGCGACGCCGAGTGGGATGATGTAATCGTCGGTCGGAACCGGGCCGGTCTGGCCGTAGGTCGCCTTGTGCTCGATGAAAACCACGGGGTTGTCGCTGCGAATCGCCGCCTTGAGCAGGCCCTTGGCGTCATAGGGTGTCGAGGGCATGACAACGTACAGCCCCGGCGTGTGCATCAGCCAGGCTTCGAGCGACTCTGAGTGGTGGGCGGCGATGCACCGGCCCACGCCGCCTTCCGTGCGCAGGACCATCGGGACCTTCGCCTTGCCGCCGAACATGTAGCGGTTGTAAGCGCCGACGTGGACGAGCTGGTCCATCGCGATGGTCAAGAAATCGACGTACATGATCTCGGCGACGGGCCTCATGCCGCGCAGGGCCGCTCCGACCGCCGCCCCCGCGATGGCCGCCTCCGAGATCGCCGTATCGATGATCCGCTCCTTGCCGAACTCCGCCAGAAGCCCGCGTGTCGCCTGGTAGGCGCCGCCGTAAAGGCCAACGTCCTCGCCGAAGACGAAGACGCGCGGATCGCGTCTCATCTCCTCCGCCTGGGCCAGCGAGACTGCTTGGGCGATGTTCAGGACGTCCATGCCGAACTGGGATTTGATTTGTGCCTTCGCCTGCTCGGTCGCCTCTTTCTTGGTCTTGGCGGTGGAAGTCGCGACCAGTTTCTGGAAAGCCGCTGTTGCCTCCCGGACTTTGGCGGCTGTCTTCTTTTCGGTTTCGACGACCTGGGCTGGATACGTCTCATCCACATACACGTCCTTGGCCACGTCGGCGGGATTCGGCCAGGCGCTGTCCATGGCGAACTTTGTCGCCGTCTCAATGGTCGTGAAAGCCCTGTCCTTGACCTGGTCCAATTCCTGCTCCGCGCAGAACCCCTCGGACATGAGCTTGTTCCGCAGGACGGTGATTGGGTCGCGATCGTGCCAAGCCTTCTCCTCGGCCTTGGTCCGGTACTCGCGTGGGTCGCTGCGGCTGTGGCCGTACCAGCGGTAGGTCTTGCACTCGATCATGGTCAGCAGGTTTTCCTTGCGGGCCCGCTCAACCGCCTTTTTGACCGCCAGATAGACCGCCAGGACGTCCATGCCGTCCACGATCATCGCGGGCACGTCGTAAGCGGCGGCCCGCACGGCGATATCCTCGACGCTGCTCGCGCACCGCGTCCCCTCGACGGGACTGCCGGAAAATGGGACGCTCATTCCGTAGAGGTTGTTTTCGATGACCGCCACCAGCGGCACCTTCAATGTCGCCGCCATGTTCATCGACTCGTGGAATGTGCCCGTGTTGCAGGAGCCATCGCCGAAGAAGGAGATGACGACTTTGCCGCTTTTCTTGAACTTCTCGGCCAGCGCCGCACCGACCGCCGGGGGCTGGTTGCCGCCGACGATACCGGTGGAGCCGAGGTTGTTCTGGTGTTCCACTTCCGCGATGTGCATCGAGCCGCCGCGGCCTTTGCAGTAGCCGGTCTCTTTGCCCATCAGTTCGGCCATCATGGCGTTCCAGTGATTCTGCCGGTCCTGCTCGCTGTTGCAGTACTTATTGCCAATCGCGCCGCAGTGACCATGTCCCCGGTGAGTCGAGCCGATGACATCGCCCCGCTCGATGGCCGCCACGGCTCCGGTGGCTACCGCCTCCTGCCCGGCGTAGAGGTGAGAGGCCCCCTTGATGATGTTCTGCCCAAGCAGATCGTAGACTTTCTCCTCGAAGAAGCGAATCTCGTAAATCGTTCTAAGCCAGTCCTTTACGTCCTCCAGCTTGACAACACCCGCCCGGATCAGCTCCTTCACCGTGGGAGCGGCTTTCTTTCGCGTGTCCTCGACAGAAAAACTCATGCAGCGACTCCTCAAATGGACTGACTGGGGTTCCCCAACGCGGTCTATCGCATTTGGGGTCCCTTCCCGCCCCCGGGCCGGCAATCACCGGACAGCCTCCGACAAGGGGCACTGAAAACATAATACTATAGCAAATCCCCGTCCCCCCGACAAGCACCTGGTCCCATTTCGCCGTTTTTTGGTGGGGGGCTTGTTACAGCCCCTCTGCGGGGATAAGATGGTGATCTGAGAGAACATGAGAAAGTGCAGGAAATACATGTCATGCCCCTCAGTTGACCAGGTCAGGGCCAAGAGCATAGGTGCAATACACTACGGAGAACTTTCTATGGAACAACATTCTCGCACAGCGAATTCGACGCAGCGGAAGTCATCACGCCGGGACGTTCTGAGGTGGAGCGGGAAAGTGATCGCCGCCTCCGCGTTGGCGGGGGTGGACCTCCCTGCAATGTACGCCGCCGGGGATAGCACGATTCGACTGGCCCTGATCGGCTGCGGCGGGCGTGGTTGCGGGGCGGCAGGAAATGCCTTCGATTCGCCGAACGGGCCGGTCAAGCTGGTGGCGATGGCGGACTTCTTCCCGAATCGGCTGGCCAATGCCCACAAGGTCTTGAGCGAGCAGTACAGTGCACGGATGGATGTGCCTCCGGAGCGGCGGTTTGCGGGCTTCGATGCCTGGCGAAGGGCGATTGATTGTCTGCGTCCGGGCGACGTGGCGATGCTGACCGGCTACGCGGGCTTTCGTCCGCGGCAACTGGAATACGCCGTCGAAAAGGGCGTGAATGTATTCATGGAGAAGTCGTTCGCGACCGATCCGCCGGCGGTGCGGCGCGTGATCAAGGCCTCAGAGGCCGCCGAGAAGAAGAACCTCAAGATCGCCGCCGGCCTGCAGTGCCGCCATTCGCGGAACCGCCAGGAACTCATCAAACGCATGCGCGAGGGGGAGCTTGGCGACATCCAGCTCATCCGTGCCTACCGGATGCAGCCGTGCGCGCCGTTGGGACCGCAGCCGGCGGCCGTCAAGGACTTGCACTGGCAGATTCGCAACTTCACCCATTTCCTTTGGGTATCGGGCGGACTGTTCGCGGAGATGGACATTCACCAGATCGACGAGATTTGCTGGATCAAGGATGCGTGGCCGGTGTCTGCGCACGGGATCGGTGGCCGGGTGGCCAACAGCACGGACTGCGGCCAGAACCTCGACTCGTTCACCATCGAGTGGACCTTCCCCGACGGCACGAAAGCCTTTGACATCGTCCGCTGGCTGCCCAATTGCCACAACGAGTTCGCCACGTACATTCACGGCACCAAATGCGCCGCCCAGTTTTCCGGCCCTGTCCATGAAGGCACGGTACACATCTACAAGGACCAGCGCTGCGCGAACGACAACATCGCCTGGCGTGCGCCAAAGGAAAAGGTCACACCTTGGCAGGCGGAGTGGGACATCCTGCTCGATGACATCCGTCACGACCGCCCGCACAATGAAGCCAAGCGTGCCGCTCTGTCGAATCTCGCAGATATCATGGGCCGGGCGGCCGCTCACTCGGGCAAGGTCATCACCTGGGACGAAGCGATGGCGTCCAATTTCCGGTTCTGTCCGAATATCGACCGCCTCACGGATGACAGTGATCCGCCGATCCGGGCGGATGCGCAAGGCCGCTACCCGGTGCCGATCCCAGGGCAGTGGACGGAGATTTGAGTCCGTTCTTGCTGTCCAGGGGCATCCGCTCTGGCGTAAGAGGGTACCAGATCACGAGCGAGGGGTGCGACCGGGATCGTTTGGGGAAATATAAGACGAGGTCAGTGGATCGAGGATGACTATCGGTGTTCTTTGGGAAGTCGTGCAAACCGGCTTGATGTACGGGCAGATGCGAAAATCCGATACCGTCGAGGACCGGGTCAAGGCCCTCGAAGACCAGCTCCAATTGACGCAGAACACCCTGCGCAGCTTGGTCAAGAAGCTCGAGGAAATGCACGGGATCGACATCGACCAGGACGGCCGGATCGGGTAGGGATTGCCCCAACCAGTCTGTTCAGCCTATATGAGAAGTTCTGAGATGAACGGGTCGTATCTCGAAGTGACGTTTCGACACGGACGACCTTTGGCGGCGTACTACTGCCTGCCATGTCGTCCAAAGGACAAGAGCCACCGCACCAAGCGAGTTGAGCCTGGCCTCGTAATCGACTTTCAGTGTGACGGTAAGCCCATCGGGATTGAGACTCTGGCACCCGAGAAACTCACTCTTACGGCGTTCAACCGGGTGCTTCGCGATCTTGGTCTTCCGACATTGAAGTGGGCTGATCTGGCTCCGCTGAGGGCAGCGTAGTATACCTTTGTTTCTCTGGATGATCTTGACGAGCGAAATGTTTCAGTGTATCTTCTATGTAGATACAATAGGAGGCAGTCCTATGACGAGTCGAGTGCAGAAGTGGGGCAACAGCCTGGCGCTGCGGATTCCCAAGCCTCTCGCTGCCGAAGCGGGATTGACGAACAACTCGCCGGTCGAGCTGTGCTTGTGTGAGGGCAAGCTGATTGTCACTCCGTCTGCCAAGCCGACGGTAAACCTCGATGATCTCCTTGCCAAGGTGACCAAGAAGAATCTGCACCGCGAGGTGGATACTGGGCCTGCCATGGGAGGCGAGGCATGGTGAGGCGCACGGCGTATGTTCCCGAGCGTGGCGATGTGGTGTGGGTTACCCTGAGTCCTCAGGCCGGACATGAGCAGGCGGGCCGCCGCCCGGCCGTGGTGCTGTCGCCAGCGGCGTACAACGGTAAGGTGAGTTTGGCTGTCCTGTGCCCAGTCACGACGCAGGTCAAAGGCTATCCGTTTGAGGTCGGCATTCCCGAAGGGCTGGCTGTGAGCGGCGTTGTCCTCGCGGACCAGGTGAAGAGCCTGGATTGGCGTGCCAGAGAGGCGGAATTCGCGTGCAGGCTGCCTGCTGAGACGATGCAGGAGGTGCTGCAAAAGGCGGGCGTGCTGCTGTCGTAGCTCAGCTACAAGGGAGAAATCGCATGCGCGAAATTCGCGAACGAATGCTGGATGGTAGTAGAGAGCCAGACGGCCGGAGCGTGGCTCAGTGGCTGGGGGCGGGCGAGTACCGGCGCTGGACGCGGCTGGTTGAGTTCATCGACAGCAACTATCTGGGCGTGTTTACGCCGGACTGGATCTTTGGCGGTAAGAAATATGGGTGGGGACTGCGCTTCAAGAAGTCCAAATCGTTTTGCACGCTCATTCCCGAACGCAACCAGCTTGTGGTCCAGATCGTTTTCGGCAGGGAGGAACGCGAGAAAGTCGAGAATATCCTGCCCGAACTGAGTCCGAACATCTGCAAGATGTACGCGGAAGCGACGACCTACCACGACGGCAAGTGGCTGGCCATCGTCGCCGATCACGACGAAGTCTTCGACGATATCGAGAAGCTGCTGGTGATCAAGCGAAAGCCGAAACACGCCTGATCGACGGGAGAAGGAGAACCACATGTCGCAGAAACCTACACGCACATCGGCGCGCCGTGCCCATTTCGGCGTAGTCTTCATGAAGGCCGTTCTCCTGCTGTTGCTGACAATCGTCGTGTCGGCCGAGCCTGCGGTCAAGCCCAGATTGTTGAAGGTCTCGGAGAACAAGCGGTTCCTGGTCCATGAGGATGGGACGCCGTTCTTCTACCTGGGGGACACGGCGTGGGAATTGTTTCATCGGCTCAATCGCGAGGAGGCCGACAAGTACCTCGCCAACCGGGCGGCCAAGGGTTTCACGGTGATCCAGGCCGTGGCGATTGCGGAGGTGGATGGGCACGAGGGCCCGAATCCTTACGGCCATCTGCCGCTGGTGGACCTCGATCCCGCCCGTCCGGCGGTTCAAGAGGGGCCTGCCAACGACTATTGGGACCATGTGGACTACATCGTGGACAAGGCCAATTCCCTGGGACTGTACATCGGTTTCCTGCCGACCTGGGGCCGGTACTGGCACGATAAGATCAAGGATGGCCAGCCGTTGTTTACGCCGCAGAATGCCGAAGTGTACGGCGAGTGGCTGGGCCGCCGCTACCAGGACAAAGCGTTGATCTGGATTCTGGGCGGGGATCGGCCTATCGACAACGATGTGCAAAGGGAGATCATCCGTGCAATGGCTCGCGGTCTGCGCCGGGGCGATGGTGGCTCGCATCTGATGACCTTCCATCCGCCCGGTGGTAATGGCTCCTCGACGTGGTTCCACGACGACGACTGGCTCGATTTCAATATGCGCCAAAACGGCCACGTGGCCGAATTCACCGGCCGCTACGACAACACGCGCAAGGACTACGACCGCACGCCGGTCAAGCCGGTGCTCGACGGCGAGCCGATCTACGAGGACCACCCGGTTTCCTTCGACGCCAAGAAGCTCGGCCATTCGATCTCGTCCGATGTCCGCCGGCCGCTCTATTGGGACCTGTTCAGCGGCGCCTGCGGGCACACCTACGGCCATCACTCCGTTTGGCAGATGTGGCAGCCGGGCCGCAATCCCATCAACAATCCGTTCCTGCCGTGGTTCGAGGCCATCGACCAGCCCGGCGCGGGACAGATGCAGTACGGCCGGCGGCTCATGGAGTCGCGTCCCTTCCTGTCGCGCGTGCCGGATGACTCGATCATCATCACGGACCGCGTGCCGACCAGCGTGCCGGGGGCGGGGCGGTATCGTTTCGTGGGCACCCGTGATGCTGATGGCTCCTACGCGATGGTCTACGCCCCGGTAGGGCGGGCCTTCAAGGTGCGCATGGACGCGATCAAAGGCGCGAAGGTCAAGGCCTGGTGGTACAATCCGCGCAACGGCCAGGCTACCGCCATCGGCGAGTTCACCAATACGGGCGAGCGCGAGTTCCTGCCGCCCGACAAGGGCGAGACGCTCGACTGGGTTCTCGTCCTCGACGACGCCTCCAAGAACTTTCCACCGCCGGGCGTTGCCGACGAATGGACCCTTGTCGGGCCTCTTGGAGAGACGCCGAAAGGGGTCACGGATTCACTGCCGCTGTCGCACCAGTCGGAGGCTGGCGTCTGGGTGAAGCATGAGTCGATGAGCGATGAATTCGAAGGCGGCTCGCTCGACACGGACAAATGGGTCCGCAATATGCACTGGTGGAAAGGCCGGCAGCCCGCTCTTTTCCAGGCCGAGAACGTCACGGTCGAAGGTGGCCAACTGCGGCTGACGATGCGCCAGGAGCTGGTCCCCGAGGAGTTCCGCAAGCAGGGCTATCACGACTACACCTCAGCGGCAGTGCACACCCGCGACCGCACGTGCTACGGCTACTTCGAGGTCAAGGCCCGCCCGATGAATTCGGGTGGATCCAGCTCTTTCTGGTTTCAGCAGGATGCCGTGCCGGACTGGGCGACGGAGATCGACGTGTTCGAGATCGGCGGCAAGGCCGCGGGCCACGAAAACAAGTATCACATGAACCTGCACGTCTTCCGCACCCCGGCCGAGAAGCGGCACTGGTCCATCGGCAAGGACTGGGATACCCCGTGGCGTCTGGCCGACGACTTCCACGTCTACGGCCTGGAATGGGACGAGGAGCACGTCAAATATTATGTGGACGGTGTGCTCGTGCGGCAGGTCCGCAATACCCACTGGCACCAGCCGCTGTATCTGATCTTCGACAGTGAGACCATGCCCCACTGGTTCGGCATGCCGCAGGACAAAGACCTGCCCTCCACGTTCTGCATCGAATACGTCCGGGCGTGGAAAAAGCAAGGCCAACGCGGTTGATTTCTGATTTCGGGAGGTGAGCCGGAATGAATCGAAACGAACACGCCGTGCACTCGATTCTTACGCGGCGTCAGTTCCTGGCACGGCAGGGCCTCGCGGCCAGCGGCCTGGCCCTTGCCTGTCTGTTGCGAGGAGAGCGGTCGTTGGCCGGTTCCGCCGCCGAGAGCGTCGTGTTTCCGCTGAAGGTCAGCGAGAATCATCGATATCTGGTGGACTCCGAGGGCAAGCCGTTCTTTCTGCTGGGCGACACGCCGTGGTTTCTCCAGAAGCTTCCTTTGAGGGATGTCCGGTGGGTCCTGGAGGACCGCAAGGCGAAGGGTTTCAACACACTGTTCCTGGAGATCCTGGACGACAGCCGCTTGCCTTCGCGCGACGCTCTCGGCAATGTCTCGTTCGAGCCGGAGTTGGACATCACCAAGCCGGTGGAGGCTTACTGGAAGTACGCTGACACGGTGCTGGATGAGGTCACGAAGCAGGGTTTTTTCGTCATCATGTCCGACCTCTGGTACGGTTACGGGAAGGGGCTCTGGATGCACCACGTCACGCCCGAGAGCGCCCGGACCTACGGCCATTTCCTGGGCCGGCGCTACGCCCGCCTCCAGAACCTGATGTGGATGCGCTGCGGCGATCGCAACCCCGACCAGCGGCTGGCCGACTCCGCGAACGAGCTGGCCCTCGCCGTTCGGCAGGAGGCGCCGCACCATCTCCACACCGCGCATATGGAGCACGAGTTCTCCAGTGCCGATTTCTTCAACCGCGAGGCGTGGCTGGACGTGAACATGGCCTACACCTACGGCGCTTCCTACCTCCAGGTGACCAAGGAGGTGCAGCGTAAGGACCCCATCCGCCCGGTCATCCTGGGCGAGACCGGCTACGAGAACGAGCCCAACGCGATTGAGTTGCTGCCCGATGCGAAGAAAGGGGACCTCTGGACGCCTTACCGCATGCGGCGCAACGCCTGGTGGGCGATCCTCTCCGGCGCCTGCGGCTACTGCGCGGGCACGCGCCTATGGCGATTCGAATCGAACTGGCGGGACGTTCTGAACGTCAAATCGAGCCAACAGGCTCCGCTTATCCGTCGGCTCCTGGAGTCCCGGCCCTGGTGGCGGCTGGTCCCGGATACGGAGCACAAGCTGGTGATGGCGGGCTTCGGCCAATGGAAACAGGCGGACTGGGTGGCCGCGGCGTTTTCTGATGATGGCTCGCTGGCCATTGCGTATTTGCCCCGTGCCGGGACGATCCAGGTGGCGTTGGACCGCCTCCGTGGGGCTGTTCAAGCCTCATGGTTTGACCCGGCGAGTGGGCAGTACAAGCCCATCGAAGGCTCCCCGTTCGACAACAAAGGCAATCGCGATTTCACCCCGCCCGCCAGCAACGCCGCAGGCGACGGCGATTTCGTCCTGGTGCTGGAGGTTCGGTAGCAGATGAGAATATGTCGCTTATTGTTTGTGCTGTTCGCAGTCTTGCCGTCATCCAGTCCGCTTCGCGGCGGGACTACTCTGGGGATCGAAGGCACTCGCTTCACGTTGGGCGGCAAGCCGGTCTTTCTGCTGGGCATCAGCTATTATGGTGGACTCGGGGCACCGCAGGATTTCGTTCGTCGCGACCTGGACGACATGCAGCGGCAGGGGTTTAACTGGCTGCGGGTCTGGGCCACGTGGGGTCAGTCCGATCAGGATGTCTCGGCGGTGGATGCCGAGGGCCAGCCGCGTGAGCCGTTCCTGGGCCGGCTGCAAGGGCTGGTGGCCGAATGCGATCGGCGGGGGCTGGTGGTGGACGTGACGCTCACGCGCGGGGCACAGTCTCTCACGGGGGTTCCCCGTGGGCGGCTGCCTGACCTTGCGGCGCACCAGCAGGCGGTGACGACGCTG
Source organism: Phycisphaerae bacterium (assembly GCA_026386805.1). Taxonomy (GTDB): domain Bacteria; phylum Planctomycetota; class Phycisphaerae; order Sedimentisphaerales; family Anaerobacaceae; genus PLanc-01. The sequence goes on along the minus strand of JAPLMX010000102.1, from coordinate 7,152 downwards.
GTCGAGGGGCTAAGGGCGCACCGCAATTGGTATCTCGACCTCGGCAACGAGCGAGACGTTCGCGATGGCCGTTACGTGTCCATCGCGGAACTCAAGACACTGCGGGAGCAGGTCCGTCGGCTCGATCCGCAGCGGTTGGTCACCGCCTCCTTCGGCGGGCACGATCTGGGCGAAAGTGATGTGCGCGAGTCCTTGATGACCGCCAGCCTCGATTTCCTCTGTCCCCACCGTCCGCGAAATGCCAAATCACCTGAGCAAACCGAATCCCGCACTCGCGAGCTGCTGGCCATGATGCACGAAATCGGCCGGGTGGTTCCAGTGCATTACCAGGAACCGTTTCGCCGGGGCTATACGCCGTGGGAGCCTGTTGCCGCTGACTTTCTGGCCGATTTGCGAGGCGCCGTGGCCGGGGGAGCCGCCGGTTGGTGCTTCCACAACGGAAGCCAGCGCGGGACGCCGGAGAACCGGCCTCAACGCTCCTTCGACTTGCGCGAGCAGCGCTTGTTCGCCCAGCTTGACGCCGAGGAGCGGATCGTCGCCGAAAAAGCGGCGTTGAACCTGCGTCCATAAAGGGCAATCCAGGGGCCGTTGCTACCGTACCCCTGGATCGCCACGATGCGGGGCAGAAGTGAATAGGTTCAGTGGTGGTGCCGCGCGGCCCGATGGTATGGAGTGTCTGGGCCGCGCAGCACCTTGTGAGAGATAAGTAGAGGAGAGAAGTTTGATCCGCCGCCGGGGCGCACTTGACTCGGTGGCAGAAGTCTGTCTGGAGGATGGCGTTGAAAGGGAGGATGGCTTGACCGCGGATTCTGAGTTGCGGACTGAGCCAGCGATTGCGAGTCCGCGATGCGGTTTCATCAATCCGCAACCGCCCCGGCTGTCGCGGGCTGTCCCCATCCGATGGGACGGCAACAATCGCGCGGCCAGCGGCTTGACTCCCTTCACAGTGCATCCATTCATCGCCATGCCTCCTCCTGAGGCGCTCCTCCATAAACACATGGTCCAACGACACTCCACATTTGCGATGAGGTGTGGCTCCTCCATCCATGTGGACCATGCGAGCGATTAACCTATCTCTATCCGCCGTCTGGGGTGGTGTCAATCACAAAATGGCGCAAAAGCACAGAAAAGTGAACAATTTTCGGACCTATCTCCTCTTGACACCGCCTGAAGGGTCGTGCTGCCGCGAGGTTAGGTTGTCCTCAGGGACATGGCTCGCCGACGCAACTAACAGGTTGCCTGTTAGTTCTACCGCACCATGACCTGCCCGCTGTCGGCGACGAGGGTTTGTCCCGTGATCGTGCGGGCCTTGTCCGAGCACAGGAAGACCACGGCATCCGCGATGTCCTGTCCCTTGATCTCCCGCCGCAGGGCGGTCTTGTTCACGTAGAAGGGGATGACTTCCTGCGGCTTGATGCCGTTCTTCTTCGCGCAGACCTTGATGTACTCGGGGTTCCAGATCTTGGAGCCTTCGAAGACGTTGCCCGGCGCGATGCAATTAACGCGAATGCCGTGTTCGCCCAGCTCCAGGGCCCAGCCACGGGCCATGTGCAGCTCGCCGGCCTTGGTGGCGTTGTAAGCGGTGTTGTTCTTGCTGGCGTCGAGGCCCGACTTGGAGCTGAGATTGATGATGCTCCCGCCCATGCCCTGGGCGATCATGATCCGTGCGGCCTCGCGGGCCATCAGGAGGTAGCCCGTCAGGTTCACTTCGAGCGCCATCCGCCATTTGTCCACCGGCATGTCCACCAGGGCGTACGGCGGTGCAATCCCGGCGGCGTTGACGAGGATGTCCAAGCCGCCCCATTGCGCCAGCAACTCCTCGAACGTCTCGCGCACGCTGTCTTCATTGGTGACGTCACACCGGATGACTTTGGCCTGCCCCTTCGACTTCGCGCGGAAGATGATGTCCGCCGTCTCCTGGGCGGCCTTCTGGTCGATATCCGTCAAGGCGACCAGCGCCCCGGCTTTCGCCAGGCCCGCGGCGATGCTGCGGCCCAGGCCGCTGCCGGCGCCGGTCACAACGGCGATGCGGTTCTTCAACTCGCCCTGGCTTTCGCCGCTGACGAGCTTCATGCGAAAGGCTTCCGATTCCCACTCGTTGATGAATGTCTGCTCGGCCCTGGTCAGCGTCCGAATTCCGCCCATCCGCCGCGCGTTGGCGCGAATGAAAAGCGAGTAGGCCACGATGTCCCGGATGGTCTGGGCGATCTTGTCCGTGCCGGCGATGAACAGTCCGACATCTTTTACGAGAAACGCCGCCGCGGGTTTGCGGCCTTCATGGATCTGGGCGCTCAGACGTTTGGCGATTGCGCCGGCATCGCAGCGGTCCACCCACAGGGCGGGCCCGTTGGAGTACACGAGCTCATCCGGCGTCAAAGCCCCGCAGGACAGCAGCTTCTTCGCGTCCGCGCACCGTTCGAAGCCGGCGACCATCCTGTCATCCGTATATGTCACCGGGCAGTACGTCCCGGTCGCTTCGAAGACCGCTTTGCGCACGCAGAACGCCGCCGTGCGGATTTGGTCCCGGTCCGGTGGGCTGGTCCGCGTGGCGGCCGGCGGACGCAGCGCGGCGCCGCAGCGTTCAATCACCTGACGCACCAGCCGCAGCGTAGCGCCGGCGGTGGGGGCGGTGACGAACAGGCCGTGCTTGTCCAAAAAGAGAACCCGCGGCATTCTCTTGAACTGTTGGCGATAGTCCTCCACCAGTTTGCTGATCTTGCGGGCCAGGGTAAAGCCCGGGTCCACGTAGGGCACCCATAGCGGCTGTATCTTCTCGCCCCGGAAGAGCTTCTCGAGTTTCGCCTTTCCGTCCTTGGCGTTCAGATACGCGCTGACCGCGCTGGGGTGCAGATGAATGACGCACTTGTCGAGCAAGCCGTGCAGATGCGCCTCCACCGACGGTCGCGCGCCGCCGGTGACGTTGTCGTCACACGCCAGCAGCAGACGATTGACCACCTCCACCTCTCTCGTTTGCGCCTGGAGCTTTGTGATCGCCTTGTCCTTGATGATGGCCAGCACGGAATCGAGGTGCATTCTCCGCCAGCCCCGGGTCTCGCTCATGTCCTTGAGCGCGGTGCCGCTGGCCTTGATGTACATGTACTTGCCGTCGGAGGTCTTGACCGAAGTATTGCCCCCACCTCCCTGGACGAGGGCCGGGTCCCTGCCCACGAGGTTCGACACTCGGATCAGATCTGCGAGCGCCTTATCCACGGCGCTATCTGCCTGGCCGCCTGTTCGTTTCGTCACGTCTATCTTCATTTCTTGCTTATCCTTATTTCTTCATTTATCGGGGAGTGGCGTCGGGCAACCCCCCATCGACGGGAATCGTGGCGCCTGTCGTCGGCGTCTGCCGCGTGGCAAAAAAGAGCACCGCGTTGGCCACATGTCGCCCTGTTACCCGAGCCTTCAACAGATTCCGGCTGCGATAATACTCCTGCAGGCCCTCTTCATCAAGCCCCCGGGCCCGCATTCGGTCGGGACCCACCTCTTCCCACAGCCCGGATTTGAACTTGCCTTCCGAGAACACGGCGTCCGGCGCCACCATGTTGACGCGGACCCCGTGGGGGGCCAGCTCGATGCTGGCAATCCGGCCGAGCTGGTGACAGGCCGCCTTCGTGGCGCTGTAGGCGCCAAAGCCCGCACCGGGGCTCGGCACGTTTTTCGTGGAGATAATGACGACGTCGCCCCCGGTTCCCTGCCCGATGAAGTGGTGGGCGGTCGCAGAGAGCGTCAGCAATGCCCCTTCGACGTTGACCTTCTCCAATTTGCGAAATGCTTCGAGGTCTATTTCTTTGAGGGCCGAGACCATCGCAATACCGGCATTGACGACCACGAGGTCGATGCCGCCCCAGGTCCGGATGACCGCCTCGAAACCCGCCGCGACGGATTCTTTGCTGGTCACGTCGAGGGCCACCGGGATTATGCGGTCCGGGGCCATCGGGCTCAGGTCCGCGACGAAGCGGTCGAGCTTCTCGCCGGCCAAGTCGGTCGCGGCCACGTGGCAGCCTTTCTCCAGCAACCCCCGGCAGACGCCATACCCGATGGCGCCGGCGGCGCCCGTGACTAAGGCGACCTTATTGCGAAGCGGCAGATCGGCGCCATCCTGCCCGTGGTCGATGTAGAGGATGCCCAGATCCCGCAGACACACGATGTCCGGCTTGCCGCCGTGTTGTGCGGCAAACCGCGCGATCGTCTCTTGCATCTGCTTGCGCATGGCATCAGGCTCGACGGCCTGCTCCGGGACCGTCACAAACAACGGCGGTTTCGGGCCTTTCGTCAAAGGCTTGGGGTAGTGCGAACCCTTGGCATTGGCTTGGTCGCCGGCAAAAGCAAGAGCCTCCTTGCTGGCGATCGATTTGAGGACCACCGGCTCCCAGGGCACATCGGGGTCGCCCGTCGGAGTCGCCAAAAGCCCGCGCACGATCGGTATGACCTGGGCCGGTTGCACCCCAGACGGCTGGTATGGTTCGCTCTTCTGCATAGGGTTGGTCTCAAACCTCCTTCTCGTGGCTGCGCTTGTTTGTAGTGTGCCCGCAAGGGCATAAGAAACGCCTTGCGGCGTCACTACGAACGTAGTCCTGGCTTCTCACACACCTTCTCAAATCTCCTTATGCGTGGTCAGTGTGGGGAGACTCTCCGGCCGTCCGGTGGACGGTATCGAGCATGAATGTGGCGTTTCCCCCGGGGTTCTTTCCGTCAAAGACAGCGCTGCCCGTGACGATGAGGTCCGGCCCCATCCGCACGACCTCCGCGACGTTGTTCCGCGTAATGCCGCCGTCCACGCCGATGAGGATGTCTTTTCTTGCCTCGCGGATCATCCGCCGCAACTGGCCGAGCCGTTGTCCGGTCGCGGCGATGAACTTCTGGCCGCCCCAGCCGGGATTGACGGCCAGCAGAACGACCATCTCGACTTCGTCCATCAAGGGCGCGACAGCCTCCAGCGGCACGCCGGGGTCCAGGGCGAGCCCGCGCAGAATCCCTCGGTTGGGATGGTTGACGCTGGCCAGTTCTCCCAGGCGCTGGAGAACGCGGTGAATGTGGCGGCATGACCCGATGTGAACGGTGATCATATCCGCCCCGGCCGCGACGAAGTCCTCCAGTTTCGGCAGGGGATCGTCGATCATCAGGTGTACGTCTTTCAGCAAAGGCGTTTTGACGGCCTTGATGAAACCCGGCCCCACCGTGATCGTGGGGCAGTAACAGCCGTCCATGACATCGAAGTGCACCAGCCGGACCCCCGCCTCCTGGATCAGCGCCAGCTCAGAGCCCAGCGACATCAAATCCGCCGTGAGAATCCCCACGCTCAGAAGCGGGGCGGCCTCACGCAATTCATCCACGAGGGACTTACTTTGCATTGCGAGAGCCAATTCCTGTCTTTTCTTTCTTCTTCAGGGTCAGGTACAGTTCGTGGGCCTCCGTCGGCTCCATCCCCTCATGAACGACTTTGCGGACCGCCTGCATCATCGCCTGGGGCACGTCACTCTGGAAGATGTTGCGTCCCATGTCCACGCCGGCGGCGCCCTCCCGGACGGCGTTGCGGGCCATGGTCAGGGCCTCCAGCTCCGGCAGCTTCTTTCCCCCGGCCATGACAATCGGCACGGGGCAGGAGGCGGTGACCGTCTCGAACCCCTCCGGCACGTAGTACGTTTTGACGAATTGTGCCCCCAACTCCGCGCACATCCGGCAGGCCAGGCGGAAGTACTTGGCGTCGCGGACCATGTCCTTGCCCACGGCCGTAACTGCCATAGTGGGAATGCCGTACCGCAAGCCCATATCCACCAGCCGGGTCATGTTGTGCACCGAGCGGGTTTCGAACTCCCCGCCGATGAACACCTGCAGGGTAATGGCTGCCACGTTCATGCGAATCGCGTCTTCGATATCGACGGCCAATTCCTCGTTCGACAGCTCCTTGAGGATGCTCGGGCCGCCGCTGCAGCGCATGACGATCGGCTTGTTCAGGGTCGGCGGCACCGTGGTTCGCAGGATGCCCCGGGTGAGCATGACGGCGTCGGCATGGTACATGAGCGGCACAATCGTCAGGTCGATCCGCTCGAGCCCGGTGGTCGGTCCCTGGAAATACCCGTGGTCGATCGCCAGCATGACGGTCTTGCCGCTGTCGGGATTGAAGATACGCGCCAGGCGGTTCTTCATGCCCCAGTCCAAGCAGCCGGCTCCCTTCAAGAAGAACCCCGGCGTCGCCATGGGGATCTTCTCATAAAACTGTTTCTGTTCTTTCGTCACATCAGCTTCCGGCATGACTCTCTCCTTTATCCTGTCTCCGGGAAGTTCCGGAGTCCGTCAAAGCCGCCATTATTAGCACAGTCGGCCACTCCTGTCCATGTTTGTACAACCAACGCTCAGGCGGCCGACTCCCTCGGGGCCCCCGAATTGGGTTCGTTTGTACAACCGGCTCGCGGAGGGCCAGAGGTCACAGGGGTGAAGGTCGAGGGAGGAACCCCGCATCCCCCAGACCCCGTCCCAAGTGGCGTCGCCGTCAATTGGGTTTGTTTGTACAACCGTTCCTCCGACCCCGGCCACCAGCCGGCCGGAATTGGCTTCGTTTCGCACGGCTCGATGTTCAACATCTCCCGCTTGACACTCCAAACCTGAAACTCCTCTTCCAATTGGCTTTGTTTGTACAACTGGCTACCGACTACTGACTACTGCCTTTTGGCTTTGTTTTGCCGCGGCCTTGTGTGCGTCCCATTCGTCATAACTCTTTTCCCATAAAGTACTTGCCCTCCGTGCCGCGCTGGGGCAATTGGCTTTGTTTCGCACGATTGGCCACGTCGCCCAATTGGCTTCGTTTGGCAGGATGACCTCGTTCGTAGTGACGCGCCTCGACTGAGCTCGTCGAAGTCCGCGAGGCGTTTCTTCAAGACTGTGCAGGGGGAAGTCAGGAGACTCGACGGTCGGCTCCGTTCGCTTGAGACTCCTCCTCCAATCTGAACCACAAATGGCGCGCATAACACGAATGAAGACATGGAATCCCTATTGCATTGGTGTGATTATCGGTAGCCGTTCACGAATTTCAGTCAACGCAACAGTGAGGGAGCGGCTTCTTGTCGAAAATGGGCGTTGAGGGCGTGGCAGAAGAATTCGAAGACGCGGCGACTCTGTTGGCGGCAGGTGGCGATCACCGTCCAGACGCGT